>DASXOS010000039.1:0-9565 GCA_036494115.1 Solirubrobacteraceae bacterium | reverse complement strand
GAAATCAGCCGCCGACGGGGTCTTTCACACCAACAGGTTCCAACGAACCGAATCCAGCCAACACAGGAGTCCCACCGTGCGAACTTCCCTCAAAGTCGTCCTGCCGGCGCTCGCGGTCGCCGCGCTCATCAGCGCGTGTGGCAGCAGCTCCGGCCCGAGTAGTACCGCATCCTCCAGCGCCCAGCCCGCGTCCTCATCGACGGGCACGTCGTCCTCGGGGATGACCGTCAAGTCGGCGTCGAACGCAAAACTGGGCAGTACCGTGCTCGTCAACGGGCAGGGCATGACGCTCTACAGCCTCAGCGCTGAGCGGGGCGGAAAGTTCATCTGCACCAACGCGGCGTGCACGCAGATCTGGCACCCGCTGACCGTGGCCGGGGGCGCAAAGCCCAGCGGCAGCGTTGGCTCGCTGGGCGAGATCAAGCGTCCCGACGGGGTCGAGCAGGTCACCTACAAGGGAATGCCGCTGTACACCTTCGCCCAGGACCAGCCCGGTCAGGCGAACGGCCAGGGCGTCAAGGACGTCGGCGTCTGGAATGCCGTCAGCACCCGAGCGAGCACCTCGTCCTCGAGCGCGAGCGCCTCATCGAGCACTCCGGCGTCGTCGGGCGGAGGCGGAAGCAGCTACGCCTACTGAGCTCGCGGGTGCGCGGTGCTCACGCGGATTGTCTGCGCCCTGCTGGGTACGGCGCTACTGGTCGGCTGTGGAAGCGACCAGTCGCGTCGGCCCAGCACGGGTCAGCACGCCCGGTCGGCGCTCACAACCTACCTGAGCAGGGTCGAGCCGGTGCGGTTGGCCGTGAACCGGCTGCTCGACGGAGCCGACCCGATCCTCGCCGGCTACCACGAGCACAGGCTCAGCTCGGTCGAGGCCTCTCGGCGGATGGCGCAGCTCGAGACGCGGTTCGCGCAGTCCACGGTCGACATCGAGTCGATCAGCCCCACCACGTCCGTCCTCCGCGCCCTCCATGCCGAGTACGCCCACACGTTCATCCTGGAGGACTCGTACCTGAACGCACTCGTGCAAGGTCTGCGCGAGCGTGACCTCGATCGCCTCCCCGACACCGAGAGCACACAGCGGGAGGCGATCATCGCGTGGCGGATCGGCTTGGAGGTGCTGGCGCGCCGAAGCGGCGTTCGACTTCCCGCCGACCTCGCGATCGCCGGACGAGGCGAGATCCGCCCCTCTCCGTCGGGAACCTGACCCAGGCCTTTACCCTGGACCCGTGCTGGTGGAGAATCCCCAGGTGGGAAGGATGGCTGCGGCTCAGCGTCATTGTGAGCAAGTCATCCGCGGCGCACCCGCCGCGACTGGCCAAACCGAGAGGAGCTGTCAGCAATGCGCAAGTTCCCGACGATCGCGCTCGGCGTCACGGCGCTGGCGATCGGTCTCGCCGCGTGCGGCGGATCGAGCAGTAAGACGACCAGCACGAGTTCGTCGGCGGCAAGCTCGCCGTCGACATCCACGTCCGCATCAACGTCAGGTGGCGGTGGCGGTGGCGGCTCGACGCTGACGGAGGCGGCCGACCCGAGCGGCCAGCTCAAGTTCACGAAGAGCTCGTTGACCGCCAAGTCCGGCAAGGTCACCATCACCTTCACGAACATGGCCTCCCTGGGTCACAACATGACGATCCAGCAGGGCGCCAGCGGTCCGGTGGTCGGGGCCACCCCCACCTTCTCAGGGGGGAGCAAGACCCTGACGGTCAACCTCAAGCCCGGTACCTACACGTTCTTCTGCAGCGTGCCTGGGCACCGCCAGGCGGGCATGCAGGGCACTCTGAAGGTCACCTGAGACGAGCGGATCGCGCGGGCGCGGGAAGAGAACCGCCGTGCCCGGCGTCCCTCCAGAGGAGTCACCACGAACGGAGGAGGGACACACATGCACCGTCAGCCCCGCTTCAGGGCCCGCAAGTCCGCCGCACTCCTGACGGCGCTGCTTGCCGGGTTCGCTGCCGCAGCACTCGTGAGCATCGCCGTCGCCAAGTCGTTCACGGTGCGGACCGCGAAGAACGAGACCGTCACCAACACCACCGGGAGCTCCGTCCACGAGGGGGTCGTGGTCAGTTCGCGCGGCGCCGCCGTGTACACGCTGACCGGCGATTCAGCCCGCCATCCCAAGTGCACCAAGGCAAACGGCTGCTTTGGGTTCTGGCCCCCGGTCAAGGTCGCTTCGGGGAAGAAGCCGACCAAGGCGCCGGGCATCAAGGGAAAGCTCGGAGTTCTGCACCGCGATGGGTTCACGCAGGTCACACTCGGCGGCCATCCCCTCTACACGTACTCGGGCGACCACGGTAAGGGCACGGCGACCGGCGAGGGGATCAACACCTTCGGTGGGATCTGGCACGTGAGCCGGGTCTCGGCAGCGACAGGTGCAGGTCCGACGCCCTCGACGTCGACCGGGAGCACGAACCCGTACCCGTCAACCGGGACCACGAGTACGAACCCGTACCCGTTGACCACGACGACGGGCGGTTTTTACTAGGAGCCGACGAACGACTCGAGCGCGGCGGCTCCGTCCGTGAGGACAGGAGCCCCGTGCGCGAGCAGCAACCGATCGAACTCGAGCCCGAGTAGGCGACGGTAGGCGGCGCGCAACCCCTCCTTCGTTTGCTCGGGCTCGTCCATCAGCCCGTCAGGAACGAACCTCAACTGGCCCCCGTCGGCGCCGCGGACGATGCCGTCGGCGCACGAGAGTGCGCGGTGATCGCGGAGATGGAGCGCGCACTCGTCAGGGCAGATCGTGTCCACCTCGTGGACGACGATGCCGCCGGGAAGCTCGTCGCCGAATTCGAATGATTCCGCTGGCCCCCGCCCCTCGAGCTCGTACAGGCCGTTGCTGATGCAGTGCACCGTGGTCCCGAATGCGTCGCGGATCCGCCAGGAATCGCGGTCGTGGTGACGGTTGGAGAGGACGATGTGCTCGGGACGGCCGTACTGTTCGAACCAGTCGAGTCCCTCCTCCGGAATCATCGGGTCAATCAGAACCCGGTCGCCGGCCAGGTAGTACGAGCTGACGGGCGTCGAAATGTGCTCGTGGTGCGCCGTCCAGTGCCACAGATCGGGTGCGATCTCCTGCACGCAGACGAGCGTATCGGGCGTGGACGGATTTCCATGTTGGCCTCGCCCGTGAGGTGCGCTTAAATCGGCTCGCAATAGCACTTTCCCGTTGACCCGTCAACTACAATCTGTTCCATGGACACGATCACCTCCTCCCGGCTCGATGGCACCGAGCTCGAGGCGTGGCGCGGCTATCTGCAGAGCCACGCGTCGATCCTGCGGCTCCTCGACGCCGAGCTGATCGCCGAGCACGGGCTGACCGCTCGCGATTACGAGGTGCTTCTGTACCTGGCGCAAGCCGACGAGCGCAGGCTGCCGATGTCGGCGATCGCCGAGAGCACGATGCTCACACGGTCCGGCATCACCCGGCTGGTCGACGGACTCGTCGAGTGTGGCGTGATCGAGCGGGTCTCGTGCTCCAAGGACGCCCGCGTGTCGTACGCCCAGCTCACCGACATCGGGTACGAGAAGCTCCGCGAGGCGGGTCAGACCCACATCGCCGGCATCCGCCGGCTATTCCTCGAGCACTTCAGCGAGGAGGAGGTCGACCAGCTCGCCTCCCTGCTGAGCCGCCTTCCGGGCGCGCGGCCCGAGGGCTCCTGCTCGGTCGAGTAAC
The DNA here is from genome assembly GCA_036494115.1 of Solirubrobacteraceae bacterium. GTDB lineage: Bacteria > Actinomycetota > Thermoleophilia > Solirubrobacterales > Solirubrobacteraceae > Palsa-465. Next base: position 5,892 of record DASXOS010000039.1, on the reverse strand, counting down.
CGCTCGCCCGGCGACCTGCAAGTTCAGCGGACTCCACCGCCGCGACTGGGCGCTCGGTCGTCGGGAGTGCTTGAGGGCACAATACTTGATTGCGCAATCTTTCTGCTAGGATCGGTTGCACAGTCAAGCACTTCCCTCAAGGAGCACGAAATGTCAACCACCACACCCACGCCGCGCTTGATCCCGGCCGGCACCTACAGCGTCGACCCGAAGCACTCGGCCGTCGGCTTCGAGGTTCGCCACATGGGGATCGCCACCGTCCGCGGCGCGTTCCGCACGTTCGAGGGCGAGATCGACGCGTCCGGCGAGGCGCCGGTGCTGAAGGGAACGGTCGAGGTCGAGAGCATCGACACCGGCGACGAGCAGCGCGACGCCCACCTGGCGGCGCCCGACTTCTTCGACGCCGAGCAGCATCCTCAGATCACCTTCCACACGACCGCACTCGAGGCGAGCGAGGACGGCAGGGTCCGTCTCGCCGGCGAGATCACGATCAAGGGCATCACGAAGCCGATCGAGCTGACCGGCACCGCCGGCGAGGGCGGCATCGATCCGTGGGGCCATGAGCGGATCGGCTTCGAGGTCGAGGGCACGATCGATCGCCGCGACTTCGATCTGAAGTGGAACCAGACCCTCCCCAACGGCAACCTGCTGGTCTCCAACGAGGTCAAGCTCGTCGTCAGCGTCTCGGCCGTCAAGGGGGCGTAACCGGACATGAAGATCCTGGGGATCTCCGGCAGCCTGCGCGCAGCGTCGTACAACACGGCGCTGCTGCGCGCCGCCGCAGAGCTGGCGCCGGAAGGTGTCGAGTTCGAGCTCTACGACGGCCTCGAGGCGCTGCCTCCCTACAACGAGGATCGCGACGGGGACTTCCCAGCGCCAGCAGCGAGGCGTCTGCGGGAGCAGATCGCCGCGGCCGACGCGGTCCTGTTCGCGACGCCCGAGTACAACGGAAGCGTGCCGGGCCAGCTCAAGAACGCGGTCGACTGGGCCTCGCGGCCGCGCGGCAAGGGCGCAGCGCTATGGGGCAAGCCTGCGGCCGTGGTCGGGGCGAGTGCCGGCGAGTACGGCGCGCTCTGGGCGCAGGATCACCTGCGCAGAGCGCTCGGCATCGCATCCGCGCGCGTCCTCGACGTCGAGCTCCCGGTGGCGAAGGCCCCCCTGCGCTTCGACGACGACGGCGTCCTGACCGACCTGGAGATCCGCGACCATCTGGCCGAGATCGTCGGCGAGCTCGTCGAACAGCATGCTCGTCTGACCCACGCGGCGGCGTAAGCTGATGACCATGACCACCGAGCTCGGGGCGAGCGGTCACGTCGCGATCGATCCCGCCACGCGAATGGGCGCCGTTCGCCTGACCGTGCCGGACCTGGAGCGCTCCCGGGAGTTCTACGAGCGGGTGATCGGGCTGCGCTTCTATGAGCTCGAGGACGGATCGCTGGCGCTCGGACCCAATGCCGGGACGCCCCTCGTCGAGCTGCACGGCGACTCGGGGGCCAAGCCGCTCGACCGCCGCGCCAGCGGCCTGTTCCACGTGGCGGTCCTGATGCCGTCGCGGCTCGATCTGGCGCTCGCGCTGGCCCGGCTCGCACAGGCGCGGTGGCCACTCGATGGCGCCTCCGACCATCTGGTCAGCGAGGCGCTGTACCTATCCGATCCCGACGGCAACGGGATCGAGATCTATCGCGACCGCCCCCGCGAGGAGTGGCGCCGGACCGACGGCCAGCTCGAGATGGCGACGCTGCCCCTCGACCTCGACGACCTGCTCGCAGAGCTGCGCAAAACCGACGGATTCCAGGAATGCGCGCCAGAGGGCACGACGATCGGCCACGTTCACCTGCAGGTGTCCGAGCTCGAGCGAACCGAGGCCTTCTACAGCCAGGTGCTCGGCTTCGACGTGATGGTGCGCGGCTACCCCGGCGCGCTGTTCGTGTCGGCCGGCGGCTATCACCACCACCTGGGGCTCAACACCTGGAACAGCGCCGGCTCCCCTCCCCCGCCGCCCGGTTCGGTGGGGCTTCACTCGTACGACATCGTGCTCCCGAACGCCGCCGCGCTCGAGGTACTGCTCGGCCGGATCCGCGACGCCGGCCTGGACACCGAGCCCTTCGGCGACGGCGTCCTGCTCCACGATCCGTCGGGCAACGCCCTGGTACTCAGGACCGTCTCGGGCGCCTGACGGTCGCTACCCTTGGCGGGCCCGGCGACGTGGCGGAGTGGCTACGCAGCGGCCTGCAAAGCCGTCTACACCGGTTCGATTCCGGTCGTCGCCTCTCGATGGACGCCCTGTGGCCCACCATCCGCTGACGCTCCGCCGGGGAGTGGTGGCGAGTTAGCCGGCGGTGTCGAGTCCTTCTTCGACGGCGGCGGGAGATGCGATGCGGGCGCCGGCAGCCGGGAGCGGATTGGCGGGCAGGCGGAGCGATATCCCCAGACCGGCGATGGCGACAACGGCGAGGACGATCATCGCGACGACGTAGGTCCCGTTCCCTGAGACGAGGTTCGAGACGAGGATCGTGCCGGCGATCGCCGTGCCGAATGATGAGCCGAGGTTGGAGACGCTGCGCGAGAGCCCCGAGATCTCGCCCTGTTTCTCCTCCGGGAAAGCCGACTGCACGAGGTTGACCGACGGGGTCAGCATCACGCCCAGGCCGAGCCCGATGAACAGAAGTCCGGGCGCGAGCGCCCAGGCGCTCGACGAGGCCACGCTGACCAGCCCGAGCAGCAGGCCGATACCTACCGCAGTCGTAGCGAATCCGACCGCGATCAAGACCTTCTGCTGGCGCCGCTTCGCCAGGCGCTCGGCCGCGAGCGATGAGACGAGGATGCCGAGCGTGGCCGCGGTGAAGATCACGCCCGTCTTGATCGCGCTGTAGTGACGCTCGGTCTGCAGAAAGACCGAGACCACGAATGACACTCCCATCAGCACCAGCCACTGAAAGTTCTGGGTCACGAGGCCGAGATTGGAGGTGCGGTTACGGAACAGACTGGTCGACAGCAGCGGCTCCTTGCCGGTGCGCTCCCGAGCGCGAATGTAGAAGAAGAACCCGGCGAGGAAGGCCGCTCCGATGGCCAGGAACAGGACGAACAGCGCGCCGTTGCTATCCGCCTGCAGAATCCCGAAGACGACGCAGAACATGCCGACCGCCGACAAAATCGCTCCCACCATGTCAAACGGACGCTCGGGGTCGGGCGCGATCGGGTCTGCGACTCGACGGCACAGGACGATGATCGTCGCGACGACCAAGGCTTGGAATACGAACGCGGCGCGCCAGCTGATGCCCGAGGTGATCAGACCGCCGATCAGTGGCCCGGCCGCCGCACCGATCCCGCCCATCCCACTGATCACCCCGAACGCCTTCGCACGCGATTCCAGCGACGTGAACGCCAGCGTCGTAAGTATGTAGACGGGCGGGATCAAGAAGGCGGTGCCCACGCCTTGGAACACCGAGTTACCGAGGATCAGCACGCCAAGGCTCGGCGCGATCGCGCTCAGGATGGTGCCGATGCCGTACAGCATCAGCCCCCCGATGAGGCATCGCTTGCGGCCGAACCGGTCTGTCAGCTTGCTACACGGAATCATCAGCACCGCCATGATCAGCAAGAACAGCGTGATCGTGGTCTGCACCCCCGTCACATCCGTATGCAGATCGCGGCTGATGTCGTTGATCATCACGTTCATGTTCGAACCCGCGAAGCTGCAGATGAACTGAGCCAGCGCGAGCGGAGCGATGAACGCACGCGGAGAGCCGACCCAGCTCGCCGCCGCCAAGCCCCGTCCTGAGGGTGTCGCGCTCACGCGTCTACCAACCTACGACCCGTCGGCCGCTGACGCAGGTCGCAGCGCGTCTTGGAGCTTCTTCGTGGCCTCGTCCGAAAGCGAGTCTTGCTGATGGTTCCCCCGAACTGCAGTCCCCAGAAAGCGACCCCATATCGCGCCACCGGCCGTCGGGATTCCGTCCTGAGCGGTCTGCACGTCGCACCCCCAACATCCGCGGTCCGCTCTCGGAATAGGCGATCGGAACCATTGTTGCCACGGCGCTCCTCCGTTCTCGACTGAGCTGTCGAATTTGCCCCGGCCCTGGGCGGCCGGCTCGTAGCCTGATCAGCCTACCCCCTAACGAGCAGAGCGTCGCGTCGATCAGCAGCCGTCTCGCGCGCTCCGACCCGACTGCGAGATCTGGCGCGCCATGGCACCCGCGGCGTGAATCAACCGACCGAGCGAACGTTTGCGGTCACGGCACTAGGTCGTGGTTGACGTCGGGTCGGTGATTCGTGCGAGCGCGCCGAGGAGGCGATCGACGTCTTGATCGGTCGTGTGCAGATGGGGCGAGATCCGCAGTGAGGTTCCGCGGAAGGCCGCATAGCAGTTGGCCTCGGCTAGCGCGGCGGAGGCTCGCGTCCGGGGGTGCTCGGGGAGGCCGATACCGAGCATATGAGGGCCGCGCTCGTGATCAGGGGCGACGTCGAGACCGAGGCTTAAGGCTCGCCGGGCGACGTCGGCGGTGGTCTGGGCAAGCGTCGCCGCGATCCGTGGGACCTGCCACGCGAGGATCTGCTCGAGCGCAGCGATAGCCATCGGAATGAGCTCGAACTTCGTGCGCTGGCCGGCGTCGAAGCGCCTGGCGCCGGGCTGGTAGGCGTCGTGATAGTCGACGAGCGCGGCGAAGTCCTCAGAGTTGGCGCGGTTGATCCAGTTCTCCTCGAGCGGCTCGCCGTCGCGGTGTTCCTCGGCGACATACAGATAGCCGACGCTGAACGGGCCGAGGAGCCACTTGTAGCCAACGGCGACGAGATAGTCTGGGCGCACCTCGGCGACGTCGATCGGCATCGCGCCGACCGACTGGCTGCCGTCGATCACCAACGCGGCCCCGACCTCCCGGGTTCGGTGGGCAATGGCGTTCAGGTCCACCAGCGCGCCGTCGGTCCAGTGCACATTCGGAACGCTGACGATCGCCACGCGCTCATCGAGCGCGGCAAGCACCGCCTCGGTCCAGCCCTCGCTCGGCTCGCGGCTGACCGTCAGAATCTCGGCATCGGATCGCTGCGCGGCAGCACGCCAGGTGTAGATACCAGACGGGTATTCGTCGGCGAGCACCAGGACCCGCTGAGCCCTCGCGAGCGGCAGGTTGCGCGCAGCGATCGCGAGGCCGTAGCTCGTCGCCGGCACGATCGCCACGCCGTCACTTTCAGCACCGATGACCTGCGCGAACATTGAGCGCAGCCGCTCAATATCGGCGAACCAGTCCGTTGCGGCGATCGTCCACGGCTGGCCGCGGCGCTCAAGCGCGGCCTCACCGGCAGCGCGGACCGCTCGCAACTGCGGCGCGAGGCTCGCGGTGTTGAAGTAGGCGATTTCCGCGGGGACGTTGAACGCCTCCCGTTGGGCGCCGATAAACCGCGTCGGCGGACCCGCGGCGCTCTCGCCACTTGAATGTTGGTGTGCCGTCAAGCGTCCCGGGGGTCTGTTGCTCTACGCGCTCGCCTGACGATACCTCGACCGGCTCGGCGCGCCTGGCGCAGTGAGAATCGCCACGACGCCGACCCGGCCTGCAGGCATAACTGCCTGATCGCGTGGTGCCAGCGGGGCGTCCCCAGCCCGGCGGCCCGGGCCGGGTTGCGGGTGGTTCGACTGGACCGGCAGCGCTACTACGAATGAAAGAATCAGAGGGGATGACTTGGTGGGCCCGGCGCCGCGGCTTCTTCGAGGGCCCGCCACGCGCGCTGTATCGGCGCACCCGGACGCATTACTTCGATGCTTGCGCCGTGGTGATCGTGCTCAACGGTGTTGTCGTATCGGCGTTCGGTGTGGTCGCGTTGGTGCTTTACGTTGACCTGAGCCTCGGCGAGGTGGCGCTGTTTGCCGCCTGCTTGGCAGTCGGGTACGCCATCGAG
>DASXOS010000038.1:0-9159 GCA_036494115.1 Solirubrobacteraceae bacterium | reverse complement strand
CAATCGCCGCGCGAGGTCGAAGGTGGTGGCACCGGGCCGAACACGATCTCGCTGACAGCTTGCGGATACTTCGAGGTCAGGTGCCGCATGACCGGGTCGATCTGGGCCAGCAGGTCGGCGTCGGGCGCGACGCTCGCGGTGAAGCTCGAGAGGTACAGGAGGTTCTTGAAGAACAGGACGAGGTCCTTGGGCGCGCGGAAGCCGCTGGCAGACAGGATCCTCAGGACGCTGCCGAGGACCTCACCGAGCTGGTCGAACGTCAGCTGGTTGCCCGCGCGCGGGTCGACCTGTTCGATCACGGCCTGCAATGGGACCGCCAGCGCGTCGAGGTCGGCGCCGGGAGGGATTGCCCCGAACGGCTCGAGCGCAACCAGCTGCGCGCGCGCGTCCATCTCCGCGAAGGCCAGCAGGAAGCGCACGAGCGCTGCCCGCTGATCGGCATCGATTCGCCCACAGATCCCGAAGTCGACGAGCGCGAAGCGATCGCCGCCGTCGATGAGGACGTTGCCCGCGTGCAGATCGCCGTGGAACACGCCGTACATCAGGGTTGTCTCCAGCACGCCCTGGATCGCGAGCGTCAGCAGCGCGTCCCCCTGAAGCCGGGACCCATATTTCGCCTTGGCCTTGTCGTACGCGACACCCGGGACGTGCTCCATGACCAGCACACCGTCCCGGACCAGGTCGGGGATCGGGTGCGGAACCGAGCAGTAATCGATCCCGGCGTCGCGGAACGCCACTCCGAGCTCCACGAGGTTGAGCGCCTCGAGCCGGAAATCGAGCTCTGCCAGCGCGAGCTCGGCGAACAGCTCGACGAAGCCAGTGAGGTTGGCGAACCGAGCCGATGCGCTGAACCGCTCCGCCACCGCCGCCACCAGCGCCATCGACTCGATGTCGGTCCTGAACTGGCGCCGCAATCCCGGTCGCCTGATCTTCACGACGACGTCGCGGCCATCGTGCAGCCGCGCGCGATGGACCTGTGCGATCGAGGCAGCCGCGAGCGGCTCATCATCGAAATCGCGCACCAGGTGGCGCTCCTCGCCGAGCTGTTCGCGCAGGACCCGCTCCGCCACACCCGGCGCGAGCCGCGGCGCCTCGTCACGGCACCACGCAAACGCCTCCACCCACGTGTCGGGCAGGAGGCCTCGGGCGCTGGCGATGAACTGGCCGAGCTTGATGTAGGCCGGCCCGCCGCTGCGGACCAGCCGCTCGGCGCGGTTGACGATGCCGGCCGCGCTACTGGGCGGGCTGACCGGCAGCCCCACCGCCGACGCCGCGGCGGACAACAGCGCCACCGGCGCGTCCGGGGCGCCGGCGGCGAGCACCTTGAGGCCGGTCGCCGCGAGCGATCCGACCGTGTCCGTCCACAACCGGGGCGTCGCCAGCGCAGCGGCCTCGGCGTCGAGCGTTCGCCGCAACGCAGGCACCGACTGCCGCCACTCGCAGGCGGCGTCGACGAGGCCTGGCTCGGACGCGGCCCAGGAGGAGCTCAGGAGCAGCGCGCCCAGATCGGGCAGCGGGGGTGCGGACGTGGTCATGTCGAGTCTGAGGACGTGACGTTTCTATCCGTAACGTACCAGACCGTCCTTGTCCTGAGGGTGGCGTTCGCCAGCGATACGATTGCCCCGTATGGCGGAGGATCCGAGCCCGCTCGAGCCGGACGACGAGCACCCGCTGACGATCGAGCAGCTCGCCTTCGAGAGCGGGCTGTCGGTGCGGAACATCCGCTCGCACCAGGCCCGCGGGTTGCTGCCTGCACCAGTCGTGCGCCGGCGCGTCGGTTACTACGGTGCCGAACATCTCGAGCGCCTCCGGGCGATCGGCGAGCTCCAGAGCGAAGGCTTGAACCTCAAGGCTGTCAAGCAGCTGCTCGAAGACGCCGACGGCACGATCGAGCGTCTCCTGACCTTGCGGCGCTCGATTCCCGAACCGGTGGCGCCCGAGCAGCCCGAGGTGCTCACCGAATCAGAGCTCTCGGAACGTCTCGCGCTGGCCGAACGCGACCGCGAGAAGCTGGCGCGCAAGCTCGAGGAATACGGATACCTCGCGCCGATCGCCGCCGGCCACTACGAGGTCACGACTCCCGCGCTGCTCGAAGCGATCGAGAGCGTGCTGGCCTGCGGAATTTCCTCATCGCACGTCGTCGACCTCGTGGGCTCGATTCACGACCACGCAGGCACGGTCGCCCGCCGGCTGACGCGGAACTTCCTCGACGACGTATGGAAGCCGTACGTCCAGGCGGACACTCCGGAGGATCGCTGGCCCCGGATCGCCGACTCGATCGGCCGGCTACCGCCACTCGGCGCGGACGCGATGCGATCGGCGTTCCTGCAGGAGATCGGGCGCGAGCTCGATCGCGCGCTCGGGAAGGCGGCCCAGGAGCTCTCGCACCGCAAACGCTGAGACCCAGCGCCCCGGTTCCTCGATTGTCCGGGCCGGGTATGCGGCCTCTGTGGGCGAACGAAAGGAGCAACATGCCGTACAAGCTCGAACCGGATGAGCCGGTGCAAAGCGCAGTCCGCCGGTGCGCCAAGGAACAGCTCGATCGAGCTCTGTCGGAGCTGACCGAGAAGGTCAGCACCGATCCGGCCGAAGCGATTCACAGCGCGCGGAAGGCGATCAAGAAGGAGCGCTCCCTGTTGCGCCTGGTTCGAGGGTCGATGCCCGGCGACCAGCGCGCCCGGGAGAACGCCACGTTGCGGGACGTGGCGCGCGGTCTCTCCGGAGCGCGCGATGCCGACGTCATGATCTCGTCGATCGACGAGCTGTCCGAGCGGTTCGCCGGACAGCTCCCCGCGACCACCTTCCGGGCGATCCGGACGCATCTCGAGGACGGCCGCCGAGCTGCGCCGAGTGGCCGGGGCGGGGAAACGGATGCCGTCGAGGAACTTACGGCGATCCGCGCCCGCGTGCCGGAGTGGCACCTCGGCAGTGGAGGTTGGACGGCGATCGAGTCCGGGCTCCTGCGGTCCTACAGGCGCGGCCGGGCGGCGTTTCGCCGAGCGCGCGCCAGCGGGGCCACCGAGGAGCTTCACGAGTGGCGCAAGCGCGTGAAGGACCTGTGGTACCACGAGCGCCTGCTCGCGCCTGCCTGCGGCCCCGCGGTGCGCGGTCACGCCAAAGACCTCGACCGGCTGTCCGATCTGCTGGGCGACGACCACGATCTGGCGGTCCTCGAGCACGAGCTGACCGTCGACGGGTCATCGGTGGCGGTGGATCTCGAGGCGGTCCGCGGGGTGATCGACCACCGGCGGGCGGAGCTCCAGACCGAGGCGACTCGCATCGGTGAGCGGGTCTACGCCGAGACGCCGAAGGCATACCGGCGGCGACTGCGCACCTCGTGGAAGGCGGGGCGCGCGTTGGCGCGGACGCCAGAGGAGCAGCATCCGGCTGAGTTGGCCGCGGCGACCCGGTGAGGACCCGTCCACCGCGATTGTGGCGGCGGGATGGCTGTGTCAGACTCCGCTCTACCGGTGCTTGACGCTGATCTTCCGTTTCGCCCGGTGGGTCAACGCGAGGGGTATCTCGCGCTCGAGGATCTGGGGCTGATCGGCGACGGCACGACGTCGGCGCTCGTCGGGCTCGACGGCAGCGTCGTCTGGCTGTGCCTTCCCCGCTTCGACTCGGAGCCGCTCTTCTGCGGCCTGCTCGACCACGACCGCGGTGGCCGGTTCACGGTCGCCCCCGACGAGGTCGTCGAGGCCCGCCAGCGCTACGAGCCCGACACCGCCGTCCTGGTCACCGAGCTGCGGAGCCCGACCGGGGTGGTCGCGGTCACCGACGCATTGGCGCTCCGTCCCGGCACCGATCTGAGCGACGACGCGCCGGCCGGGCACCGAGAGCTGATCCGCTCGGCGCGCGTCCTCGATGGCTCGGTCCGGCTGCGGGTGGAGATCGACCCGCGCGGCGGCGCCTCGGGTCAGGTCGGGGCAGGCGGCCTGGCGGTGGAGGCCTGGTCTCGGCCCGATCTCGACCTGCACGTCCGCTCCAACCGGCCGCTCGCGTCGTTGCGCAGCGTCCACGAGCTGCAGGCCGGCGATCGCCTGTACGCACTCTCCACCAGCACCTGCGGCTTGCGGAGGTCGTCCTCGGTCCAGTTCATGCCCAGCCGGAGCGCGTCCCCCTGGAAGTTGACCTGACGGAGGCGCTGGCTGCGAAGCCGCTTGCGGTCGATCGGGGCGGGGTTCTGTTCAGTCGCCATCCGCGTGATCCTCTCGGTGCTCTTCGTCAGGTCCTACCCGGTGAGGATACGCCTGCCCATCCAGCGCGGTCGAGGCGCGGATCCATGCTCAGGCGGGGGTGGGTTCCGGCGTGCATCGCCACACCCACACATATCTGGAATTATGAAACACCGCAAAATTGCTCTTGACAGTTACTCGTCAGTGTGTTTATGGTCGCGGGTGCACTCGTTGATTGACACGCGGGGCGCGCACATAAGTTGGGCAGAGCATTCCGATGTGTGGCTGCCTGACGACAACTCGGGGAAAGGGGCACGATGTCACTCCAGTCGAGGTACTGGCTTGAATTGGGCTTGGCCGTGGTCACAGGCGTGATGTGCGCCGTGACCCTGGTCTCGCACGACTGGATCGAGACGGTGTTCGGTGTTGACCCGGACGGTGGCAACGGATGGCTCGAGTGGCTGATCGTCGCGCTCCTGGCAGTTGCCGCTGTGAGCTGCAGCGCGCTCGCGCGCGCCGACCGCCGTCGGCTCCGGGCAGTCACCGACTGACGATGGCCGCGTGGAGACGAAGCGATGCCTGATGAGCAGATCAAAGAGTTGATGCGGGAGGCTCCGCTGAGCTTCGTGGGAACCGTCGAGCATCTCGGGGCGGCGACCATGAGTGACATCCCCGTCGACGAGCGCACTGCGGTGATCCGTGTCGATCATGTACTGCATGCGCCCGAGGCGCTGGCCCGGCTCGAGGGTCAACGCGTCAGCCTCCAGCTGACGGCCGGGACGGACCCGCCGGCCGTCGGCGAGTCCGCGGCCTTTTTCACCAAAGGACTCGCGTTTGGCGAAAGCATCGCCCTCACCGAGATCGGAAGGCTCCCCGTTGCCGAGGTGGAGCCGCGGGTCACAGCCGCGACGCAAGCCGGACACGCGCGGCCGCTGCTCGACCTGGAATCCGAACTCGCCGCCGAGCGGCTGGGCGAACACGCCGCCGCCGCCGATGCCGTGGTCGTAGGCACGGTCACGAGTCTGGCCAAAGTCGCCGGACATCGTGTGGCCGAGCACGACCCCGACTGGTGGAAGGCGACGATCGCCGTCGAGCACGCGGAACGCGGCGACGTCAAGGGCGACGTTGAGGTTCTGTACGCCAACAGTCGTGATGTGCGCTGGCAGACGTCCCCGAAGCCGCGCGCCAGCCAGCACGGACTCTGGGTACTGCACGCGACCGAAGGGGACCTCAAGGAAGAGGCCCCGTTCCAGATCCTCCACAAGGAAGATTTTCAACCTGTCCAGAGCCTGGACGCGCTCCGCACGAACGGGGGCTGAACCGTGATCCACATCATCAACATCACGCCGGCCTCGCTCAGTGGCGAGCACAACCAGGACAGCGAGCCGAACATTGCGGTCAACCCCGCGAATACGAATGAAATTGTCGCCACAGCCTTCACGCGAGATCCGACTGGCGGCCCCAACGCGCCCATCTACCTTTCAACGGACGGGGGAGCCACGTGGTCGTTGCGGTCGATCATTCCGGGCGATGGAGATTTCGGCACCGGTGACATCACGACGGCGTTTGCCGGCGCCGGCGGCACGCTCTACGCCGGGATCCTGAATGGCACGACCTTCGCCATGCAAATTCTCAGGACGCCGGATGCCACCTCGACCGCGACCCTGTCAGTGCTCGTCCAGCGGAGTTCCGAGGATCAGCCGTGGGTGGTGGCGACGACCGCGGACACGGGCAGCGGACCGACCGATCGGGTCTTCGTCGGCAACGAGGATGGCAACCAGCCCAGCGGCCGCACCGCGACCGTCGATGCCTCCCAGGATGCCGCGACGGCCCCCGCTCCGGCCGGGTTTGCTCCGATCCAACTCGAGCACCGCTCGACGGTCACGATCCCCGGGCTCGGCCGAGGCAAGGATGGGCCGCCGATTCGCACAGCGGTGCACTCGAGCGGGGTCGTCTACAGCGCTTTCCAGCGCTGGGCCAGCGGGACGTTTCCGGCCCTGTTCACCGACATCGTTGTCGTGCGGGACGATTCCTGGGGCGCGAGCGCGACCCCATTCAGCGCGCTGGTGGACTCTGGGGATGGCGTCGTCGGTCAACGCGTGTCCACCAACCAGTTCATACGGTTCAACGATCAGATGGGGCAGGAGCGGCTGGGGTCGGACCTCGCCATCGCCGTGGACCCGACGGACCCCGCCACCGTGTTCGTCGCGTGGGCCAGCCGAGTCGGTGGAGCGAGTGGAACTGATTGGACGCTGCACGTCTCACGCTCCACTGACCATGGCCAGTCATGGTCAGCCGATGTGCGCACGATCACCAACGCCAAGAACCCGGCGCTCGCGATCACCGCGGATCGCCACGTGGGATTCGCATACCAGCAATTCACCGGTACGACGTGGGACACGAAGCTCGAGATCACGACCGATGCCTGGAGCACCGCATCGACACCACTCGTCCTGCACAGCGCGGATGCCAGCACGCCGACGCCGACGTTTCTGCCGTACATCGGCGACTACATCAGGATGATCTCGCTCGGTAACGACCTTTACGGCGTGTTCTGCGGGAACAACACGCCCAACATGGCGAACTTCCCGAGCGGGATCACCTATCAGAGGGCTGCTGACTGGAATACGCACACGCTGCTCAGCACGGATGGCGTCACACCGGTGGCCACGTCGATCGATCCGTTCTTCTTCCATTGGTCGGAGCTCAGGCTTCCGATCATCCCCCGCGGGATCATTCCGCCAGGGATACGAGGACGCGGTCCGATCCTGCCCCCGATCACACGGGGCCCGATCGCCCGCCAACCGCCGCAGCCACCGCAACCGCCGGAGCCTCCGGCGCCGATCCAGCCGACGCCGGAGACACGGGCCCCGACCGAACTCGACCTGTGAGCGCGCCGTCCTCGCGTGCCGCCGAGCGGGTGCTGCTCATCAGCATGCCGTTCGGCGCACTGGAGCGGCCGGCGCTGTCGCTCGGGCTGCTGACGGCCCACTGCTCACGCCTCGGGGTCGAAAGCGACACGCTGTACCTCGGGTTCAGCTACGCCGAGCGGGTCGGCATCGGCGATTACCTGTGGATCTGCTCGGATGACGTTCCCTACACGGCGTTCGCGGGAGACTGGCTGTTCGCCGAAGCGCTGTATGGCGTGCGGCCGTTCGCGGACGCGGCCTACACGGACGAGGTCCTGCGACGCGAATGGCAGCTGGACGACGCGGCACTGGCACGGCTCCGCCGGATGCGCGGCCAGGTCGAGCCGTTCCTGAGCGACTGCCTCGAGCAGGTCCCCTGGGCCAGCTACACGCTGGTCGGATTCACGTCTGTGTTCCAGCAGAACATCGCGTCGCTGGCACTGGCCGCCCGGGTGAAGCACCGTCATCCGGATCTCACGATCGCCTGCGGCGGGGCGAATTGGGAGGAGGCGATGGGCGTGGCGCTTCAGGCGCAGTTCCCGTTCGTCGATTTGGCCTTCTCCGGCGAGGCGGACCTCGCCTTTCCAGCGGTACTCGAGGCCCGCCGGGCCGGCCGCGGCGTGACGGGCATCCGCGGCGTCACCTCCAGTGCCAGCCAGGGTATGGCCGAGCGCGCTGTGCCGGAGCGCGCCCAGCAGCTCGATGACCTCCCGGTGCCTGAGTTCGACACGTTCTTCGAGCAGCTGCAGGCGAGCGTTGCCGGCGGGATGCTGACCCCGACGCTGCTCGTGGAGACCGCGCGCGGCTGCTGGTGGGGCGAGCGCTCGCACTGCACCTTCTGCGGACTCAACGGCTCGACGATGGCGTTCCGCAGTAAGACCCCGGAGCGCGCCGTCGACGAGATCCTCCGGCTGGTGGACCGCCACGGCACGACGTCCGTCAGCGTCGTCGACGACATCCTCGACATGCGGTACTTCCGCTCTGTCCTGCCCCGGCTGGCCGAGGCTGACCGCGGACTGGAGATTTTCTGGGAGGTCAAGGCGAACCTGACGCACGACCACGTGCGTCAGCTGCGCGATGCCGGGGTGGTCCTGATCCAGCCGGGAATCGAGAGCCTCAGCGACCACGTGCTGAAGCTCATGCGCAAGGGAACGACTGCGCTGCGCAACATCGAGCTCCTGAAGTGGTGCCGCGAGTACGGCGTCAAGCCGTTCTGGAACATGCTGTACGGGTTCCCCGGCGAGACGGCGGACGACTACGCGCGGATCGTTTCGCTGATCCCGGCGATCTGGCATCTGGAGGCCCCGACCGGCTACGGACCGATCCGGCTCGACCGCTTCAGCCCGTACCACGCCGATCCGGCCTCGTTCGGCATGGTGAACGTGCGCCCGATGGCACCGTTCACCTACCTCTATCCATTCGAGCGCTCGGCGCTCATGGACATCGCCTACTACTTCGACTTTGACTACACCGACGGTCGAACCGCGGACGTCCATGCGGGCGAAATGATCGCGCTGACGCGCCAGTGGATGGCCGATGGCGATCCAGGGGTGCTAGAGCTGCGGGCAGACGGCGCCGGCAATGTCGAGCTCCTCGATACCCGGCCGATCGCCGGCGAGGGACACCGGGCCACCCTCGACGGCTGGAAGGCCGCGGTCTATCTCGCCTGCGACCGAGCCCAGCCGCTCAGGGCACTACGAACGCTGCCGCAGGTCGAGGGCCACGGCGTCGGCGACGACGAGCTTCTCGCCTTCCTCGAGCGCTGCGAAGACCACCATCTCGTCGCGCGGAGCACGCACTCCTGGCTGAACCTGGCAGTGCACGTGCCGGCGCGCGAGGCGCCCTCCGTACACGAGCCCGAGCGAACGGACGCCGCACGAGATCCCGCACCGCTCCAGCGGGCGACTAGCGAGTCACGGCGGCGTGCCGCCGTGGCAGGCTGATCGTCACATCGAGCCCGCCGCGCGGCCGGGGGCGCGCCGTGATCGTTCCGCCGTGCGCATCGACGATCGCCCTGACGATCGACAGGCCGAGGCCGTGATGTCCGTCCTCGGCGACGGCGCGACCCGAAGACA
>DASXOS010000037.1:0-57584 GCA_036494115.1 Solirubrobacteraceae bacterium | reverse complement strand
TGGTCGCGCGCTGCGGGGCGGCGTTCAGCTCGCCCACGAACACGGGAGTGAGCACGAGCAGCCCGAGCACAAGGCCGGCGTCACGCGCGGCGATCGTGCGCGCGGCCCGCACGGTGGCGGTCTCCGGTCCGGCCAGTGCAGCCGACGTCAGGCCGTGAAACCCGAGACCGAGGCCCGCTCCGCACAGGGCGAGGGCGCCCACCACCGGGGCGATCTCGCGGTGGGAGAGCCCGGCGAGCACGAACAGCCCGGCTGCGAGCAGCACCGCCCCCGCAGCCCCGAGCAGGAACGAAGACCGACCCGGCGCGGCCCGCTGGGAGACCGCTGTCGCCACCGGGAGCGTGGTGACCACGGCGGCGGCACCGATCGGGGAGACCAGCCAGCCGTTGATGAGCTGGACCACGACCAGGAACAGCGCTCCGATCAATCCCGCCGACAGGAACGCGAGGGCAGTGTTGGCGGTGAGCGGATCGAGCCTGAGGCGACGGCTGCGTGACGATTCGGGCGTCCCAGGCTCGGGCGTCCCGAGCGGTGCGGGCGCCGAGTCCGGCTCGGTGCGAAGCGCGGCGAGCGCCGCGAGCGCCGCCACCGGCGCCTGGGCGAAGAAGATCGCGCGCCAATCGAACAGCTGGGTCAGCACGCCGCCGATCGCGGGGCCGACCGCCGCGCCCAGCGCCGCCGCCGCCGACCATGCCCAGAGCGGCGACTCGCCCGGTCGGGTGGCACCGGTGAACAGGGGCAGCGAGGCGCTGAGCACGAACGCGCCGCCGAGGCCCTGCAGGCACCGCAGCGGCACCAGCACGCCGAGGCTGCCGGCGGCGCCGCAGCCCAGCGACGCAACCCCGAACAGGATCAGACCGGCCACCAGCGTCCGCTGCGAGGCCGGGCGGCGTCGCAGCACGATGATCGCCACCGAGCCGGCGATCAGCGCCAGGTTGTAGGCCACGATCACCCACACCGAAGACGCGATCGAGGTGTGCAGGCGGATTACGATCTGAGGCAGCGCCAGCACCACGATCGAGGCGTCGGCGAACGCCAGCGCGACCGCCAGCCGCACCCATATCAACCGGTGTCGGCCCGGGCGCTCAGGCATAGCGCCGCAGCGCCAGGCGCGCCAGGGCGGCGAACACCACGGTCAGGACCGCCAGGTGCAAGAGCGGCCAGCCGATCCCCGGCGCGGTGCCGGCGAAGGCGTTCGTGATCGCCTGGAGCGTCGCCTTGAACGGGAACACGAAGGCGACCGCGTCGAGCACGGACTTGAGCGCGCCGGAGACCGCCGTCGCCGGGATCAGGGCCACGAACGCGATCGGCAGCGAGACCAGGAAGGCCATCAGCGAGGCGACGCTGACATCCCGGGCGACCCCGCCGATCGTCACCCCGAGCGCGCCGAAGGCCAGGCCGCCGAACGCGAGCGCGAGCACCCACAGCTCGAAGCGCGACCAGTCGAGGTGCACGAACAGCGAGACCAGCGCGGCCATCAGGAGCGTGGCCAGCGCCGCGCAGCCGGCGGAGAGGGCGATCTTCTCCGAGAGTAGGCCGCGTGGGGAGACCAGCCCGCGCAGCAGACGCGTATAGGTGTGCTCGGAGCGCTCGATCGCGAGCATCCCCGAGGCGAGCAGGAGCGCGACGAACATCAGCGAGACGACGACTGCGATCGCCGCCGCATAGGAGTCGGTGGGCGTCGTCTTGCCGGCGAGCTGAGTGACGCTCACCGTCAGCGGGTTGCCGATCGATCCGAGCACCGGGGTGGCAAAGCCCAACCCCTCGATCGCGAGGCCGGCGAAGCTCGCCACCTGCTGCAACGCCGGGCGCAGGGATGACTTCGCCGGTAGCGAGGCGATCGCGCCGCGGATGATCGCGCGGGAATTCTTCAAGCCCAGCAGGTGGAAGTTCTGGCCCAGGAAGTTGATCGTGCCGCCGTTCAGCACCTGCTGCAGGTCGCTGATCGAGACGCGCAGAACCTGTTTGGAGACCGCTTGCTCAACCTCGTTCAGGCGTGAGGAGATCGCCTGGTCGACGAACTGGCGCTCGAGCGGATCCTTGTTGTTGAGGACCACCTCGACCGTCGGGCTTCCGACCCCGGTGGTGACGAGACTCTGGATCTGCTGCGGGATGTCGGACGGGATGATCAGCGCCGCCAGGGCCTCCCCGTCCTGGACCTTCGCCACCGCGGCGTCGCGCGAGTTCACCTTGATCGGCTGAATCGACTGAAACAGCTCCTTGGCGTACTTGGAGATGTCGATCTGCTGGCTGCCGAAGCTGATCTTGCCCTGGCCGGGCGACACCTCGCTGTAGAACGCGACCTTGGGCTTGCCGGCCGGGCTACTGAGCGCGAACCCGATCATCAGCGCGATCGCGATCGGGTACACGGCGAGCAGCCCGGTGAGCAGCGGCGAGCGCCGCAAGATCTGCAGGTCCTTGATCAGCAGCCAGCGCATCGGTGACGAGATCAGTGGCCGTGCTGGTGCAGGAAGCGCACGAACGCGGCCTCGAAGTCACGCGGGTCTCCCCCGACCGTGCGCTCGAGCTCCTGGGTGGGCCCGGCGAACAGGAGCTCGCCGTCGACGAGCACCAGCACACGGCTCGCGTAGCGCTCGGCCTCCCCCACATTGTGACTCGAGAAGATGACCGCCGTGCCGGCTCCGGCCAGCTCGGCGATGAACTCCCACAGCCGCTCGCGCTGACGCGGATCGAGCGAGGCCGAGGGCTCGTCGAGGAGCAGCACGGCTGGCTCGCAGAGCAGCCCGATCGCGATGTTGACGCGCTGCTGGTTACCGCCCGAGAGCTTGCCCACCTCCTCGTCGGCGCGGTCCTCGAGGCCCGTCTGGGCCAGCATGAGCGTGACCGCATTCTCGGGGTCGGTGAGTTGCTCGAGCCGGGCGAACAACCGGAGGTTCTCGGCCACGGACAGCTTCGAGTAGAGCGCCGGCTGCTGCGGAACCCAACCGACCTTGCGCTCGGCGCCGCTGACCTCGCCCTCACTGGCGGGCAGGATGCCGGCGAGGATCGAGAGCAACGTCGTCTTGCCGGCGCCGTTTGGGCCGATGATCGACAGCAGCTCGCCGGCGAACAGGTCGAACGAGACGTTCTGCAGCGCGGTGCGGGTGCCGTAGCGCTTCGTCAGTGAGCGGGCCGAGAGCGTCGCGGACCCAGCGGCTGTCGCAGTGCTGCTCGGCACCGGCTGCAGGCTAGCGACCGGCAGGTTACGACTGAGTTACTGCGGCGCCCCCACCCGAGGCTCGAGAGACGCCCCGCAGCCGCGACAGAACGCGTCGCGCGGGCTGGCGCGTCGGCCGCAGTCCGGACATCGATCGGGGCCGATGACGAGCGCCCCGCTCTCGGGCGAGAACGTCCCCCACGGCTCGAGCACGAGGTGGCGGCGCAGGTAGATCACCGTTTGGCGGACCACGGCGGCCACGGGCAGCGCCACCAGTGCCCCGATGATCCCGTACAGCTGGTAGCCGATCAGCAGCGAGAGGATGATCACGATCGGGTTGATCCGCAGCGACACGCGGAACACCTGAGGCGCGACGAGGTGGCCCTCGAGCTGCTGGAGGCCGACGAACAGCAGCACCACCCACAGGGCACTGACCGGATCGTTGAACAGGGCGACGAGCACCGCCGGCAGCGGTCCGATGATCGGGCCGATGTAGGGCACGAGCTCCATCAGCCCGTAGAACGCGCCGAAGAACGCGGCGTACGTCTCCCCCTGGGGAAAGATCCCGATCACCCCGAAGATCCACAGCGCGAGTGCAGCGCTCGTTCCCATGATCAGGCTGAACAGCAGCTGGCCGCGGACGTAGCCGAAGACCGCCCGCTGCACCAGCAGCGGGAAGTCGTCCTCGGGAGTGCCGTCGCCCGGAGGCATGATCCGGCGGACGAGCTCGCCGATCTGCTTGCCGTACACGAGCAGGTAGATCGACAGCACCAGCACCAGCACCAGGTCGATCGCCACCGTGACGATCTGGGAGAACAGGTCGCGCGAGAACGACACCACGCTTCCGGAGCTCTTGAGCACGTTCTTCTGCAGCGTCTGGAGTGCGGTCTGGCCCTGCTGCTGGATCTGGATCTTGATCCCGCGGTGGTTGAGCCAGGTCTGGACGTTCGCCAGCTCCTTGTTCGCCTTCTTCACGAGGCCGGGAACATCATTGGCGAAGTTCGAGACCTGCGTGGAGACCGGGTCCGAGAGCAGAATGCCGATGCCAACCAGAATCGCGAATCCGGTCAGGTAGACGAGGAAGATGGCCAGACCGCGGTGCAGGCGCCGGCGCTCGAGGATCTTCACCAGCGGGTTCAGAATCAGCGCGATCATGCTCGCCGTGATCAGGATCAGCAGCACCGGTCCCGCGGCGCGAGCGAGCGCCCACAGGCCGAGCAGCGCGATCGGGAGCAGGACGAGCTGAATCCACCGCGGGACGACCACCGGCGGCACGGTCGAGCCAACCGGCTGCAGATCGTGCTCGTCGGTCTCGACCGCCTCTCCGGCGCGACGGTCGCGCTCGGAGTCGTCCAGCTCGTCCAGCTCGTCTCGGTCCGTCAGCTGGTCCGGGTCCGGCGGCTCCGGTGCGCCAGGTGTTCGCCTTGGAACCCTCATCGGTACGCAACTGGAAGTATGGGGCCCTCGTGGACGCAACCGATGAAGAACTGAGCATCCTGTTCGTCGGCGACGTGGTGGGCGGCACCGGCAAGCGGACGCTGCTCTCGCTGCTGCCGGATCTGCGCGAGCGCTACCGGCCGCGGTTCGTGGTCGTCAACGGCGAGAACGTGGCCGGCGGCGTCGGGATCACGCCGAAGACCGCGAACGACATATTCGCCGCCGGAGTCGACGTGATCACGCTCGGAAACCACACCTACCGCCATCGGGAGATCTACCCGTATCTCGACGAGCACGAGCGGATCCTGCGGCCCGCCAACTTCCTGCGCAGCCAGCCGGGTCACGGGTGGACCGTGGTCGAACGGGACGGAGTGACGCTGGGGGTCGTGTCGCTGTCGGGGAATCTGTTCATGAACGCCGGCCGGCCCGCGTTCCCCGAGGCCGACGCCGCGCTCCATGCGCTCCGCGACCGAGCCGACCACGTGCTCGTCGACATGCATGCGGAGGCCACCAGCGAGAAGGTCGGGATGGGCTGGCATCTCGACGGCCGGGTCACGGCCGTCGTCGGCACCCGCACGCACGTGCCGACCGCGGACGCGCGCGTGCTCCCCGGAGGTACCGCCTACATCACGGACGTCGGGATGACCGGCGCCCGCGGCGGCGTGATTGGGGTCAAGCGCGAACTGGCGCTCGAATCGATGATCACGAAGATGCCGATCAAGTTCGAGACCTCGAGCGAGGACCCGTGGCTGAACGCCGTGGTCATCCACGCCGACCGCCCCCGGCACGCCACCGCGATCGACCAGATATTAGTGCCCGCTCCCGGCGTGACCTGATAGCTTCGCCGCGCTTTCACGACCAAAGGGGGGCTTTACATGAGGTGGTGTGTCCGGGGGATCGCTGGCGCGTTGCTCCTGATTGCGGTGGCGCTCGCCGCCGGCTGCGGCTCAAGTGGCGGTTCGAGCAGCGTGAGCAAGGCCGACTTCGTCTCCAAGGCGAACGCGATTTGCACGAAGGTCAACAAGCAGATCGCCTCGCTTCCCAAGATCAACACCGCCCAGGACCTGCTCAGCACCGGGCCCAAGGAGCTGACCGACGCCGGCCAGGGCATCGCCAAGCTAAAGGCGCTCCAGGTGCCCGATTCGATCAAGTCTCAGGTGAGTCAGTGGATCAGCGCGCTCGAGCAGGAATCCGCGATCTCGAACAAGCTGATCTCGGCGTTCAAGAACAAGAACGCCCAGGAACTCACCCAGGCCGAGGCCGCGGGCAAGACGAGCCAGGCGCAGGATCACTCACGGGCGGTTGCACTCGGGCTCACCGCGTGCGCCAAGCAGGTCCAGCCGACCCGCTGACCTGGCCGCTGGCGCCTCCGGGCGGCTGACGCCTCGATGCGTCTTGGCAGGGCGGTCTGCCCGGATTTTGCTGGGGAGGGGGTCGGTTCGGCTGCTGTGGCGCTGGGCCGGCGTGCATTTTGCAGACGAACGGCGCGGGATCGGGAGGTGGTGGCGCGAAAGTGCTGCATACCGTGCGAGATGCAGCAGGGCTCGGGATTCGAGGGCGAATGTCTGCGTTTTGCACCTGTAAACCCGCGCATTCCGCCGCTTGGGGACGAGCCCTGCAGCGCGCCGCATGAAATGCATGGCAAAGGTCGATACGGCTCGCCTTCGGCGGGCGAAATGCGACGTTCTTCAGGTCGTGGGACACCTGCCCAGGTCCACCGACCCGGGCCAGACTAGACCCTATGGCGTGGGTGCCTGGTTGCACGGGTTGCCTGCCGGGCTGGGTGGCCGGACGCTCCTCGCGGGGATTTGTCTGACCGGAGATTCAGCCTCCGGCTGACCCCAGAACTGCTGAGGAGGTCCGGCCATGCCGGGAACGATGACGTGGGTGGGTTTGGATGTCCATGCTCGGTCGGTTCATGCCGCGGCGATCGACACGATGACGGGGGAGCTCTCGCGCGCGCGGTTCGCGGCGATCGAGGACGCGGTGCCGTGGCTGTCCGGGCTGCCGGGCCCGGTCAGGGCGGCATATGAGGCGGGGCCGACCGGGTTTGGGTTCTATCGCCTCGCTCAGGCGGCCGGGATCGGCGGGATCGAGGTGATCGCTCCCGGGAAGACGCCGCGCGGTCCGTCTGACCGGGTGAAGACCGATCGTCGCGACGCGGAGCTGCTCGCCAGGTTGTTGCTCGCCGGGTCGTTGACGGCGATCAAGGTGCCCGACCCGGAGGTCGAGGCCGCCCGGGAGCTGACCCGGCTGCACGACGCCTGCCGCCGGGATCTGATGAACGCCCGCCAACGCGTCTCGAAGATGCTGCTCCTCCACGGCCTGGTCTATCCGAAGGACAACACCTGGACCCAGGAGCACCGCCGGTGGCTATCGCGCCAGCAGCTACCGGAGCCGGTCAGCGACTTGGTGCTCGCCGATCTGATCGCGTGCGTCGACGGGCTGACCGCCCGCAAGCAGCAGATCGCGACGCGGGTCTCTGAGCTCGCGACCGATCCGGCGTGGTGGCCGACCGTCAGCCGGTTGCGCGCGTTCCGGGGGATCGACACGCTGACCGCGTTCACGATCCACCTCGAGCTCGGCGCGGACTGGGAGCGGTTCCCGCGCGCGAAAGCCGTTCCGTCCTGGCTCGGGCTGACCCCAAGCCTGACGCAGTCCGGGGAGTCCTCTCGCTCAGGCGCGATCACAAAGACCGGCTCGACACTGGCCCGTCGACTCCTGGTCGAAGCCGCCTGGCATCAGGCCCGCCCACCTCGCCTCGGCGCCACTCTCCGCAACCGGCAGGTCGGCCAGCCCGACCACGTCCTGCAGATCGTCAACCGCTGCCAGCAACGACTGTTCAAGGTTCATCACCGGATGCGCGCCCGCAACAAGCCCGGGAACGTGATCACCATCGCGGTCGCCCGCGAACTCGCCTGCTTCCTCTGGGCGGCCGCGACCGCCCCCTAACCCTCACAACACAACTCCACCCGATCGGTGGGCCGGGGCGCCGGGCCATCAGCGGCCGACACGCGCGATCCGACTATGAGCAACACCTCGGTGTCACGCTCGTTCCTAGATAGCGCAGCGCCGGCAGCAGAAAACCAGGGCCCTGGGACAACCCCCGAATATCAGACTGGCAACGCCGACAACGCGCCCGGCGTCCCGGCCCACCGACCACTCGCCACACCCAACAACCGCCCGTCAAGCGGCTGGCGATCTCGCACGCCCACTTGACAAACAGCCCGCCATATCAGTCGGCGGCCAACGTGGGCCGGGAGGGACGTTGGGTGCCCCGCGCCCCGCCCGGCCAGGCTGGCCGCGCCTCAGCGCTTGTCGGTGCCGTGGGCGGTCACGTTGACCAGCAAGGTATTGATGTTGTAGCTGCCCGTAAACGTGTAGCTGCACTTCTCGTGCCGGTGTACGCCAGTTCCGCCGAGGCACTTTCCGCTGCCGGTGATCGCGCTGTTGCCGTTCGCGTCGGGGGTCGCGAGCGTGAACTTGTCCGCCGCGTTGTCGACGCCGTTCGCGTAGTAGACAGTGACCTTGTCGGTCCCGGTCAGCGGGAACGCCGAGCCTGCGACGGTGGTCTTCTGGACGCCGGCGCCGTGGCCGTCCACGGAGCTCTTGACCTCATACACGTCGACGGCCTTGTTACCCGAGCTGCTGAGCTGGGCGCCGTTCAGCACTTCGCTGAACTTGCGCACCTTCGGCTTGTGCTTAGCCGGCTTCTTGTTCGGTGCCGCGACCGCATAGGTCGCCAGACCCGTACCGACGAGAACCGCAACCACACCTGCCACCACTAGTGAAACCCGTCGCATGGAACCTCCCTTGCTGGAACCCTCGACGACCGCCCCCGGTTGACACATCGCCCTCGGCGGCGATCCTAGTGGCTCCGCGTACGTCGTGGGGGGTTCTACGGACGGCGGCCGGGCGCCGCGCTCAGGCCACGGCCGCCACGGCTGGGGCGCCGCGCTCACGCCGCGGCGGCCGCGACTGCCGGACTCGCCTGACCCTCGTCGTCCTCGCTGACCCGGAGGGCGTAGCCAACGTCGGATGGGAACGCGCCGATCAGGGCGACCATCAGCATCGGGAAGAACCAGGGGATGTAGAGGTAGAACCAGTGGGTCAGGCAGATCTGGAAAGCGATCAGGATCGCCGCGCCCATTGCGCCCACCTCGACCACGGTGCGCCGGCGAGGGATGAAGGCAGCGAGTGCGGCGAGCGCCACCGTCAGCCCCTCGAGCACGTGCTGCTCGAGACTCAGCCCGCCCCACAGGCCCCAGATCGAGAAGGGCGACGTGCGATCGATCTGGGACTTCAGGGAGTCGTGCCAGAACGCGGCCCAGTTGTGGTCGAGGATCACCGGGAGCATCACGACCGCGGCCGTGACGGCGAACGCCGCCGTGTACACGGCGACGCGCCGGACTCGCAGGCGGTCGTCCTCGCCGCGGGCCAGGAGCGGCCACAGGATGAGGGGCGCGAACTTGGCGAAGCCGGCTAAGGCCATCGCCACGCCGCGACCGGCGGCCGAGCGCATGGCGATCAGCGCCAGCACGAGCAGGAAGGCGACCAGCGAGTCATTGCTGTTCGAGCTGAGCGAGTAGAGCGTGAACGGGTACGCCGCCCACAGGTACATGAGCACGATCCCCATCGAGGGGCCGCGGATCATCCGCCCCAGGAAGAACAGGCCGACCAGCGTCAGCAGATCGAAGGCGATCGCGGCGCCGTGCGCCGCCGGCAGGCTGTCCCAGTTGCCGCTCCAGCCGAAGATCGCCTTGAACGGCACGTAGGTGTAGTAGTTGACCGGTCCGTAAGTGTCGCCGTGGACGTTGTTCTGGGGGTAGTTGCCGTACAGAGGCTGGCCGTGGATCAGCTTGTCGGCGCCGATCACGCCCGCGTAGCCGACGTCGATCACGTTCGAGTTGGTGACGTTGAGCCCGACGCGGAAGCCGACCAGGAACACGACCGCGATCGCCAGCCAGGACACCGGCACGAGCAGCCGCAGGGGCTCGCGGGGGCGACCGCGACCGAAGGCCAGCAGGAGGCACCGGACCAGCAGGTACAACAGGAACGGATACGCGAGCGGGATCGAAAGGCCGATCTCGCCGTGGTTGAAGAACGCGAGCGAGATCGAGAACCCGAGCAGCACGAGCAGGTCGAGGTGCAGCAGCGTGAACGTCCACCGGCCCCGCCGCCGCAGCGCCAGGAACGGGAGGATGAACACCAGGCACAGCGGCAGCCACACGTACAGGGCGTTCACCCGGCGGCCGAACGCCCCCGGGTAGCCGCGGGCCATCGTCCACGCCACCTGGAAGCCCGTCCACGCCTGGGTGACCTTGGCGGTGGCGTCGTCGACGTAGACCTGCGCGAGCTCCTTGCCCTTCGGCCCCGGCGTGAACCAGCTCACCTGCCACTGCCCCGGTCCCTTGGTGTACACGTAGGCCTTGAGGTTGGGGTGGCGGTGGACCTCGTCGACGATCTTCGGCACGGCCGCGGCGAGCCGCTTCACCTGGCGCGGCGTGAGCCGGAAGCCGGCCGGTGGCTTGTCCATCGCGGTCACGAGCACCGGCGCGTTCGGGTCTGCGACGGTGGTGACATTGCCGATGGTGCGGCCAACGGGCCCCTTGAGGCTGGACGAGCCAGAGGCGGCCGTGGCTGGGCTGGCCAGCCCAAGCGCGATCAGGAGCGCGAGACCCGCGAGGAGCGCGGCGCCGCGCGCAGAGTGGAAGCCCTCGGGACGGGCTACGCCCTGAAGCTCCAAAGCTTCTGCCCGAGGAACGACAGCGGCGTCCCCGCGACGATCGCGATCGCCTGCGCGGCCACCTTCGGCATGCCGGCGCCATCGACGAGCGCCACCAGCACGACGTAGGTAAAGCCGAACGCGAGCAACGAGACCGCGAAGAAGCGCGCTCCCTGGTCGACAGGATGAGCGTGCTTTGCATCGAACGTCCAGTGCCGATTCAGGAAGAAGTTGTTGGCGACCGAGACCAGGAACGCCAGAACGGAGGCGATCCGGTAGTCGATCTTCAGCACGTGGACGCAGATCGCGAAGACCGCGAGGTTCACGACGTAGCCGCTGGCGCCCACCGCGGCGAACCGGATCAGCTGGACCCAGTTGTGCGTACGGCGGATTCCGTGCCGGACTCGATGGCGGAACGGAAGGGCGACAGCGCTGGTCATGTCCTCAGGCATTCGGCGAAATGTATCGGCGCAAAGTCAGCAGAACGTAAGCGACACCGGCGGTTAACCGGCCTCTAATCCGAGACGACTGCGGAGGTTAGACCGAAGTGCGCTCGGACAATAGGGGTGACGTCCTGGAGGGTCCAAAGCTCACGCTCGGCTCGGGAATCGGGGCCGGTTCCGCACCACAACAGCGCGCCCAGCGAGTCCGATCGGTGCAACGACCCGTGCGAGCCGCCGCCGACATGATCGGCACCGCCCCAATCCACGAACTCGTAACCGGGCGCGGCCGAGAGCAGGACGTCGCCCGCCGTCTCGCAGTTCAGCGCCGACCACATCCGAGCCAGCGCGTCGGGATATTCGGTGCACAGGAAGCGGCCATCCTGGGCCTCGGCACGCAGCGTGGAGAGCGGCCCGTCGACGTGCCAGCCCGTGCCGTGCCCGTCCTCGAGATCGCCGCCGGGGGCGAAGCGCAACTCACCGCGAGCGCTGCGCACAACACCCTCGCCGTTCTCGCGCCACATCACCAGGTCCACCCCCTCGAGATCCTCGAGCGCGGCCAACGAACGTTCGACGAGTTCGTCGCGGCGATCCTCGTCGAGCGCGTAGATCATGGCCGAGCGCTGAGCGGGGCTGAGCGCCAGCTCGGGCGCGGCCGCCCGACGCGAGGCATTCGGAGTGGCCACCTCGAAGTCGGCGAACGCCCGGTCGAGCCGGATCCGCTCCTCGACGGTGGCCTGGGAGTGGTCGGAGACCACGACCACCGCGTATTTTTCGAGGAACGCGTCGGGGCCGCCCGCGGCGTGCATCAACCGCTCGATCTGGCGGTCGGCGGCGGCGATCGAGGTCACCTGGGCGTGCGGGCCGTTCTTGTGCGACCAGGCGTCGTTGTCGGGCAGCGAGAACAGCATGAAATCGAACAGGTCATGCTCGATCAGGTATGCGCCGACGCAGCCGGTGTGCTGGTCGCGGATCCCGGGCATCCCGAGCTGGCCCCGGCAGCCGGTCTTGCGGCTGGAGTACAGGTCGGCGTAGAACAGCTCCTGCGGGCCGTCGATCGTGCGCCGGAACAGGGTCGAGGTGACGATTCGGGCCAGCGCGGTCTCGTTGGCGACCTCGTGCTGGTGGCGACCCCGGTAAATGAGGTATGTGGTGCCGGCGGTCCGGACGTCGGCGTCGTCGAGGGCCTCGAACACCGTGTCGACGTCGTGGGAGAGGTGCTCCGCGTTCATCCGGTAGACGGTGTCGGTGAGCGAGCGCAGCACGCCGAACTGCCGCGACGCCGAGAAGCTCGACCCGTACTCCACGTACCGGGCCTCCTCGCGGTGGTACCAGTTCATGGAGGGGATGAGGTGCCTGTCCGGACCGACGCCGGTGGTGATCGAGGCCGCGCACACCGGGGTGACCGACGGGAATGCCGCAACGCAGTCGTCGACGTACACGCCGTCCTGGCGAAGCCGAGCGAGCGCGGGCGCTCGACCGGTGGCGATCGCCCGGTCGAGCATCGCCGGCTTGAGCGCGTCGATCACCACGAGCACGAGTTTCTTCGCGCCCGCTGCCCGGTTGCCGTCCCCCGCGCTCACCGATTTACCGCAGGATCCGCAGCCCGGCGTACTTCTGATCTGCCCGTCGCCTGCCGGCCACGAGCAGCCACACCAGCAGGACCACGCCGATCAGACCAAGTGGGGGCGCGACCACCGACAGGAGCGCGAACAGCACGGCGGCGCCCTCGAAATACAGCGGCACGGCGGCGGCCGCCTCCGCGTCGAGGCGCTGGCGGACGCGGACGAACAGCGGCCGCGTGGCCGCGATCCCGATCGCGGCGCACACGATCCCGCCGATGATCCCGGGCCAGGCGGCGTAGTGGCCCCGTGCGAGCGAGGCGGCGAAGAACAGCGCGCCGAGCGCCAGCGCGCATCCTGCGATCGCGATTCCCACAGGGCCCCGCTCGAGCTGTTCCTCGGACATCCGGCGCTCGATCAACGCGAGCGCCATCACGAGCACGACCAGAACAAGGAAAAACCAGCCCTGCTGGAGAAAGTCCCAGCTGGTGCCGTTGAAGTGGATCTCCACATTGCCGGCGGCCAGCGCGCCGACCACGAGCGCGGGGAGGAACGGCCGAATGCCGATCGCGGCGGCAACGCCCATTCCCTGGAAGATGTCGAAGACGAGATGCACGGTGGTGTACCTTGACTTACCGTGACGATAGTCAAACGGGCAGTCACGGCCCAGGGCGCACGGATGCGATGACCGCCGGAGGTCCCCGGCGCCCGAGGTCGACGGCGCGGGACATCGAGCGTTACGCGGCGCTGTTCGCGGAGCGAACGAAGGTCATGAAGTCCTCGGCGATGCGCGATCTGATGGCGCTGACCGAGCGCGACGACGTGATCTCGCTCGCGGGCGGACTGCCGGACACCTCGACGTTCCCGCCGGACTCGTACGCGGCCCTGATGGGCTCGGTCGCCGCGGAGTCCTGCGCGCGGGCGCTCCAGTACGGCCCGACCGAGGGTCTGACACTGGTCAAGCGCTGCATCATCGACGTGATGGCCGCGGAGGGCATGTCGGTCGACGCCGACGAGCTCCTCGTCACCACCGGCGGCCAACAGGTCATCGATCTCGTGTGCAAGACGCTGGTCGACCCCGGCGACGTGGTCGTCACCGAGGCCCCCACGTACCCGGGGGCCGTGCCCACATTCTGCGCCTATCAGGCGGACGTCGTCCAGGTCCGGATGGACCGCGACGGGATGCGGGTGGATGAACTGGAGACCTTGCTCGACGCGCTGCACCGCGAGGGGCGGAGGCCGAAGTTCATCTACACCGTCCCCAACTTCCACAACCCCGCAGGGGTGACGCTGTCACTGGAGCGCCGGCGCGAGCTGGTGCGGATCGCCGGCGAGCGTGAGCTCCTGATCCTCGAGGACAACCCGTACGGACTGCTGCGCTACGAGGGGTCGCCGCTGCCGACGCTGCACTCCCTCGACGACGAGTTCGTGATCTACGCGAGCACGTTCTCGAAGATCCTCTCCCCTGGTGTGCGCCTCGGGTGGACCACGGCCCCGGCGCCGATCCTGGCCAAGATGAACATCGGCAAGCAGGCCTCGGATCTCTGCTCCTCGTCGATCTCGCAGTACTTCGTGAGCGCCTACTTCGATTCCGGCCCCTGGGAGGATTACGTCCGCTCGTTGATCGAGATCTATCGCCGGCGACGTGACGTGATGTTCGACTCGCTCGCCGAGTGCTTCCCCCGCGAGGCCGAGTGGACCCACCCGGAGGGTGGGCTGTTCATCTGGGCGACGCTTCCCGACTACATCGACACGACCGACCTTTTGGCCCGCGCGCTCGAGGAGCACGTGGCCTTCGTCCCGGGCCGCGCCGCGTTCGTCGACGGCCGCGGCGGGTCCTCGATGCGGCTCAACTTCTCGGGCGTCGACGAGGACGAGATCCGCGAGGGAATCCGCCGGATCGGCGAGGTCGTCCGCGAGCAGGTGGCTCTGTACGGCACCCTGACCGGCGCCCGGGTCCCGACCGGCTCGAAACCGACCGTGCCGGCGCCCCGGCCCGCCGAGCGGCGCCCGAGCGAGCCCGAGCCGGACGCCGAGCTGGCCAAGATCCTCCAGCTGCCGGCAAAGCGCACCCAGGCTCGATGACCCCGATCCGACGCGGCGCGTGACGCGCGTTGCCGTGCTCAAGGGCGGGCGCTCGCTCGAGCGCCAGGTGTCGCTGAAGTCCGGCGCCCGGGTCGAGGATGCTCTGGAGCGCCTCGGCCACGACGTCGTCCCGCTCGACGTCGACTCCGACCTGGTCGACCGGCTCGGCGCGGCGGGAGCCGAGGTCGCGTTCGTGTCCCTCCACGGCCGCGACGGCGAGGACGGCACGATTCAGGAGTTGCTCGAGGTGATGGGGATCCCCTACACGGGGTCCGGCGTCTCGGCCTGCATCCGCACCGCCGACAAGGTGCTGGCGAAGCACGCGATGCGCGACGCCAGCATTCCCACGCCGGACTTCTACGCGTTCAACGAGACCGCCTTCCGGGAGCTGGGCGCGGCCCAGGCGCTGCCCGCGATCGAGGAGCGGCTGCAGTTCCCGATCGTGGTCAAGCCCGCCGGTCAAGGGTCGGCGCTGGGGATCAAGTTCGCCCGGACGCCCGCCGACGTGCCGGCGGCTCTGGTGGCGGCCTTCTCCTACGACCGCAAGGTGCTGCTCGAGCGCTACGTCCCCGGGCGCGACCTGGCGATCTCGATCATCGACGAGGGCGACGAGCCCCGCGCGCTGCCGATCGTCGAGGCGGTGCCCGAGGAGGAGGAGTTCTACGACTTCGAGGCGCGCTACGAGATCGGGCGGACGCGGTTCGTGTGCCCGGCGGAACTCGAGGCCGATGTGGCCGCCCGTGCCTCGGAACTGGCGCTCCAGGTGTACCGGCTGCTCGGCTGCTCGGGTTTCGCGCGGGTCGATCTGATGCTCGAGCGCGAGGCGGGCGGGTTATTCGTGCTCGAGGGCAACACGGTGCCCGGCCTGACCGAGACGTCGCTGCTGCCGCAGGCGGCGGATGCAGCCGGAGTCGGGTTCGACGAGCTGATCGCGCGGATCCTGAGCTCAGCTGGGGGCTGAGCGGACCCCGGGCCGGCTATTCGCCGCCCGCGAAGTCCTCCGGGGTGACCCGGTCGAGGAAGTCCTTGAACTTCTCGACGACCTCTTCGGTGTCCTCGACCTCGTGCTCGAACTCGATCGCCGACTCGGCGATCACGTCGTCGGCGGCGAAGATCGGCGCGCCGGCCCGGACGGCGAGGGCCAGGGCGTCGCTGGGGCGGGAGTCGATCTCGAGCTCGCGCCCGCCTGCGCGGAGGCTGATCGAGGCATAGAAGGTGTTCTCGCGCAGCTCGGTCACCGCGACGCGGGTGCACTCCACATCCAGCTCGCCGAGCATGTCCGAGACCAGGTCGTGGGTCATCGGCCGCGGGGTCGAGGCGCCCTGCAGTTTCATCAGGATCGCCGCGGCCTCGGGATGGCCGATCCAGATCGGCAGGAACTTGTTGTTTTCGACGGTTTTGAGCAGCACGATCGGCTGCTTCCCGACCATGTCGAAGCTCACGCCGTAGATGACCATTTCCTGCACTGCCAGGCTCCTAACTCCGGGTCTGGTCAGTATATGCCCCTCAACCCTGGGGCTAAGCGGGTCGATCTAGGTCTGGTGGACGCGTCGGCATATGCCTTTGTGCAGGGCATCCGGAGCACTCGGGAGGCGCTCACGGCCTGGAATCGCCACCCCTGGCGGGTGCTGCGATGGTGGCTGGCCGGCTCTCTGGCGGCGGCACTCGTGCTGCTCGCCGCGGTCTGGGTGATCGGGCAGCTGGCCTATGGGCCGGACTGGGTCTCGCTCGACGTCCCACCGTTCGTGACGGGCGGTCCGGACGATGTGCTCGGCATCCTGGAGCACAACCTGCTGGTGCTGGCGCTCCACGCGATGGCCTGCGTCGCCGGGTTCATCGCCGGCAGCTCGCTGCCGATGCAGGCCGACGGCCATCGGGGCGTGGTCCGGGCGATCCACGAGCACGGAGGACGGATCGCGATCGCCTTTGTGGCCGGGGCCACGATCTTCTCGCTCAGCGCCCAGGCGCTGGTGCTGGGCACGAGCGTCGCCCACGTCTCCTACGACATCCACACGACCCCCGGACTCCTGCTGGTGGCGCTCCTGCCCCACGCGATCCCGGAGCTGATGGCGCTGTTTTTGCCGCTCGCCGCCTGGATCATCGCCAGCCGGCGGGGCGAGTGGGATCAGCTGCTGGCGGCGACCGTGGTCACGGTGGCGGTGGCGCTCCCGGTTTTGATCGTCACCGCCCTCTGGGAGGTCTACATGGCGCCACACGTGCTCCGGGCCGTGCTCGGCTGACTCCGTCGAGGCGTTTGGCGGCGTTTTGCTCGACGGCTGTGGCGTTCTTCGGGCGCCGCCTGGATTGATGTGTGTTGGTCGGGTTTAACGGCGCTTTGAGGGGGAGAAGTGGGGGCTGCAGCGGTCTTTCGACCTGTAAAAGTGCGCATTCGGCCCGGGAATGGGGAGCCCATGCGACGTTTGCCATGTATTTCATACACAGCACTACAGGCCTCGGGTTTTGGCGACCGAATGCGCGGTTTTACAGGTGCAAAACGCAGACATTCGTCCTGAAATCCCGAGCCCTGCTGCATCTCGCACGGTATGCAGCGCTTTCGCAGGACCCCCTGTCCGTTCGCCGACGATTGTCTGCGAAATGCACGCCACAGCAGCCAAACCCTCCCCCTCAAAGCGCCGTTAAACCCGATCGCACCCGCCAACCCGGGCGGCGCCCGAAGAACGCGACAGCCACCGAGACCAAAAGCCCTAGTCGGTGATGGCGCCCTCTTCGCGCAGGACCCGCGACGCGATCGCGAAGGCGGCGTTGGCCGCGGGCACGCCGGCGTAGACCGCGCTGTGGAGCAGGACCTCGCCGATCTCGTCGGGGGTGAGGCCGTTGCCGAGGGCGGCGCGGACGTGCATCCCCAGCTCGTTCTCGGCGCGGACGCAGACCAGGGCGGTCAGGGTGATCGCGCTGCGCATCCGGCGGTCAAGTCCGGGGCGCGACCACACGGCGCCCCAGGCGTACGAGGTGATCAGCTCCTGGAAGGGCTCGCCGAAACCGCCGGCGCGCTCCATCGCGCGGTCGACGTGCTCGTCGCCGAGCACCTCGCGCCGGGTCTTCATGCCGTCTTCGCGGTCACTCATGAAGGCGCTCCTTAGTCAGGTGGTCGACGATCAGATCGGACACGACCTCGGGCTGGCCGAGGTTGGCCAGGTGGGCGGCGTCGGCCACGACCTCCAGCCGGCTGCCGGCGATCCCGGCGGCGATCGCCTCCGAGTGCTCGACGGGGGTGGCGGGATCCTCGGCACCCGCCAGCACCAGCGTCGGGGCGCGGATCGAGCCCAGCTCGGAGCGCAGGTCCTCGTCGGCGAGGGCCTCGCAGCACCCGGCGTACCCCTCGATCGAGACGGCGAGCAGCCGCTCGCACACCCACCGCACGAGGTCCGGGTGGGCATCCCGGAAGCCGGCGGTGAACCAGCGCTCGAGCGCGCCCTCGGCCACCACGGCCATCCCCTGCTCGCGGACGAGCGCCGCCCGTTCGCGATACGTGCCCTCGGGATCGATGTGAGCCGAGCTGCAGCACACCACGAGCCGGTCGACGCGCTCGGGGGCGTGCGCCGCGACCCACATCGAAACCATCCCGCCGATCGAGATCCCGCACAGCGAGGCGCGCTCCACGTCGAGGCGATCGAGGAGATCGATCAGATCCGCCCCGAGATCGGCGATCGAGTACGGCCCCGGCGGCACGGGTGACCGGCCGTGGCCGCGCAGGTCGTAGCTGATCACCCGATGATCCGCGGACAGCCGCCGCGCCTGCGCCTCCCACATCGAGAGCTCGGTGCCGAGCGAGGGCGAGAGCACGACCGCCGCCGCGTCCGCCGGACCCTCGACCTCGTAGTGGACGGCGGTCACGACACCTCCCGGTGGCGGGCCAGAGCGCGGTCGATCAGCTGGCTGGTCACGCCGAGGTAGCTTGCCGGATCGAGCGCCCGGTCGAGCTCGTCCTCGCCGAGGGCGTCGCGGACCTCGGGCACGTCGCGCAGCTCCTCGCGCAGCGAGCGGCCGCCGGACACCGCCCGGCGGGAGGCCTCCGCGAGCAGCTCCTGCGCCCGCGCCCGCCCCAGCGATTCGCCGAGCACGCCGGCAACGCTCTCGCCCATCACCAATCCGTTCGTCAGTTCGAGGTTGGCGCGCATCCGCTGGGGGTCGACCTCGAGGCCGGCGAGCATCGCGTGGGCCGCGTCAGCGGCCGACCCAGTGAGGCGCAGCAATTCGAGGAGCGTCTCCCATTCGGCCTGCCAGGCGCCCGCAGCACGCTGGTACTCCTGGCTCATCGCGCCCAGCATCGTGGCCACGAGAGCCGGGATTCGCTGGGCGCACGCGACGACGGCAACCGCGTCCACCGGGTTGCGCTTGTGCGGCATCGTCGAGGACCCGCCGGCGCCGGCGACGACCTCGCCCACCTCGGTCTGGGCGTACAGGGTCACATCGCGCGCGATCGTCGCCAGCACGCCGGCCGCGAGTCCGAGAGCCGAGGCCAAGCGAGCGGGCCGTGTCCGGTTGGTGTGCCATGGGAGGTCAGGTTCCGCGAGCTTAAGCTGCGCAGCGACGGCGGCAACGACTTCGACGCCACGGTCTCCGAGCGGCGCGAGCGTCCCGACGGCGCCACCGAGCTGGACGGCAAGGCCGGTGGCGCGGACCGAGGCCAACTCGGCTCGGGCGACGTCGAGGTCGACCAGCCACCCGGCGGCGACGAGGCCGAACGTGAGCGGGACCGCCTGTTGAAGCAGCGTTCGGCCGATCTGGACGGTGTCGCGATGGCGCTCGGCGAGCTCGGCGCAGCGGTCGGCCGCCACTGCGAGATCGTCCAGGATCGGCTCGAGCGCCCGTCGCGCCACCAGCATGAGCGCGGTGTCGACGATGTCCTGGCTCGTCGCGCCGCGGTGCAGCACGTCCGCGGCGGGCCCATCGCCGAGACGCTCACGCAGCGCTTTGACGAGCCCGGGGACCGGCGTCCCGTGTTCCCCGGTCGAGCGGCCGAGTGCGGCGAGATCCAGGGGGTCAAGATCGGTGCCCAGGTCCTTGAGCGCCGAGGCGGGTGCCAATTCGGCTCCCACCAGCGCGCGCACGAGCGCCAGTTCCACATCGACCATCGCTCGGGCCACGGCATCGTCGCCGACCGCCTCCGACGCCGCTCCGCGAGCGAACAGACCTCGGAAGACGCCGCCGGCCGGTCGACGCGAGGGGCTCATTACTGATACTTAACCTGAAGATGAGCGAGGCCACACAGAACAAGATCCAGATGGCCGACCTGCCGGGGCTGGTCGGGAAGCACCTCGGGTACACCGAGTGGCAGGAGATGACCCAGGACCGGGTCAACCAGTTCGCCGACGTCACCGGCGACCACCAGTACATCCACGTCGACGTCGAGCGCGCCAAGCAGTCGCCGTTCGGCGGCACGGTCGCGCATGGATTCCTGACGCTGTCGCTGGTCGCGCCGATCACGTTCGAGCTGATGCAGGTGACCGACTCCACCACGGGCGTCAACTACGGGCTCGACCGCGTGCGCTTCCCCGCGCCGCTGCCGGTCGGGTCCGAGTTCCGCGGCGGCGTCGAGATCGCCGACGTGACCGAGATCCCGCATGGGCTGCAGGTCAAGGCCAAGATCACGGTCGAGGTCAAGGGCGCGGAGAAGCCGTCGCTCGTGGCCGAGTCGCTGATGCGGCTCTACAAGTAGGCCGCGGCCACAGATGGCGATCGATCTCGACAGCATCGTCGCGATCGACGTCCATACGCACGCCGAGCGCAACCCCGACGAGCCGCAGGACCCGGTCACCGAGGAGCTGCTCGACGCCGCGCTGAAGTACTTCGGCGCGAAGCCCAACCAGCCCACCGCCCAGGAGGTGGCCGATTACTACCGGGAGCGCCAGATGCTGGCGGTCGTGTTCAACGTCGACGACGAGGCGGGCATGGGCCGCCGGCGGCTCGGGAACGACGACGTGCTCGAGGCCGCGCGGGCGAATCCCGATGTCCTGATCCCGTTCGGCAGCGTCGACCCACACAAGGGCAAGCTCGGGGTGCGCGAGGCCCGCGAGCTGGTCGAGGCGGGCGTGCGCGGCTTCAAGTTCCACCCCAACACGCAGGCGTTCTGGCCCAACGACCGCGCCAACTACCCGCTGTACGAGGTGATCGCCGAGGCGGGCCTGATCGCGCTGTTTCACTCCGGCACGACAGGAATCGGGGCCGGGCTCCCGGGCGGTGGTGGCGTTCGCCTGAAGTACTCGAACCCGATGTGCGTCGATGACGTCGCCGCGGACTTCCCGGAGCTCGACATCATCCTCGCCCACCCCTCGTTCCCGTGGCAGGACGAGGCACTGGCGATTGCGGTGCACAAGCCGAACGTCTACATCGACCTGAGCGGCTGGTCGCCGAAGTACTTCCCGGAGAACCTGATCCGGTACACGAATACGCAGCTCAAGCACAAGATGCTGTTCGGCTCGGACTTCCCGCTGATCACCCCGGACCGGTGGCTCTCGGACTTCGAGAAGCTGCCGATCAAGGACGAGGTCCGCCCGATGGTGCTCAAGCAGAACGCAATTCGGCTGCTGGGGCTGGACGGGGCGTAGCCGCGGCGGCTCCGCGGCCGCGGAGAGTCATCGGTGCGGATCGTTAAAGAAAACGCGCCCCGGAACCGGCGGGGTATGAGGCCGGAACCTAAGGGGCGCGCTTGAGGGAGGAGAGGGTTGCTGCACGAGCATGATTACCCACTCTGCTTTAGAAGTCCAAGACGACTTTTCGGGGCAACTTATAAGCTTGGCTTATGGAACTACGCCAGCTCCGGTACCTCGTGACGCTCGCCGAGGAACGCAATTTCACCCGTGCCGCTGAGCGCGAGCACATCGCCCAGCCGGCCCTCTCGCAACAGATCAAACGGCTCGAGGACGAGATGGGACTGGGGTTGGTCGAGCGAACGACGCGCCACGTGGCGATGACCGAGGCGGGGCGCGTCCTGGTGGCCCGCGCGCGGCGGATCCTGGGTGAGGTCGAAGACGCCCAGGCCGAGCTGCAGGCGCTGGCGGGCATCCAGACGGGACGCATCACGGTCGGAACGATGCACACGATGGGTCCCGTCGACGTGTCGCTGGCGCTCGCTCTGTTCCATCAGCGCCACCCCGGCGTCGAGCTCACGGTGCGCGAGCAGTCGACTGAGGAGCTGGCTGAGATGCTCCGTGTCGACGAGCTCGATCTGGCGTTTCTATCGGTCACAGAGCGGGTCGAGAGCCACGGACTGGGACTGGCGCAGCTCGTCTCCGAGGAGCTCGTGGCGGTGCTGCCGCCACGCCACCCGTTGGCCCGCCGGAAGCGGATCCGGATGGCGGAGCTGGCCGGCGAGCAGTTCATCAGCTTCCGCGACGGGGCCCGGCTCCGAGAGCTCCTGATGGCCGCGGGCGACCACGCGGGTTTCCGGCCGAAAGTCACGCTCGAGTCGAACGAGAGCGAACGCATCCGGAGGCTCGTGGCCCGCCGGATGGGCGTGGCGATCCTGCCGCGCTCCGACGCAGACCGGCCGGGGGTCGATGTCGCCGTCGCAGACCTGATCGATCCCGTGCTGCGACGCGACATCACGCTGGCCTGGCGCGCCGATCGCCGCCAATCACCCGCAACTTACGAGTTTCTTCAGCTGGCGCGTGACCTTTTCGCCCCCTAGGTGTGTTTGTTCATGAGGCTGCGGTTCGGGTACGTGGGGTAGATCCGGACGGGCGAACGGGCGCCCAGATTGGCCTTCGGACTTCGGGAATTCTTCGCCTCCCGCATGGTTCGACAGCCATCGAACAATGCTATAATTCGATACACATCGAACCACGGGAATCTGAATGGATCTGAACAGTTTTGATAGCCACGACGCGGTAGTTCGCGCTCGTGGGGAACATTTTGAGGCAGCCGGCACCGAGCACGGCCACGACGGGCGCACCCGTCGGGCAGGCACGGCCGGCAACACGCGGCAGCGCCGTCGGCGCGCCACCCACTCGGCGCGGAGCACCGCACCCGAGCTGGCGCGGGCCGATGACTCGGTGCGCGCGCAGGACTCGCTCGAGCTGTTTCTGCGTCAGGCTCGCGTCCACCCGCTGCTGACCGCGGCGGAGGAGGTCGAGCTGGCGAAGCGGATCGAGCGTGGCGACCTGGAGGCCAAGGAGCGGATGATCAACTCCAACCTCAGACTGGTCGTCGCTCAGGCGCGTCGTTACCAGGGCCACGGCCTGTCGATGGACGACCTGGTCCAGGAGGGCATGTTCGGCCTGATCCGTGCGGTTGAGAAGTTCGACTGGCGGAAGGGGTTCAAGTTCTCCACCTACGGCACGCTGTGGATCCGTCAGGCGATCCAGCGCGGGCTCCAGAACCACGGCCGCACGATCCGCGTGCCGGTGCATGTCGCGCAGCGACAGGTGAAGGTGCGCAAGATCGAGTCCGAGTTGAACACCAAGCTGGGACGCGAGCCCACCGACGAGGAGATCGCGGCGGTGGCAGAGCTGTCGATCGACGAGGTGATCGAGCTGCGCGAGCTGAGCCGCGGGCTGACCAGCCTCGACCAGCCGGTTGGTGAAGACGGCGAGACCTCCCTTGGCGACCTGATGGCGTCCGAGCGTCCGGGTCCCGTCGAGGAGGTCGCCGAGAATGACCGCGACCGCCGGATCAAGGAGATCGTCGGCCAGCTGCCCGAGCAGGAGGCGAAGGTCATCGGGCTGCGCTTCGGTCTCGCCGGCGACGAGCCACGGACGCTGAAGGAGGCCGGCTCGGAGCTCGGGATCAGCGCCGAGCGCGCCCGCGAGCTCGAGCAGCGGGGCCTCCGTCGCCTCGCGGCGAGCCGCGAGCTCGACGAGCTTCGCCAGGCGGCGTAAGCCACTCTCACACCACTTCGCAAGCGGCGGTCCGGCTCATCCGGGCCGCCGCTTCGTGCTTTAAGCGAGCCGACGCAACTGCAGTCGGTCGTGCGGGTTAAGGTCTCAGTTGTCGCTAGGCTGGACCGCGACGCGCGCGCCGACGAGTAACTGGGGGAGGACGGCGTGCAATTTGCCCTGGACCCGGACCTGCAGGAGGCGAAACCCTTGCGTAAAAGTCACCGAGCCCGTAAAGCAATCCTGGCGCTGAGCTGCGCGATCGTGTGCGCGTCGGCTCTGCCGGCGGCGGCCGGCGCCGTCGTCGTCGGGATCGGCGATCAGGGGACCGGCATGTTCTCTGATCCGCTGTTCCAAGCCCTGGGCGTCAAGGAGGCCCGGCTGACCGTCTCCTGGGACGTGGCCGTCAACGGCAAGCGACACAGCGAGCTGGCGAACGACACGACGTGGCTGAACGACGCCGCAGCCGATCACGTCACGCCGCTCATCTCATTCAGCGGCAACGGGAACTACATCCCGAACGTCGCCCAGTACACGAAGGCCGTCAAGGCGTTCATGAAAAAGTTCCCGAAGGTCAAGCGCTACACCCCCTGGAACGAGCCGGACTGGGTCTATCGCAGCATCAGCCGGCATCCCCTGCTGGCGGCTTCGTTCTACAACTCGCTGAAGCGCAACTGCAAGCACTGCACGGTGCTGGCCGGGGACCTGTACCTGCCGGCCGGGCCGCTCGCGCGCTGGATCAAGGCCTACCGGAAGGGCCTGCACGCCCACGTCGACGGCTGGGCGCTGCACAACTACTACGACGTGCGCGAGCACAACGCGAACCAGCTCAAGGCGCTTCAGAAGCTGACCAAGGGCCCGATCTGGCTCGACGAGATCAGCGGCGTCGAGCGGCGCGGGCACTGGCAGTTCAAGAATCAGTCGGCCGCCGCGGCGAACAATGACGAGAAGTACCTCTTCTCGCTGCCGAAGAAGTACCGCCGGGTCAGCCGCATCTACCACTACCAGTGGCAGTCGGCCCCGACCGCCGGATGGGACTCGGGCCTGATCGACGCGGAGGGCAAGGCGCGGCCGGCCTACTACACCCTCAAGGCGGCCATCTGAGCCGCTGGCAGACGCGGACTTCCGCGGTCACCAGGTGTCGATGAACCGGTGGCCGCGGGGCTCCGTCTGGCCGCGGGGCTCCGCCTGGCCTTCCGCCTGGCCGCGGGCCGGGACGGGGTCCGCGGCGGCGAACGTCGAGGCGATCAGGGAACGTGTCTGCGCCGGGTCGATCACGTCGTCGAGCTCGAACAGCATCGCCGCGTTGAGCGCCTTGGCGTTGTCCTGGGCGGCGGCGGTCAGCTCGCGCACGCGGCGCTCGCGCTCTTCGGCGTCGGGAATCGCATCGAGCTCTTTGCGGAGCGCCAGGCGAACGGCTCCCTCGAGGCCCATCGGCCCCAGGTGGGCCGACGGCCAGGCCACGGTCAGCAGCGGCTCGTGCAGGCTCCCGGCGGTCATGGCCTGCGCCCCCAGGCCGTAGCCGCGGCGCAGGATCACGGCCACGAACGGGACCCTGAGCGCGGCGCCGGCGACGAGCAACCGCGAGGTGTGGCGCACGAGTCCAGTCGCCTCCGCGTCCGGGCCGACCATCATCCCGGGCGTGTCGACGAGCGAGATCACCGGGATCCCGAAGCCGTCGCAGAGCTGGAGGAAGCGGGCCGCCTTGTCGCCGGCGTCGCTGGTGATGGCCCCGGCCATGTGCATGGTGTTGTTGGCGATGAAGCCCACCGCGCGGCCCTCGATGCGACCGAGGGCGGTGGCCAGCTCCGGCGCGAACCGCGGCCGCAGGAAGGTGACCGAGTCCAGGTCGGCGAGCGTCTCGATGATCGGCTCGATCCTGTAGGCGCGGCGCCGGCGTTCGGGCACGAGGCTGCGCAGGCGCGTCTGGTCTGCGGCCGTGCCGGGCTCTCGCCGGCCCTGGAAGTAGCTCAGCAATCTCTTTGTGAGAGCGATGGCCTCGCGCTCGTCGGCGGCCACGACGTCGACGACCCCGTTCCTTGACTGCGTATCGACCGGGCCGACGTCATCGGGGGCGACGTCACCGAGGCCACCGCCCGCGATCATCGCCGGGCCGCCCATCCCGATCGAGCTGTGCTCTGTGGCCACGATCAGGTCAGAGCACCCGGCGATCACGGCGTTGCCGGCGAAGCAGCGGCCGGCCACGATCGAGATCCGCGGCACGAGTCCGGACAGCTTCGCCCACAGCGCGAACGCCCGCGTGTCGAGCGCGGAGACCACCGGGTAGTCCGTGTCGCCGGGGCGTCCGCCGCCCCCTTCGGCGAAGAACACCGTCGGCAGCCGCATCCGCTCGATCAGCTCGAACAGACGGTCCTTCTTGCGATGGCCGAGGGCGCCCTGGGTGCCGGCGAGCACCGTGTAGTCGTAGGAGAGGACCGCGCAGGGGCTGCCGTCGACGCGGGCGGTGCCGCCGATCAGACCGTCCGCGGGGGTGCGCTCGATCAGGTCCTGGAGCTCGCGCCGCCCCCGCTGCGCTGCGATCGCGAACCGCCCGTACTCGACGAACGAGCCCTCGTCGACAAGATCCGCCAGGTTCTCCCGCGCAGTGCGCCCGCCGGCGTCGTGACGGCGCCTGACCGCATCGGGACGAGCCGCGTCCTCGGTGAGGGCGCGGCGAGCACGTAGTTCGTCGAGGTCGCTGGTCTCATCGCTCATGCGACCGGCATTCTCCAGTTTCACGCGGTCTCGGGGGCGCGAGCGCGCCCGAGCCCGCGCCGCCCTACGGCACGATGCCGGGCGGCTCGGCGTCCTCGCCCGTGCTGAAGCGTCCCTCGACGTGCTTCTCGGGATCCTCCTCGGGGAGGTCCTCCTGGCCTTCGGAGAAACGGCCGTGGTGGATCTTCTCCGGATCCGGCTCGGGCACATCCTCCTGGCCCTCGCTGAATCGGCCGATCTGCTCGTCCTGGGGAAATTCCTCGGGGTGAGCCTCACCGCCGGCGTACCCTCCGCCGGGCTGTTCGGGGTCCGCGGGGCGCCTGCTGGGTGGGTCAGTGGACATCGCTCTTCTCCTCGGTCCGGTCGGGCAGCAGCGGGGCCGAGCTTAGCGCCGGGCGCAAGCCGGTGAGCATTGTCTGTAACGAGTGTCACGTGGGTGGGTAGAACCCAGCGGTGTTGCCGTTACGCCGCAAGCGCTCATGGAAGCGCCGAGTCGCCGAGGCGGCGCGCACGGCGCCTCAGCGCGGCCGAGAACTGCGTGCCGCCGCAGCCCAGCTCGACGTGCCCTGGGCGCGTTCGCGAATCGCCGGGCTGGCGCGCGAAAACTTCATGCGGTTCGTCCTGAACCCGATCATGGGCTTCTACGCCGCCCGCCGCGCGACCGGGCGCGATCGGCTGGCGTCGCTCAAGGGTCCGGTGATCCTGGTCGCCAACCACGCGAGCCACATGGACACGCCGGTGATCCTTTCGGCGCTACCGCGCCGCCTGCGCAAGCGGACCGTGGTGGCCGCGGCCGCCGACTACTTCTACAAGAACCGCTTCACCGCGTGGCTCGTGTCGCTGATCTTCAATACGACTCCGATCGACCGGCAGGGCGGCGGCGGCGTGTCGAAGAACGGCAGTCACCTCGACCAACTGCTCGACCAGGGGTGGAACCTGCTGCTCTACCCGGAGGGCACGCGCTCGCGCAGCGGGTCGCCGGGACGGATTCGGCGCGGGGCCGCGGTCCTGGCAGCGGCGCACGATCTGAAGATCGTTCCGATCCGGGTCACCGGCACCCGGGAGGCGATGCCGCCGGGCCGGATCTGGCCGAAGCGATTGCGGGCCCGGCCGGTCTCCAAGCGCCATCGGATCACGGTGTCGTTCGGTGAGCCGATCACGCCGACCGGTGACACCGGCGAGCTGATCGAATCGGTGCGGCGGTTCTTCGAGGATGCCGGGAGCAGCGGCTCGGGCCCATACCGCTCGCCCTACGTCAAGCGCGGCGAGAAGCGTGCGCCGGCGTCCGGTAAGCGCGACGGCTAGTGCCCTGAGTCGTAAATTCGATGGCAGCCTCGCGGCGTCTGGACGCCCCTGACGCGCCCAGCCACTCGCGACGCTGCTCACGAATTTCCGCCTCACGACACTAGTCCGTCTCGAGCGCGCCGGTCGCCCTAGACGGTCTCGAGCTCGTCGTCCTCGTCGAGCCAGTCGACGGTACGGGCCACGGCCTTGCGCCACTTGCGGTAGCCGCGCGCCCGCTTGGCGGGGTCCATGTGCGGCAGCCACTCAGCCGCCTTGTGCCAGTTGGCCTGGAGCGCGTCCTCGTCCGGCCAGAACCCGACGGCGAGGCCGGCCGCATAGGCCGCACCCAGCGACACCGTCTCGGCGACGATCGGCCGGACCACGGGCACATCGAGCACATCAGCGAGGATCTGCATCAGCAGGTTGTTGGCCGTCATGCCGCCGTCGACGCGGAGCATCCTGAGGTCCATGCCGGCGTCGCCGTTGATCGCCTCGACGACCTCGAGCGTCTGCCAGGCGGTGGCTTCGAGCACCGCCCGTGCCAGATGCCCCTTGGTGATGTAGCTCGTCAGCCCGGCGATCACACCCCGGGCGTCGCCACGCCAGTGGGGAGCGAACAACCCCGAGAATGCCGGTACGAAGTAGCACCCGCCGTTGTCCTCCACGGTCCGCGCCAGCGTCTCGATCTCCGGCGCCGAGTCGATCACGCCGATGTTGTCGCGCAGCCACTGCACCAGCGCGCCGGTGACGGCGATCGAGCCCTCGAGCGCGTACGTGGGCGGCTCGGGCCCGACCCGGCAGGCGAGCGTCGTGATCAGGCCGCTGCGCGACGTCACCGGCTGCGCGCCGGTGTTGAACAGCAGGAAGCTCCCCGTGCCGTAGGTGCACTTGGCCTGCCCGGGCGCGAAGCAGGCCTGCCCGAACAGTGCCGCCTGCTGGTCGCCGAGCGCCGCCGCCACCGGCACCCCCTCGAGCGGTCCGCTGCCGGCCTCGCCGTACACCTCGGCCGAGGGCCGGATCTCGGGCAGCATCGCCCTCGGCACGCCGAGCTCCTCGAGCAGGACCTCGTCCCAGTCGAGGGTGTGCAGGTTCATCAGCATCGTCCGGCTGGCGTTGGTGACGTCGGTCAGGTGTCGACCGGTGAGCCGCCAGATCAGCCACGAGTCGATCGTCCCGAACAGGACCTCGCCGGCCTCGGCGCGGCGGCGTAGATCGGGCACGTGGTCGAGCAGCCAGCGAACCTTGGGCCCCGAGAAGTAGGTGGTCAGCGGCAGCCCGGTGCGCTCGCGGTACCGGTCGACGCCGGCGTCGCCGGCGAGCTCGCGGACGAGTTGGTCGGTCCGCGTGTCCTGCCAGTTGATGGCGTTGTGCACCGGCTCGCCCGTGGCCCGGTCCCACACCAACGTCGACTCTCGCTGATTTGCGATCCCGACCCCCACGAGGTCGGAGTCGGACAGTTGCGCGGCCGACAGAGCCCCCTCCACGACCTCCTCCACGTTGTCCCAGATCTCCATGGCGTCGTGCTCCACCCACCCCGGCCGGGGGAAGATGTGGTGGTGCTCCTTCTGCGCCACCGAGACGAGACGGGCCGAACGATCGAACACCAGACAGCGTGAGGAGGCCGTTCCCTGATCGATCGCTGCGACGTATCGCTCACTCATGACGTGCTCATTCTCTACCAGGGGATCGCGCCGAGCTCACGACTGACTGAGCGCGCCCCTTCGCGGACGTAGGACAGCAGATCGGGACGGGGCTGCCGCGCCGCCAGCA
Organism: Solirubrobacteraceae bacterium; assembly: GCA_036494115.1. Classification (GTDB taxonomy): domain Bacteria; phylum Actinomycetota; class Thermoleophilia; order Solirubrobacterales; family Solirubrobacteraceae; genus Palsa-465. The sequence continues at coordinate 28,572 of DASXOS010000037.1, read as the reverse complement.
GCCGCTCCGGCGGTCCGAAGATCCCCATCGCCCCGACGGTCAGGCCGCGGCGATCGACGATCGGGGCGGCGTAGGACACCTGGCCGGGCACGAGCTCGCCGATATCGGCGGCCCAGCCCTGGTTGCGAATGCGGGTGAGCTCGCGCTCGAGCCGGTCGGGATCGGTGATCGTGGCGTCGGTGAAGCCCTCGAGTCCCGAGCGAGCGAGCTCCGCCGCCACGTACAGATGGTCGGCGAGCAGCACCTTGCCCACCGCCGTGGCGTGGGCGGGCAGAAGCGATCCCACCTCGAGCGTCTGCAGGCTGTCGTCGGGCCGGAACACGTGGTGGACGATCAGCACCTTGTCGTCGAGGAGCGTCCCGATCCGGACAGCCTCGCGACTGCGCGTGGCCAGCGAGTCCGACCAGTTCAGCGCCCGGGTGCGCAGCTCGTTGCCGTCGAGGTAGCTCGAGCCCATGTGCAGCAGGGCCGCGCCCAGCTGGTACTTGCCGCTCTCGGCGTCCTGTTCGATGAAGCCCTCCTGCTGGAGCGTCCTCAGCAAGCCGTGGACCGTCCCCTTCGACAGACCGAGCTCGCCGGCGATGTCGACGACGCCCATGCGCCGGGCACGCCCCGAAAGCAGGCGCAGGATCGCCGCGGCGCGCTCGATCGACTGAATCGTTCCAGGCATCGGCCGCTATCCGGTGGCCCCGGCGATTGCGCCCGCGGAATGGTGCAGGAATCTCGTTAATTGAACGAATGCTGGCATTGTCGAACGGCGCCGGAAATACTGCCAACTGCGTTTGACATTGTCGAACGCATCTGATTAGGCTTGCGCCGTTCGCAGCAAGTTCGTCAGGAGGGAGAGAAGAGCTTGAGCATCATTCCTGCTGAAATTATCGGGACGGGGCTTCTGGTCCTGCTCGGTGACGGGGTGGTGGCCGCCGTGCTGCTGGCCCAGTCGAAAGCCCAGAACTCAGGGTGGGTCGTGATCACCTTCGGTTGGGGCTTCGCAGTCATGGTGGGGGCATATGCCGTCGGCCAGTACGACGGCGCGCATCTGAACCCGGCGGTGACCGTCGGGTTGTGGATCAACGGGAATATCCACGGCGTCGGGACCGCGATCAAATACTTCGTGGGCGAGTTCATCGGTGCCGGCGTGGGAGCTACGCTCGTGTTCGCGGCGTACTACCTCCACTTCCGGGAAACCGAAGATCCGGGGTTGAAGCTGGCCGTGTTCTCGACCGGCCCGGCGATCCGCAATACGGCGGCGAACCTGCTGACCGAGATCATCGCCACGTTCGTCCTCGTGTTCGGAATCCTGGCGTTCATTCAGCCGGGCAACAAGGGCCCGGCCAGCAGCGGTCTGACCACCCTGCTCGTGGCGTTCCTCGTGGTGAGCATCGGTATGTCGCTCGGTGGCCCGACCGGATATGCGATCAATCCCGCGCGTGACCTCGGGCCTCGGATCATGCACGCGATCCTGCCGATCCCTGGCAAGGGAACATCGGACTGGGGCTATGCGTGGATCCCGGTGCTCGGCCCGCTGATCGGTGGTGCGATCGCCGCGCTGGTGTTCGGAGCCACGTTCCCGAGCACATAGGAGAACCGGACATGAAGAAGCTGATCAACGCGCCGGACGCGGTAGTTCAGGACGCCCTGCGCGGGATCGAGGCGGCACACGGAGACCGTGTCCGCGTGATGTACGACCCCGCGGTGATCGTCCGCGCCGATGCCCCGGTGCAGGGCAAGGTGGGACTGATCTCGGGCGGCGGCTCGGGCCACGAGCCGATGCACGGAGGCTTCGTCGGACCAGGGATGCTGGACGCGGCGTGCCCGGGCGAGGTGTTCACCTCGCCCACGCCGGACCAGATGCTCGAGGCGACCAAGGCCGTCAACGGCGGCGCCGGAGTCGTGCACATCGTCAAGAACTACACCGGCGATGTCATGAACTTCGACATGGCCTCCGAGATGGGCAAGGCCGAGGACATCGAGGTCGAGACGGTGCTGACCAATGACGACGTCGCCGTCGAGGACTCGCTGTACACGGCGGGTCGTCGCGGCGTCGGGGTGACCGTCCTGGTGGAGAAGATCTGCGGCGGCGCGGCCGAGGATGGGCGCTCGCTGCAGGAGGTGGCCGAACTCGGTCGCCGCGTCAACGGAAACGGGCGGTCGATGGGCATGGCCCTGACGCCGTGCATCACGCCGGCCTCGGGTGAGCCGTCATTCGAGCTCGCCGACGACGAGGTGGAGATCGGAATCGGGATCCACGGCGAGCCGGGTCGCTTCCGCGAGAAGATCGGGCCCGCCTCGCAGATCGCCGAGCGCCTGATGACGCCGATCCTCGAGGACCTCCCGTTCTCCTCCGGCGACAAGGTGCTGGCGTTCGTCAACGGCATGGGAGGGACCCCGCTGATCGAGCTCTACGTGGTCTACGCCGAGGTGGCGAAGATCGCCCAGGAGCACGGTCTGAGCCTCGAGCGCAACCTGATCGGCAACTGGATCACCTCGCTGGAGATGCAGGGCTGCTCGATCACGCTGCTCAAGCTCGACGACGAGATGACCCGCTACTGGGACGCCCCTGCCAATACGCCGGCCCTCAAGGTCTGCGGCTAGGGGTTGCCGTAGTGGCGGTCACACGCGACGCCGTCCTCGATTGGATGAACCGGTTCGCCGGCGAGATGGGCGAGCACCGCCAGGAGCTCGTCCGTCTCGACACGGCGATCGGCGACGGGGACCACGGAACGAACATGGACCGGGGGATGAAGAAGGCGCTGGAGAAGCTGGGCGCGGCCGAGCAGGCCGATCCCGGCGCGGCGCTCAAGACGGTGGCGATGACCCTGATCTCGAGCGTCGGCGGCGCCGCCGGCCCGCTGTACGGAACGTTGTTCCTGCAGCTCGGCGGCGGGCTGGCGGGTCACGACGAGGTCGACCTGCCGACCTATGCCGCAGCCTGGCGCAAGGCCCTCGAGGGCGTGCAGTCACGTGGGAAGGCCGAGCCAGGGGACAAGACGATGGTCGATGCCCTGGTCCCGGCGGTTGAGGCCCTGGAGGGGGCCTCGGATCTCGATGACGGTCTGCGCGCAGCGGCGCAGGCCGCCGAGGAAGGGATGAAGGCAACGACGCCACTCGTCGCGCGAAAGGGTCGAGCCAGCTACCTGGGGGAACGGAGCCAGGACCACCAGGACCCGGGTGCGACGTCCACCTATTACTTGTTCAAATCGGCAGCCGAGGCGCTGGCCGGCTGAGAGGAGAGAAACGAATGCCGAAGTACTCAGCAGCACTCGATCAGGGAACGACCTCGAGCCGGGCCATGATCTTCAACCACGAGGGCCGCGTGGAGGCCGTCGCCCAGAAGGAGCACGAGCAGATCTATCCGAAGCCGGGATGGGTCGAGCACGACCCGAAGGAGATCTGGGCGCGGTGCCAGGAGGTGCTCGACGAGGCGATGGAGGAGGCCGGCGCGAGCGTCGACGACATCGCGGCGCTGGGGATCACCAACCAGCGGGAGACCGCGGTTGTGTGGGACAAGAACACCGGCGAGCCGGTGATGAACGCGATCGTGTGGCAGGACACCCGCACGGACAAGCTCGTCGACGAGTTCTCCGAGGACGGCGGCCAGGACCGGTTCCGGGAGAAGGTCGGGCTGCCGCTCGCGACGTACTTCTCCGGCCCGAAGGTGCGCTGGATCCTCGACAACGTCGACGGCGCGCGCGAGAAGGCCGAGAACGGCGACCTGCTGTTCGGGAACATCGACACCTGGTGCATCTGGAATCTGACCGGGGGCACCGACGGCGGCCAGCACATCACCGACGTCACGAACGCCAGCCGGACGATGATGATGGACCTCAGCACCCTGGCCTGGGACGAGGACATCGCCTCGACGATCGGCGTCCCGACGTCGATGCTGCCCGAGATCCACGCGTCGAGCGAGGTCTACGGCGAGGTCAAATCCGGCAAGATGGCCGGGGTCAAGATCGCGGGCGATCTCGGTGACCAGCAGGCGGCGACGTTCGGGCAGGCCTGCTTCGACGTCGGCGAGGCCAAGAACACGTACGGCACCGGCAACTTCATGCTGATCAACACCGGCACGGAGCTGGTGCAGTCGAAGTCCGGCCTGCTGACCACCGTCGGCTACAAGATCGGCGACAACGACGCGATCTACTGCCTCGAGGGCTCGATCGCGATCACCGGGGCGCTCGTGCAGTGGCTGCGCGACAACCTCAAGCTGATCAAGGCCGCGCCCGAGGTCGAGGAGCTCGCCCAGTCGGTCGAGGACAACGGCGGGCTGTACATCGTGCCGGCGTTCTCGGGCCTGTTCGCGCCGTACTGGAAGTCGAACGCGCGCGGCGTGTTCGCAGGACTCACCCGGTACGTCAACGCCGGCCACATTGCTCGGGCGACGCTCGAGGCGACGGCCTACCAGAGCCGTGAGATCGTCGAGGCGATGGCCACGGACTCGGGTGTCACGCTCGACTCGCTGAAGGTCGACGGGGGCATGGTCCAGAACGACCTGCTGATGCAGTTCCAGGCCGACCTGCTGGGTGTCCCGGTGATCCGGCCCGAGGTGGCCGAGACCACGGCGCTCGGCGCCTCCTACGCCGCCGGCATGGCCGTCGGGTTCTGGGAGAGCGAGGACGAGGTCCGCAGCAACTGGGCCGAGGACAAGCGCTGGGAGCCGAAGATGGACGAGAGCAAGCGCGACGAGTACTTCAAGTACTGGAAAAAAGCTGTCACCCGAACCTTCGACTGGTTCGACTGAACAGGGGACAGGACGGACTCCTGAAAAGGGGTCAAACGGATGCGTCGGGGGCGGCCCATGTGGCCGCCCTTGATGCAGGGGTAGGCTGTTCGGCACATGGCGACGCTCAGCACCGACGTACTCGTGATCGGCGGGGGGGCCACGGGGGCGGGCGTGGCCTGGGATGCTGCCCTGCGGGGGTTCGACGTGGTGCTGGTCGACCGCAGCGATCTGGCCGAGGGCACGAGCGGACGCTTCCATGGGCTGCTGCACTCCGGCGGGCGCTACGTGGTCAAGGACCCGAAGGCCGCCGAGGAGTGCATCGGCGAGAACCGGATCCTCCGCACCATTCTCTCGGACTGCATCGAGGACACCGGCGGGATGTTCGTGACCACGCCCTGGGACGACCCGGCGTATGCCGACAAGTTCGCCGCGGGGTGCCGCGCCACCGACGTCGACTGCGAGGAGGTCTCCCCGGCTGAGGCGCTCCGCGCCGAGCCACGGGTCAACCCGCAGATCTCGCGCGCCTTCCGCGTGCCGGACGCGAACATCGACGTGTGGAAGACGGTGTGGTCGCTGGCCCGCGGCGTCCAGCAGCACGGCGGACGCGTGCTCCCCTACCGCGCGGCGGTGGGAATCCACCGCGCCGGCGACGAGGTGACGGGCGCGCGCCTGCGCGACGCGCGGACGGGCGAAGAGCTGGATGTCGAGGCCCGGATGACGATCAACGCGTCCGGCGCCTGGGCGGGTCAGGTGGCCGAGCTGGCGGGGATCGACGGAGTCCGGATCCTGCCGGGCCGCGGAATCATGATCGCGATGAACCACCGGATGGTGAACACGTGCATCAACCGTTGCCAGATGCCTACCGACGGCGACATCATCGTTCCGATCCGCACCGTCTGCGTGATCGGCACCACCGATCAGCACACCGACGATCCCGACGACCACACGGTGCTGCAGTCCGAGGTCGACGCAATGTTCGACGATGGCGAGAAGCTCGTTCCGGGCTTCCGCCGGGCCCGCGCGCTCCGCGTGTGGACGGGAGTGCGGCCCCTGTTCGAGGACGCCAAGGCCGGCGACACGGATACGCGCGACGTGACCCGGGCCCACGCCATCCTCGAGCACTCCGAGCGCGACGGCGTCGAGCGCTTCTTGACGATCACCGGCGGCAAGCTCACCACCTTCCGCCTGATGGCCGAGGACATCGTGGACGCGGCCTGCCAGCAACTCGGAGAGACGCGCCCGTGCCTCACGCGGACGACTCCCGTGCCCGGGTCCGAGGACCGCGGGACCTACACGCTCGGCGAGCGCCTCGAGCGCAAGGAATCGTCGCTGGTCGAGGAGCAGTTGGTGTGCGAGTGCGAGCTGATCCCGCGGAGCAAGCTCGAGACGGCGATGCGGCGGCGGGGGACCACCAACCTCGACGACGTGCGGCGGCTGTTGCGCCTCGGGATGGGCCCGTGTCAGGGCGGGTTCTGCATCTACCGCGCCACCGGCATCCTGCACGGGCTCGACGGCCTGAGCGCGCAGGACGCCGACCAGTCGCTCCTGGACTTCCTCCAAGAACGGTGGAAGGGCGTGTGGCCCGTGCTGTACGGCGACCAGCTCCGCCAGGCACGCCTCGACGACTGGATCTTCCAGGGCGTGCTCGACGTCGAGCACCTGCCGTCGATAGACACGCCCGCGGCCACCGAGCCGAGCACGGCCGCCACATGAGAGGCGAGCTCCACTTCGACGCCGTGGTGATCGGCGGCGGCACCGCCGGGCTCGTCGCCGGCGCCCGGCTGGCCGAGGGCGGCGCTCGGGTGTGCGTGGTGGTCAAGGGCGTCGGCTCGACCCATCTCGCGCCCGGGACGATCGACGTGGCCGCGTACACGCCAGGGCGCGTGGACGAGCCGCGGCGTGGGTTGGAGCAGCTCGTCGCCGCGCGACCGGAGCATCCCTACGCGGCACTGGGGGTCGACACCGTCTCCGACGCCCTCCAGTGGTTCGGGGAGCGGGTGGCGGGCGGCCCATTCCCGGGCTACCGCTACGTCGGGGATCTCGAGCGCAACCACATGCTGCCCACCGCCGTGGGCGGCCTGCGCCCATCGACGGTGGTGCCAGAGACGATGGCCGGCGGCGACGCGGCCGGTCTGACCCGGGTGTGCATCGTCGGCGCGCGGCTGCGTGATTTCCATCCGTCGCTGTGCGCGGCGAACCTGTCGCGGGCGGGCGTTGTCGCCCGCGGGATCGACGTCGACGTCCAGCTGCAGCGCGCTGACGACAACTCCCTGGGTCTGGCCCGGCGCTTCGACGACCCCGCCTGGCGTGCGGCGTTTGCCGCCCAGCTGGCGCTGCAGCTCCGCGACGAGGAGCAGGTCGGCCTCCCCGCCGTGCTCGGTGTGGCCGACCCGCATGCCGTGTGGAGTGACCTCGAGCGGCGCCTCGGCCGCCGGGTGTTCGAGATCCCCACGCTCCCGCCGTCTGTTCCCGGGATGCGACTGTTCGAAATCCTGCGCTCGGCCCTGCGCGGTGCGGGCGGGCGGATCGTTCTCGGATCTGCCGTCGTGGGAGCTGAGCGCGAGGGCGGCCGGATCACCGCGGTACGGGCGGAGGCGAGCGGCCGCGAGGTCCGCTATGTCGCGCCCTGGTTCGTGCTCGCCAGCGGCGGATTTGCCTCCGGTGCGCTCGAGCTCGACTCCGAGTGGCACACCGTCGATCGCGTGCTCGGGCTGCCGTTGCGCGGAGTGCCGGGGCCGGACAAGCCTCGGTTCGTGGCGGACTACTTCGAGGAGCAGCCGCTGGCCCGGGCGGGGATCGCTGTCGACGACGAGCTCCGGGCCGAAGGTGCGGACAACGTGGTCGTCGCGGGGGCTGCGCTGCCCGGTGCGGCTTCGTGGCGCGAGGGCTCGGGTGAGGGGATCGCGCTCGCCAGTGGGTATCACGCAGCGCGCGTTGTACTCGCGGCGGCGGGCACCGGCGCGGAAGCGACGGCGACGGCATGAGCTGGGGCGTGGGCGAACCGGGCATGGCCGGCGACGGCGTACTGCAGGAGCTGCTCCGCGGGTCGCTCGATCACTGCGTCAAGTGCACCATCTGCGAAACCGCGTGTCCGGTCTCGAACGCCACGCCGCTGTTCCCAGGACCGAAGTACGCCGGCCCGCAGGCCGAGCGCTACCGCGTCGCCGACGAGCCGTCGGTGGAGTGGTCGGTCGACTACTGCTCCGGGTGCGGCGTCTGCTCGCAGGTCTGCCCGCAGGGGGTGAAGATCGCCGAGATCAACGCCCAGGCGCGGAACAAGATCAAGCGCCAGAAGGGCGTGCCGCTGCGCGACCGGATCATCACCCGGCCCACCTGGCTCGGCCGCGCCGGAACCCCGACGGCGCCGATCGCGAACTTCTCGCTCGGCTTCCGACCGGGGCGGGTCCTGGCCGAGAAGCTGCTCGGTGTCCACCGGGACGCACCCGCGCCGAAGTTCGCAGGGCGCCGGTTCAGCCGCTGGGCGCGTGGGCGCACCGGTCCCCGTACCGGCCGCAGGATCGTCTACTTCCATGGCTGCGGCACCGAGTACTACGAGCCGTGGGAGGGCGAGAAGGTCGTGGCCGTGCTCGAGCACAACGGGTTCGAGGTGGAGGTGCCCAAGCAGGACTGCTGCGGGCTCCCGCTGCAGTCGAGCGGCCTGTTCGACGACGCCCGCAAGGTGGTTCTGCGCCTGGCCCACGCGCTCGCCGAACACCTGCACGACGAGGACACGATCATCGTCGGCAACGCCACCAGCTGCACGCTGATGCTCAAGCGCGAGGCCCGCGAGATCCTCGGACTCGAGGACGATCCCACGCTGAAGCTCGTCTCCGAGCGCACGTACGACATCTGCGAGCTGCTCCTCGAGCTCCACGACCGCGGTGAGCTGAAGACCGATTTCAAGCCGATCGACGAGACGGTCGCCTATCACGCGCCGTGCCAGCAGCAGGGCCATTACATGGGCAAGCCCGCGCTCGATCTGTTCGCGCTGATCCCGGGGCTTGAGGTCAAGGAGATGACCGCTCGCTGCTGCGGAATCGCCGGGACCTACGGGCTCAAGGCCGAGAAGTACGACATCGCGATGGAGGTCGGGCAGCCGCTGTTCGAGCAGATCCGGGGATCTGGCGCGCCGACTGTGGCCTGCGACAGCGAGACCTGCCGCTGGCAGATCACCCACGGCACCCAGCGCCCGTCGGTTCATCCGATCGACTACCTGCACCGCGCGTACGGGCTCGACGGCAGCGCCTGACGTGGTTGGGATCGTCGTCGTCTCCCACAGCGAGACGCTGGCGGAGGGCGTGGTCAGGCTGGCCCGCGAGATGGGCGGCGAGGAGCTCGCGCTCGAGGCCGCGGGCGGGATGGAGGAGGAGGGCGTCCTCGGGACCGATGCCGAGCGCGTGCGCGCCGCGATCGAGCGCGCGATGTCCGACGAGGGCGTGCTCGTGCTGATGGACCTGGGCAGCGCGCTGATGAGCGCCGAGTTCGCGATCGAGATGCTGGCCGACGGTGGGGACCGGGTCGTCTTGAGCGAAGCGCCTTTGGTGGAGGGCGCGGTGGCCGCGGCCGTGGCGGCGCGCGGTGGCGCGTCGTTGCAGGAAGTGGCGGATGAGGCGCGCCGGGCGCTGGCGATGAAGGCCTCGCAGCTCGGAGTCGCGGAGCCCGACGCGTCGGTGGCGGACTCGGCTTCGGATGGTCACGCGCCATCGGCGGCCGATGCCGAGGCCTCGCTGCCGGTCTTGAACGCGATCGGGCTGCACGCACGCCCCGCGGCGCGCTTCGTCGAGACGGCGCGTGGCTTCGATGCCGATGTGCATGTCGGCAAGTTGGGCGGCGCGCCACCGGTCAAGGCGACGAGCCTGACCAACGTGGTGGCGCTCGGTGCTCGGCTTGGCGACACGCTTCGCGTCACCGCGTCGGGTCCGCAGGCCTCGGATGCCATCGCGGCCCTCGACGACCTCGCCAAGAGCGGATTCGGGGACGGCGTGGCGCCCGGCGCCGCAGCCCCGCCCGTTGAGACGGCCGATCGCCCTGAGCCAGCCGCGGGCACCGAGCCTCCAGCCTCCGGCGCGACGCTCACCGGAGTGCCCGCCGCCGGCGGCGTGGCGACCGGCCCAGCCCGGCTGCTCAGCGGCGGGAGCCTCGAACCTCCGCCCGACCGTGATCCTGCCGGGGCCGAGCAGGAGCGCGAACGGCTCGAGTCGGCTCTGTCCGAGGCGCGGGAAGCGGTCACCGCCGATCGCGACACGGTTGCACGGCGCGCCGGCCGATCCGAGGCCGAGATCTTCGACGCGCACCTGGCGCTGCTCGACGACGACGCACTGCTCGACCCCGCGCGGTCCGCGATAACGGCGGGCGCCACCGCCGAGCGCGCGTGGTACGACGCCGCGCAGCAGGTGGCCGAGCAGTATCGCGGCCTCGACGTGCCGCTCCTTCAGGAGCGCGCGGTCGACGTGCTCGACGTGGGACGGCGGGTGATCGGCGCGCTGACCGGGGTGCAGACGTCGACGTCATCGGTGTCCGGCATCGTGATCGCCGGCGAGCTGACGCCTGCCGGTGCGGCCCGGCTTGACCCTGCCCGCGTGCTCGGGATCGCCACCGCCCACGGCACGGCCACCGCCCATGCCGCGATCCTGGCGCGCGCGCTCGGGATCCCCGCCGCCGTCGGTCTCGGCGACTCGGTGGTCGAGATCCGCGACGGGACCACGGTGCTGGTCGACGGCGAGGCGGGAACGTTGCAGGTCGATCCGCCAGCGGAGGTCGTACGCGAGGCCGAGGAGCGTCGCGAGCGCGTCGCCCAGCGCCGCGCCGCCGCGCGCGAGCGGGCCTACGAGCCCGGGGCGTTCAAGGACGGACGGCGGGTCGAGGTGTTCGCGAATCTCGGCTCGGCTGCCGAGGCTGCCCGGGCGGTCGGGCACGGCGCGGAGGGCGTTGGGTTGCTGCGCACGGAGTTCCTGTTTCTCGACCGCGAGGAGCTCCCCAGCGAGGAGGAGCAGGCCGACACGCTGCGGGTGATCGCGGCGGCGCTCGAGGGTCGGCCGCTGATCGTGCGCACGCTCGACGCCGGCGCCGACAAGCCGCTGCCGGCGCTGCCGATGCCGCCCGAGGCGAACCCGTTTCTCGGCGTGCGCGGCGTTCGGATCTCGTTGCAGCAGCCAGAGGTGCTCGCCACCCAGTTCCGGGCGATCCTGCGCGTCGCCGCCGAGTATCCGGTGAAGGCGATGCTGCCCATGGTGGCGACGCTCGACGAGTTGCAGGCCGCGCGGGCGGTCCTCGGCGAGGCGCGGTTGGCCACCGGCGTGCGGGCACCGCTCGAGCTGGGGATCATGGTCGAGATCCCGGCGGCGGCGCTGACTGCGTCCCGGCTGGCCCAGGAGGCCGACTTCTTCTCGCTCGGCACCAACGATCTGACCCAGTACACGATGGCGGCGGAGCGCGGCGACGAGCGCCTCGCCCCGTTGCTCACCGGACCTCAGCCAGCGGTGCTGAGGCTGGTGCGGGAGACCGTCCGGGCCGCGTCGGAGCGCGGACGGCTCGTGGGTGTGTGCGGCGAGCTCGCCGGTGATCCCGCGGCCGCGGTGCTCCTCGCCGGGCTCGGGGTGACCGAGCTGAGCATGGCGCCGGCGCTCGTGCCTGAGGTCAAGGCGGCGCTGCGCTCGGTCGACTCCTCGCGCGCACAGGCCGTCGCGGAGCAGGCGCTCGACGCGCCGGATGCCGCCGCCGCGCGTGCATTGGCAGCCGCGCTGCTGTGATGTAATCCGTGATCCTGTGGAGGCCGGCACCTTGAGCGCGCTGCGTTCGTCTCGGATGCTCGCGGCAGCGACCGGCCTGCGGGTCGTCCTCGCGCCGGTGGTGATGGCGCTCGTCCTCGGTGGGTCGTATACGGCGGCGGCAATCCTGTTCGTGCTGCTCGCCGCCACCGACTGGTTCGACGGCCGGCTCGCCCGCCGCTGGGAGGTCACGACCCGCCTCGGCGCGTTCCTCGACACGACCGCCGACAAGCTGCTTGTGACCACGGCGCTGATCGCGCTCGTCGCGGTCGACCGCGCGTCGCCGTGGGTGGCGCTGGTCATCGTGGGACGCGAGTTCGCGATCCTCGGGCTGCGCGTCGCCGTCGTCGCCGAGGGCCGGCACTTCGAGACCTCGATGGTCGGCAAGTGGAAGGCAACGGTGCAGTTCATCGCGATCACGCTGGCGATGCTCCGCCCGGACGTCGTGATCGCCGGCGCATACCTCGATCAGTGGGCCATGGTGATCGCCGCGCTGATCACCGCCTGGTCGGGGATCGACTACCTGCTGCGGTTCTCCGCGGCGCTGCGCGCGTGAGTCGCGTCTTCGTCACGGGCGGCAGCGGCGTGATCGGTCGCGCGCTCGTGTCGCGGCTCGTGGCGCGCGGCGACGACGTCGTCGCGCTGGCTCGCTCCGAGGCGGCGGCTCGCGAGTTGGCGGATCGCGGCGCGCAGGTCGTGACCGGCGACGCGCTCGACCAGAAGGCATTGGAGCGCGGCATGGAGGGCTCCGCTGTCGCGTTCAACCTGGCGGGGGTGAACTCGCTCTGTGTCGAGGACCCGGTCCCGATGGAGGAGCTCAACGCCTTCGGTCCGGTGGTCGCAGTGCGCGCCGCGCATGCGGTCGGGCTCCCCCGGCTCGTCCACACATCGTCAGCGGCGACGATCGGGGAGGCGCCGGGGACGGTCGGCACCGAGACGACGCGCCACCGCGGCTGGTACCTCTCGACGTACGAGCGGACCAAGACCGAGGGCGAGCGCGCGGCGTTCGCCACGGCTGCGTCGGTCGGTCAGGACGTCGTGTGTGTCAATCCGTCGTCGGTGCAGGGCCCCGGACGGTCGGGCGGCACCGGCCGTGTTCTGTTGGCTTTCTTGGATGGACGGCTGAAGGTGTTCGTCCCGACGAACGTGTCGCTGGTGGACATCCAGGATTGCGTCGAGGGACACCTGCTGGCCGCTGAGCACGGGGTCGCTGGGGAGCGCTACCTCCTGAACGGGATGGCGCTGTCGATCACCGACGCCCTCGCCCTCGCCGCCGACGTCGCCGGCGTCGACGCCCGCCCGCGCCTGCTGCCCCGTCAGGTCGCGACCCTCAGCGCCTCCGTGGTCGAGCGCTCCTTCCGGCTGCTCGGGCGCAAGCCACCGGTCTGCCGCGAGATGGTCCGGACCCTCCTGCACGGCCACCGCTACGACGGCTCACGTGCCGCCCGGGAGCTGGGCCTCGTCTACACCGACCCGCGCGAGACGCTGCGGCGCACCGTCGAGTGGGCGCGGGCCGAGGGACTGCTGCGGGCGGCGTAGGCGTTTCTGGCTGCTGGCGTTCGGCGTTTGGCTGGCGCCCCGCGGCCCTTAGGCCGTGCCCGGGTGGTCGGGCGGTCAAGGCGCTTTGAGGGAGGGGGTGCGGTGGGCTGCCGGCGAGGGGCGTGCATTTCGTCGCATCCCGCGGCTAGATCGGGAGGCGTGTAGCGCCTGGCACGCATAGCGGGCACAACGTCGACACCCCTCCCGCATTCGGGGCGCAATGCGAGGAAAGACACGACCACAGTTCGACAACTCCGCCACCCGCCGAAGCGAGTGCCGGATTAGGTGCGTCATGGAGCAACAGCCCGACAATCTTCGCCAGCTCGGGAGGGATTGTCGACTTATGGTCGCGACCGCACCCCACTCCCCTCCCATCAATGCGCCCTTTCACCCACGAACCGAGGCGCGGCCGAAGGGCCGCGGGGCGCCAGCAAACAGCCACACGCCAAACAGCCAAACGCCAACCCGGCGCCTACCGCAGATGCGGCGGCCACTTGATCGTGGCGAGACCCGGCGGCGCCTCGGGCCATACGAGGAGCACCTGACACGGGGCGTGGTCGACCACGAACCGGGTGAAGTGGCCGAGGCTCTTGGGCTCGAGGCCGTACTTGCCTGCGCGGGCCAGGACGAGCAGGTCAGCGTCGGCGCAGGCCTCGACCACCTCGCGTTCGATCAGGCCGCGGCGCGCCGCCGTCCGCGCTGGACGGCCGAAGCGCTCGGCGGCCGACTGCAACAGCTCCTGGGCCTCCTCGTCGGCGATCGCGCGTAGCGGCGGGCCGGGCGGTGGCGGCGGGCGACGGCCGAGGAGGCGGGTCGCGCCACCGGAGGCCACCTGCTCAACGTCGCTGGGCGCGACGTGCAGCAGCGTCACCTCGGCGTCGGCCGGCAGGAACTCGCGGGCGCGGTCGACGCAGCCGTCCCAGGTGTCCTCGGTGATCCAGACCAGTGCGCGCATCACACCACCTGGAGAGCCAACCACAGTGTGAGCGTCGATGCCACCAAGACGGCGGGCACCGTCAGTACCCCCAGCTTGGTGAACTCACCGATGTCGGTGTCGTGATCGTGGGCATGGACGATCCGGCGCCACAGCAGAGTCGCCAGTGAGCCGACGTAGGTCAGATTCGGGCCGACGTTGACGCCGATCAGCATTGCCAGCACCGCCGCTTGCCCCGACGCGGCGGCGACCGGCAGGATGATGAGCGTGGCCGGGAGGTTGTTGACGAGGTTGGCCAGGAGCGCGCTCACGCCCGCCACCGCCAGCAGCTCGAGCGGGTTTGCCCCGCGTGGAATGAGGTTGTCGATCAGGGACGAGAGGCCGTGCTCGCTCGCCGCGGCGACGACCACACCCAGGGCGAGCACGAACACCAGGAAGCTCGGCTCGGCGGCGGCCACGAGCTGTTTCGGCGCGGGTCGCTCCCGCAGCACCATCGCCGCCGCCCCCGCCGTCGCGATCCACACCGGCTCGATCCCGATCAGCGAGCTCACCCCGAAGCCGAGGAGCGTCAGGGCGACCACACACAGCGCGAACCGCGGCAGCTCGACATCGTCCCGCGGTCCGGCCTCGCGTCGCCGCCCCGGCCGCCGCTGCAGCTCGCCCGCGAACGAGCGGCTGAGCACGACCCACTCGATCGCGAGCCCCACCAGCCACGGCACCGCCATCAGCACTCCGAAGCGCGTGAAGGACAGGCCGCTGGCGTGGAACGCGAGCAGGTTCGTGAGGTTCGAGACCGGCAGCAGCAGCGACGCCGTGTTCGCCAGGTGCGAGCACGCGTACACGTGCGGTCGCGGGTTTGTCGGCAGCCGGGCCGCGGTGGTGAACACGATCGGCGTGAGGAGCACGATCGTCGCGTCGAGGCTCAGCACCGAGGTGGTGATCGCGGCAGCCGCGAACACCATCACCAGCAGACGCCGCGCGTTCGCCCGCGCGCCCCGGGCCATCCAGGCGCCGAGCGCGTCGAACACGCCGGCGCGGCGACAGCCATCCGCGAGCACGAGCAGTGCTGCCAGAAAGCCCACCGTCGGGCCGAGCGAGCTGAGCGCCTCGCGCGCGCCGTGGAAGCTGAGGATGCCGACCGCCACCAACAGGCCGGCGCCGACCGCGGCCACCGCCCACTCCGGCGCCCAGCGTGGCCGGGCGACGGCTGCGGCGAGGCTCGCCGCGAGCACGATCAGCGCGACCGCTTCGCTCAACTCAGTTCCAGCTCAGATCCGACCTGGTTTCCCAGTACGTCCCCGGGTCCTCGCGAAGCGCATCGAGCCGATCCAGAACCTCGGAGTCGAGCGTGAACTCGCGTGCGGTTAGGTTGCTGCGCAGCATCTCGACCGTCGAGGCGCCACTGAGCGCCACGTCCACCCAGGGCTGATGGCTCGCCGCGGACAGGGCGACGGCGTCCTCGGTGGTGTCCAGCTCGCGCGCCACCTCGGTCAACAGCGGCGTATCGCCACGTGGCGTCAGCCGCCCGTTGGCCACCGCCTCCTTGATGATCACCCCCAGCCCCTGCCGATGAGCGGCCTCGAGCGCGGGCTGTGCCGAGCGCTCCATCAGGTTCCAGGTCGCCTGCACGGTGTCGAACTCTCCGACCTGAAGTGCGCGCTCGATCGTCTCACGCTGCTGCGGACCGGTGACCGTGAAGCCGACGAGCAGGCCGTTGGCGCGCAGCCGCGACAGCTCCTCCATCACCGCTGGGTCATCGAGCACGCCGCTGTCGAGCGTGGCCGAGTGGATCTGGTACAGGCGCAGCTCGGTGCCGAGCCACTCGCGCGACTCCTCGTATTGGTGCTCGAGATGGGGCAGCGATAGATCCTTGACCTCGTGGACCTTGGCGTCGATGCGCCAGCCGGCCGTATACCGATAGCCCCATTTGGACCCCACGGTGACCTCGTCGGGACCGAGCCCCCGTAGCGCCAGCCACGTCGCCAGGAACTCCTCGGCCCGGCCATACGAGCGGGCCGCATCGAAGTAGCGCACGCCCGCGTCGTACGCCGCGTCGAGCACGTCGTGCGCGCGCTCCTGCATCGACTCGACGTCGGTGTGGCCGGCGAAGTCACCACCGTGCCCGAGGTTGATGTACCCAGGCCGTCCGAGCGCCGCCAGCCCTAGGCCGATGTTGCCCTCGCCCAGCTCCAGATCGCGGAAGGCCGCGGCCATGGCCGGGGACACTACCCGGGACACGAGCCGAGCCGGGGGAACGGCGCCGCGCCAGGCGGAGCGCGACGCCGCTCCGATCCGTTAGTGCTTGACCAACCCGTGCGGGTCGAGCACGAACTTCTTGGCGACACCGCTGTCGAAGTCCTTGTAGCCCTGAGGGGCTTCATCCAGCGAGATCACGGTGGCGTTGACCGCCTTCGCGATCTGAGCCTTGTCGTGCAGGATCATCTGCATCAGCCCGTGGTGGTAGCGCATTACCGGGCACTGACCGGTCGTGAAGCTCTGGGACTTCGCCCAGCCGAGACCGATTCGGATCGACAGCGAGCCCTGCTTCGCCGCGTCGTCGGCGGCGCCCGGATCACCGGTCACGTACAGCCCGGGGATACCGAGCTTCCCGGCCGCCCGGGTGACGTCCATGATCGAGTTGAGCACCGTGGCCGGTGCCTCGTGGTCGGAGTCCGAGCCATGACCGCGGGCCTCGAAGCCCACGGCATCGACTGCCGCGTCGACCTCGGGCACGCCGAGGACCTGCTCGATCTGATCCTTGGGATCTCCCTTCGAGATGTCGACGGGCTCACAGCCGAAGCTCTTGGCCTGCTCGAGCCGCTCGGGAATCAGGTCGCCGACGAAGACCACCGAGGCACCCAGCAGCTGCGCGGAGTACGCCGCCGCGAGGCCCACCGGCCCGGCGCCGGCCACGTACACGGTTGAGCCGGACGTGACACCGGCGGTAACCGCACCGTGATAGCCGGTCGGGAAGATGTCCGACAGCATCGTCAGGTCGAGGATCTTCTCCATCGCCTGTTCCTTGTCCGGGAACTTGAGCAGGTTCCAGTCGGCGTACGGAACCAGCACGTACTCGGCCTGGCCGCCGACCCAGCCGCCCATGTCGACGTAGCCGTACGCCGATCCGGGCCGATCCGGGTTCACGTTCAGGCACACGCCGGTGTTCCCGGTCTTGCACATCCGGCAGCGGCCGCACGCGATGTTGAAGGGCACCGAGCACAGATCGCCTTCCTTGATGTACTCGACCCCGGGGCCGGTCTCGATCACCTCGCCCGTGATCTCATGGCCGAGAATGAGTCCTTCCGGGGCGGTCGTGCGGCCGCGCACCATGTGCTGGTCTGAGCCGCAGATGTTGGTGGACACGCACTTGAGAATCGCCGCGTGCGGGAGCTCGCGACCGACGTTGGCGGGATTGACACCGGGGCCGTCCTGCAACTCGAACGTCGGAAAGTCGATGTCGTGGACCTCGACCTTCCCGGTGCCCATATACGCCACGCCTCTGTTATCCGCCATGTCTCTCCTCCTAGAGTTGGGGGCGTACTTCTCGTCTGCCCACAACCTTGGAAACTAAGCGCGGGAGTGCGCGCGCAACCCCCCGTCTGGCGGAGACGACTACAACTCGTGCTCGCTGAGCAGCGCGCGAAGGTCGCGGTAGCGCGCTTGGAGCTCGGCCGTCCGCGCTCGCGTCGCTGCATGAACTGGATGGTTCAGGCCTCCGTCGCGGCTGGACCCCATCGCGAACGCGTACTCCCAAGACGCCATGTGCGCCGTGAGCTCGGCGCTCGCGGCGGCCAGCTCTTCCTTCAGCTGGTCGTGCATGATCTGCCCTCCGGTCCGATGATCGGTTAATTGAACCGGAAGCTCACGACAGAATGCCTCACACGCGCTGATGTTCAAACGGCTGAGAAAGATGGCTCCCGACACGCTGCGGCCGACGATCGCCATGACCGAGGATCAGCGCGGCCATCCCGTGGTGGAGCTGCTTCGCAGGCGCCGGGCCGACGGCTCACGACCGGGCGAGCGGGCCGACGGGCGGCGGGTCGCGCTCGTGATCGAGGGTGGTGGGATGCGCGGCGTGGTCTCGGCCGGGATGACGGCGGCGATCGAGCAGCTTGGGCTGCGCGATGCATTCGACGAGGTGCATGGCGCCTCGGCCGGGGCGTTCAGCGGCGCCTTCCTGCTCGCCGGCCAGGCGGCGTACCTGACGTCGCTGTTCTGCTGCGGATTCGGCGATCCGAAGTTCGTCGGCGTGCTGCGTCTCGTGCGCAGCGGCGCTCTGTTCGACATGGACTACGTGATCGACGAGGTCTGGACCAAGCAGCGGCCGCTGCGCTTCGATGCGCTGCTGACGAGCGGCATCGACTTCCACGCGACGGCGACCGACGCCGACACGGCAGAGATCATCGACCTCGCTGACCTGCGCGACGATGCCGAGATCCGGTGCGCCCTCCGGGCCTCGGCACGGCTGCCGTGGCTCGCCGGCCCTCCGGTCCGCTTCCGAGGCCGCCGGCTGCTCGACGCCACCCTGGCCGAGGCGATTCCGGTGCACGCCGCGTTTGCCAGTGCCACGGACGTGCTCGTGCTCCAGACCCGGCCGCATGGCATCGCACACTCGGGGTTGTCCGGCCCGGTCGCCCGGCTCACCGACCGCTACCTGCGGCGGATCAACCCCGATTTGGTGCAGCTACGGGAGACCCGGTCGCAGCGCTACGACGAGCTGAGCGCGTCGCTGGCCCGCCAGGCCACGGACCGAGACGCGACGCCGTCGGTCTGCGTGATCCGCCCCCCGGCGGACGGGCTCGTGATCAGCCAACTCGAGAACAGCGCGGCCGCGCTCCAGAGCGCGGGCAGCGAGGGCATGCGGGCCGCCTGGATGGCGCTCGAGGGCGAGGACCCCGAGCTCCTCTCGACGCTGCGCGCCTATCCCGCCCGGCAGCACCCCAGGGAGCCCGAGGCTGCGATCGCCGCCCCCGCCGAGCGGTCCGGTTGACATCGCTCCCAATTTGAGCGTACGGTCCGCGCATGGCGCCATTCGGGATCGGGCGCGACCGAAGGGCTTCTGGCGACGGAATCGCTGGCCAGGCGCTTGTGCTCCGGGGAGACAGCGGCTATTCCGCGCTGAGCTGGTGGACGTCGAGCGTGTGGCTCTATGTGACCGCACCCGGGCTCGCGCCGGCCTACGTGGTCCACCGGGACCGCCTTCACCGCGACAGGGCGCCGGTCCGCGGCTTCGTGCTTCCGGTGGACGTCGACCCGCACGACGTGCAGCGGTTGCGGATCCGCTGGGATGAGACACCCACGATCGCGCAGCGGATCGCCGACTCCGACCCGGCGATCGTCGATCCCGAGGGGACCTGGCGACGAGTCGCCGAGGCGCGCGGCGATGAGGTCGAGCCGAGTTCTGGCATGTCGCGAAGGCCGGCCACTGAGCCCCCCTGGGGTGACGGCCGGATCGACGGCTGGCCACCGAGCGAACCGCTCGACGGTGACCGCGTGGCGAGTACGGCGCTTGTGGTGGTGCGCTCCGGGGATCCGGGCCGACCGAGCGGGCCGAGCGACTACATGCTGCCGTGCAGTCCGTACGGTGGATTGGTCGCCGACGACCTCCACAGCTACACAGGGTGGCTGCTGCTCTGCGTGCTCGCACCGTCCGGGTCGCGCTATGGCGTTCACATGCGGGCGTCCTTGCGGCGCGGACATCTGGGACCGGTCCTGCCGGTGGCGATCCGTCGCGACAAGCCGGACGACGTCGAGATCCCTTGGAGATACGCGCCCGACCGGACCCGCGAGTTCGCCGAGCAGTTGCGCGCCCAGGCCGCCACGGTTCCGGGAACCGCCGACCGGATCATCGCGGCCAATACCGAAGCGGCCGAGGAGGCGGTCGCGCAGATCGCTGATCCAGCAGCACGCGCGGCCACCGAGGACATGCTGAGAAAGTTCGGGATGACGTCTAAAGAGGAGCGGTGATGGGGTTCTTCCAGAAGCGCAAGGAGCAGCACGAGCTGAACAAGCAGGACCGCCAGAGCCAGCGCGAACTGCAATCGGCCGGGCTGGATCTCCGCGACAAATGGCGCGGGGAGGCGGACAAGCTCGCGTCGCAGTACTCGGGGGCGATCTCCGCCGCGAACAGCGTGAGCGTCGGTGACATGCAGAAGACCGCTGAGCGTGTGAACCGGATCAGCCGGCAAGGCGTCGAAGGTCGGGGCACCGTCGTCTCGGTGCGTGAGCTCGGCGAAGGGATGGGCGGAGTCGGGATCTCGGTGGAGCTCCAGCTCAACCTCGTGACCGGCCCGGGAGCACCTCGCCCGCTCACGATCCGCCAGGACATGATGACCGGCGCCGACTCGTATCCAGTCGGGCTCGAGCTGCCGGTGAAGGTCGACCCTCAGAACCCGGACGACGCGCTGGTGTGGGCCGACGTCGACCGAGCCGCCAACGAGGGCGCCGCGGCCGAGGCACGGCAGACGCAGATCACCGCCCTGGAGCGTCTCCGCGATGGCGGTCAGCTGTCCCCGGAACAGTTCGAGCAGGCGAAGTCGAGGATCCTCGGTGACGGGTCCTAACGCCCCGAGCCCACCCACCGCCGATCACGGCCGCCGCGCGTCGCTGCTGGTGCTGCTCGGGTTCGCCTGGGGAGTCGCCCTGATCGCGGGCGCGCTGATCCTGCCGGTGTACGGATCGGCGACGCTGGTCGCCGAGAACGGCAGTGGCGTGCTGATCCCGGTGGCTATTCCGGCGCTGGTGTCCGCGGCGGTGTGGGTCGCGCTTCACGTCAAATGCTCGCGGGGCGGGCACAGTGCCGAGGTCGTCGCGTGGTTGCTGATCACCGCGCTGTTCCTGTTCTGCCTGGTGGCGGTGTTCTCGATCGGTGCGTTGGTCCTGCCCGTCGCCGCGCTCTTGGCGGCGGCGGCGGTGATGACTCCATCGCCGATCTAGAAATCGGCCCGTTCCGCCACTCCTAGACGCGTCGTTTTTCGGTTCGTACATCCGGTCAGTACGAGGTGCTGGCAGCTCAGTACATGCGTCCATGGACGATCCCCAGTCCTCCCTGACCGGGTAGGAGGCGGGGGTCCGACATCGGTCTCTGGTAGGGAGAGACGGCGTGAACACTGGTCCGGGATGTTGCTTCGGCGACGGCCTCCAGCGTTGCCGAGCGCGCGTGTGGCTCCTCGGGACGCGCCGGTGACGGACGTGTAGGTATCCGTCCAACAACGTCTGGAGACGTCCATGTCCACATTGAAGGTAGGCCTCGCCGCGATCGCGGCGAGCGCAGCTCTGCTCCTGATCCCAGGAGCGGCGGCGGCGGCCACCGGCACCCCGGTGAAGACGATCAAGCAGGTTGCGGTATCTGGGACGAGCCAGGGCGGCAAGAAGTTCGTCGGCCGGTTCAACATCCAGCAGTTCGTGACTCGCGGCGCCAAGTCGTATGCGGTCGGCACGCTCGTCGGCCGGGTCGGCAACCGGCATGTGAGCCGGTCGAACGTGGCGATTCCGGTGGGTGTGCAGCGCAGTTCACTGCCCGGAACTGGCACCGCCGGCGCCGCGGCAGCCTGCCCGGTGCTGCACCTGGTGCTCGGGCCACTCCACCTGAACCTACTCGGGCTCCACGTCAACCTGAACCAGGTGGTGCTCGATATCACCGCCCAGTCAGGACCGGGGAACCTGCTCGGGAATCTGGTCTGTGGAATCGCGAACCTGCTCAACGGCGGGACGACCGGCGCAGGCCAGCTGACGGGGCTACTGAACATCCTTCAGCAGCTCCTGAACGTGCCGGCGCTGACGAGCCTGTAGTCAGTCGGTCGGCCATCGCGTGGGATCGCCGCTCGCTTCGGGTGGCGATCCCCGCGGGCTCTCTCAGCTCACGGCGCGCAGGTGGCGGAACGGCCGGCCGTCGCGCAGCTCGCGCACCACGCCGTCGATCAGGCCATCCGTCTGGGCCTCGCGTCCGTCGGTGACGGCGGAGACGATCTCGCGCTTGCGCTGGATCAACCGCGCCATCGTCTCGTCGATGGTGTCCGCCGCCAGCAGATACCACGCCGTGACGGCGTCGCGCTGGCCGATGCGATGGCAGCGGTCCTCCGCCTGGTCGTGCATGGCGGGAGTCCACTCGAGCTCCAGGAAGCAGACGTTCGAGGCGCGGGTGAGCGTGATGCCCTGCCCCGCCACGCGCGTCGCGCACACGAGCAGCTGTGGTCCGTCCGGTTGCTGAAAGGCGGCGATCGTGCGCTCGCGCCGGGGCAGCGAGTCCTCGCCGAGCAGGTGCAGGGCGTCGGGGCGTCGGTGCAGCAGCGCCTGCTGGACCTCGACGTGCCGGGCGAACACCACGAGCGGCTCCCCCGAGGCGAGAAAATCCTCGATCCAGGCCAGCGCCGCCGCCAGTTTGCCGCGTGCGGCGAGGCGCTGCAGGGCGGTCAGCTGCGCGAGCCGCTCGGCTCTCAGGGTCGCGGCGATGCGGGCGTTCAGCTCCGACAGCTCGAGCGGCTGGGACTTGAGCCAGGCGATCACGTCCGCCTCGGCGAGGCGGTAGTCGTAGTCGTTGGTGATCGCCATCGGTACGACGACGCGGCGCTTCGGCGGCAGCTGCGGCAGCACCTCGGACTTAAGCCGGCGCACGAAGCAGCGGCGGCGCAGGTGCCAATGCAGACGCTCCTCGCTGAACTGGCCCCGGAACTCGCGGGCGAAACGGGCGCCGGAACCGAAGTCCTCGAGACGGCCGAGGACGCGCAGCTGGGCGATCAGTTCCTCGGCGTGGTTGAGCACCGGCGTTCCCGTCAGCGCGAGACGCAGTCCATCGGATCCGACCGCGCCGGCCAGCCGCCGCACCGCGTGGGTGCGCTTGGCCTGGGGGTTCTTGCAGTAATGCGATTCGTCGACGACGATCGCGCGCGGCTGCCAGGCGGAGAGGGCGGGACCATGCGCCGCGACGATCTCATAGTTGAGGATCGTGATGTCGCTTCGCGGCGGGAGGGCCGAGCGGCCGCTGACGACGCTCCGAGAGCGGTGCGGAAGCCACTTCGCCGCCTCGCGCTCCCAGATCAGCTTCATCGAAGCCGGGCACACCACGACCGCCGGAAAGGCGCCGTCGGCCTCGAGCGTGGCCAGCGCCTCCACCGTCTTGCCGAGTCCCTGCTCGTCGGCCAGGAACGTCCGCCTCGCCTCGAGCGCGTACCGGACTCCGGCCCACTGAAAAGGGGCGAGCGTGCCCCCCAGCACCTGCGCCACCTCGTCGATCGGCTCCGCGCTATCAGCGCGCGACCGCCGCACGGCGGCGGAGGCTGCGCGCTTCTCGGCGAGCATTCCGTTCAGTGCGTGCGCGGCGAGCGGCGCGATCTCGACGTGATGGCGCGCCACGAACGCGTCGAGCTCGTCGGCCAGCCACGGGTCGAGCGGCAGGCCGTTGCCGGTGGCGCCCGGGAGGTGGTCGAACGCCTCTCCGATCTCCGCGTCCCACAGGATTTCCACCGTCAGCCGTTCCCCGTCGACTCCGCGTGCGATCACCAGCCGGGCCGGCGGCGGCGTCTCGCCGAGCTCGACCAGCTCCAGGCACCGCGCGGCGCCCAGGCTCACCCGACCGGACCCGAGCGTGCGTATCGCCTCCGCCGCGCCGCGCGTGAATGGGACGAGCAGCCCGTCCGCGTGTTCGACGGCGCCGTCTCGGAGCGCCGCCGGCACCGTTCCAGCGTGCGTCGCCAGCAGCCACCAGCCCGTGCCGTCATACCGGGCCGTCCGTACATACCCGACCCAGCGGGTGCGGAGATCGCTCAGCCAGTCATCGACCTGCGACGAGGTGGTGAGCTCCGGGAACCGCTCGAGGATCTCGGCCACGTGCACGCCGGCCCAATCGGTGGCCGGCGCGAGCCACTCCCGCACGTCCCAGTCGAACCGCCGGTGCGGAATGTTCCTCACGGCCGCCACGATGTGCGCGTTGTAGGGGAACGCGAACACCACGAGCCGGCCTCCATCACCGTCATCGCGGAGCTCGACGTTGCAGCGATCCTGGACGAGACGCATCGTGATTCACGCTACTAGAGCGGTCAGCGCACATCGCAACCGGGTCACGCCGACCGGGTCCTTCGTTGCCGTGCCTTTGCGGGGCGCCTGGACGGGGAACCGCGGCATCCTCCACGAGGGCCAGGAGATCGTCCGGTTTCACGCACATGAGCATTGGCTGACGTGCGCGCTGCGCTTCAAGGACCGCTGGCACGAGCAGTGGCAGCCGCGCCACTTCACGTGGCTCTACTTTCACGATGAGGCGGTCTCGTTCGCGGCCGGCCACCGACCGTGTGCGGAGTGCCGCCGCGCGAGCTACAACGCGTTCCGCGCGGCGTGGGCGGACGGGCTCGGCGTCGACGTGCCGGCGGCCAAGGAGCTCGACCACCAGCTGCACGGCGAGCGGATCGTGCGCGGGACGCATCGGCGGCGGCTGCATCCCATGCCGTGGTCGGCGCTTCCCGATGGGGCGTTCGTGCAGCGGAGATCTGGGCCCGCGCTCGTGCTCGGGTCCTCGCTGGTGACGTGGGGCCCGCACGGTTACGGCACGGCGGCGGCGCGGCCGCCGCGCGGCCATGCGACGGTGATCACGCCGCCCGCGCTCGTCGCGGTTCTGGCCGCCGGCTATCCGGTTCAGATCGACGACGGCGCCCGCGAGGCCCGGCATGCAATCATCGCCCATCCCCGCGACCCGGTCATCGCTCGAGTCCCTTCCTGACGCCGAGCGGGCGCTCCTGCGTCCGGCTCCGGCCCCGACCCACGCCGGTGCGATGAAGGCCGTGCTGACCCAGGAGCGCTTCAGCGACGACGGCTGGCTGTTCGAGCGCAAGCTCGACGGCGTGCGCTGCATCGCGATCCGGGACGGCGGTCCGGTGAAGCTGCTGTCCCGCAACGACCTGTCGCTCAACCAGCGCTATCCGGAGGTCGCCGACGCGCTCGACGCCCAGCCGCAGCAGCAGTTCGCGGTCGACGGCGAGGTGGTGGCGTTCGACCACGGCCAGACGAGCTTCGCCAAGCTGGCGCAGCGCGGCCGTACCCACGTGCCGGTCTTCTATTACATCTTCGACGTGCTCTGGGTGGACGGGCAAGACGTTCGGGCGCTGCCGCTGCGCACGCGCAAGCGCCTGCTGCGCGACGTACTGCACTTCGAGGCCAAGCCACTGCGCTTCTCCAACCACCGTAACCGCGATGGCGAGGCGTTCTTCCGCGAGGCATGCCGGAAGGGCTGGGAGGGCCTGATCGCCAAGCGCGCCGACAGCCCGTACACGGACAAGCGCTCGCGCGATTGGCTGAAGCTCAAGTGCGAGCAGGGCCAGGAGCTCGTGATCGGCGGCTACACGGCGCCGAAGGGGTCACGGGTCGAGTTCGGCGCGCTGTTGCTGGGCTACTACGACGACGGGCGGCTGCGCTACGCCGGGAAGGTCGGGACCGGCTTCGACGAGGAGACGCTGCACTCGCTGGGAGGGCGGCTGCGTTCACTGCGGCAGCCCCGTTCGCCGTTCGACGATCCCGTTCGCGAGCGGACCGCCCAATGGGTGAAGCCAGAACTGGTGGCGGAGCTCGGCTTCAGCGAGTGGACGTCGGCGGGCCGGCTGCGCCATCCTCGGTTCCTCGGGCTGCGCGACGACAAGTCGGCGCGTGAGGTGGTGCGGGAGGCGCCCGCGCGCTCGTGAGCTCCTCGGATTGGTTCGCGTCCGCGGTTTTGCAGTGGCCACGGGACGTCAAGAACCTCGCCGTGAAGCTCGAGGTGGCCCAGCAGGTCGCGGCGCGCACAGCGGACGGCGACGTGATCGGGATCGGGTCAGGATCGGCGGCGTACCTGACGCTGTGGGCGATCGGCAAGCGGGCGCAGGAGGAGGGCCTGTCGGTGCGGGTGATCCCGACCTCCTACGAGACCGAAGTCGCGGCGGGCACCCTCCACCTCCCGCTGGCGCGGCTCGGTCAAGCGGTGTCCGCTTGGAGCGTCGACGGCGCCGACGAGATCGATCCCGACAAGCGCCTGCTGAAGGGTCGCGGCGGCGCCCTGTTCCGCGAGAAGCTCCTGTGGAGCACGTCCACCCACATGATCCTCGTGATCGATCCGACCAAGCACGTCCAGCGGCTCGGGACCCGTTTTCCGATGCCGATCGAGGTGCACCCGAACGCGGTCGAGCCGGTGGTGGCCCGCCTGCGCGAGCTCGGCTGCCGGGAGGTGGCGCTGCGCACCAGCGGCGGCAAGGACGGCCCGGTGATCACCGAGTCGGGCTTCGTGCTGCTCGACGCGCACTTCGACGAGATCCCGCACGGCCTCGATGTGCGCGTCAACGCGATCCCGGGCGTCCTCGAGACGGGGCTGTTCGAGGGCTACGAGTTCGAAGTCGTGGAGTGACGGCGGAGGGTCTCTTACAAGCGGAACGTCCCGTGCGGCCCGATGTTCCAGTGGTCGTGCGGGAAGTCCTCGCGTGAGAGCCTGGCCACGAGGTGCGCGCTCGCGTCGCTGCAGTCGCGGCGCGGCAGCCCGTCGCTGCCGAGCGTCACCGGGATCCAATCCCCCGCTGTGACGTGGCCGTTCTGCGCGAGGGTCACGCGCAGGATCGCGCTCTCGGATAAGACGCCCCCAGTCCCCAGCGTGTGGTAGCCGATGAAGTTGCCGAGCGAGTAGGCGATCACGCGCCCGCGGTAGCGCTCGACGCCGCGGATCACATGCGGACCCGAGCCGAGCACGATCGAGGCGCCGGCGTCGATCACCGCGTGTGCGAACGCCCTCGGGTCGCCACGGTTCTCGCCGAGGAAGAACTCGCTGCCGTGCGGCGTGTGCGTCTGGTTGGCCCCTTCGGCACCAGCGTGGATGAACACGACGACGAGGTCGGCGTGCTTTCTGGCTCGGCGCACGAGCGCCTTGGCACCCGGGATGTCGAGCAGGTTGGAGGCCCACGAATACGGCGCAAACCCGACGAACGCAACCCGGGTGTGATGGACCCGGAGGTACGTGATCTGTCCCGGTGATCCGGTGTACTCGAGGCCGGCTTTGGTCAGCGCATTGACCGTCTGTTGATGGCCGCTGGCGCCGTAGTCGAAGGCGTGGTTGTTGGCCTGGTTGACGATGTCGAACCCGAGCGCGCGGTACTGCCCGGCGTACGACGGTGGCGCCTGGAACGCGAAGCACGTGCTCGTGTCCCCGCCGCCGCATTTCGACGCGCCCCCGGTCGACAGCGTGCCCTCGAGGTTGCCGGCGGTGATGTCGGCGTTCTGGAGCTGGCGCTTCAGCGGTGCCGCTGCCGTGGCGACGCCACCGGGCGGGAGGCCGCGCTCAGTGCTGAGCGCCATGTCCCCGACCCACTCGAGCGTCACTGCCCGGCCCGGCTTCGGCTTGCGCGGGTGTGCGCGGGCACCCGCAGCCGCCGGCGATCCGCCCGCTGCCAGCGCCGCCGCTGCCAGCGCCGCTGCGGCAACGGCGAGCGGCACACGGCGATCGAGGTTTCCGGTGAGCTTGCTCCAGCGCAGCGCGAGATCCGATCAGGTGACTCCCGGGATCTGCACCTCCGAGATCGCGAGGTTCCCGGTGCTCGGATCGTATGGGGCCCGGCTGGTCATGTCGAGCTTCAGCCTCGTCGTCGTGATCGGGTCGAACGTGATCGTCGACGGCGTGTTCGACGCGGTGGCGAACGTCACGTGCTGGTTCGCGACCGGCGCCCAGTGATCGCCGGCCCAGTAGTACACCGCCACTGTCGCCGGCAGCTCGTCATGGGCATCGGCGATGAATGACGCCCGCACTGACCCCACCTGTTTGGACGGCGCCCAGGACACGCTGACCCAGTCCTCCGGCCGCGCGTTCGTCACATCGTTCAGCGTCTGCGTCGCGACTTTGCTGTAGCGATTCGACCAGTAGGTCGATGAGTCGCCGTCGAGCATCTTCGCGGGGAGCGTCGTGCTCGTCCCGAAGTCGGAGTCGTAGCCGGAGAACACGCCGCCGGTAAAGCTGGCATCCGCGGTCGGGGGCAAGGAGCGTGGTAGCGCTGCGGGGGCACTGCGCGCCAGGACCACCGGCCGCTGCACGCCTCCGGCGCGCGGATGCCGGCTCGCCTGCAGCACGAGTTGCTCGCCACGCAGGCCGGGCGAGGTCACCCTGACCCGGATCGGGCCGGGCCGTCGGTCGGCCTGCACGACCGCCAGCATCAAGCCGTTGAACGCGTCGTGGGTGCTCGACTTGTAACCCTCGGCGTCGTCCTCCTTGCCGTTGTCGGCACCTGCGAATGCGCCCGCGCCAGTGACCGCGACGTGCACCGGGTTGTCCGCATCCGGCACCTGGACGCCGTGGCTGTCGAGAACGTGGACCGTCACGTAGGCCAGCGACTTGCCGTCCGAGGTGAGGGCCGTCCGGTCGGTCGTGAGGCCGAGGCTGTCCGGCGTCCCGGCGGTGGTCTCTTGATCGCGCGCCAACACCCGGCCGCTGGCATCGCGCGCGACCGCCACCAGCCGCCCGGGCTGGAACGGCACACTCCAGGTCAGGTGAAGCCGACCGGAGCTGCCGTTCGGGCTCTCGTAGCTGCCAGGGCAGCTGCCCGTCGTGTAATTCTTGTCGTCCCCGGGGCATTCGCTGGTCTCGAGATACGGCTCGCCGAACGTGGTCGTCTTGCGCG
>DASXOS010000036.1:0-4100 GCA_036494115.1 Solirubrobacteraceae bacterium | reverse complement strand
CCAGCTCAACTCGCTGTTCGCCCTGCGCCACTGCGGCCGGGCGCTGCCGCGGCGCGACCACCCGAGCGCATACGGGCAGATGGGCCGCTGCCTGTCGCCGTGCCTGGGCGATCTGGACCCGAACCTGTACCGGCGCCGCCTCGACGAGGCGCTTCGCCTGTTCACCGCCGGCGGCGATGGCGGGCAGCGGCTACTCGACCACGTCCGGTCCCAGATGCAGGCCGCCTCCCGCGACCAGCTCTACGAGCGGGCCGCCTGGCTGCGCCGGCGCCTGCGCCGGCTCGGGTTGATCCTCGAGCGCCTCGGCGGCGCGCTCGAGGCCACGCACGTCCGGTCCCGTCTGATCCTGGCGCCGCACCCGGTAGACGACACCCGGCAGGATGCGTTCTGGCTCGTCGGGGGCCGGCTGGTCGATTGGGGCCCCGCCCCCCCGGCGCCGGGCGACGGCCAGGCGCTCGAGGAGCGCACGCGGTGGGCGCTGACCCGCGCAGGACGCGCCGGGGAGCTCGGCGCACACGTCCCGCCCGACGAGATCGACGAGCTGCGGATCATCGCCAACTACCTCGCCGCGCACCCGGAGACGACCCAGCTCGCGCTCGAGAGAGGGGAGGGAGCCGGACCGCCCGTGCGGCCGCTCAGCGAAACGGCAGCTCGATGACCTCGGCGGTGACGTCGACGGCCGCGCCCACCGACACGGTCGAGCCGACCGGAGCCTCGCGGCGCACGAATCCCAGCGCGATGGACCCGAACCGGGGTGAAGCGGCCACGCTGGTCACGCGTCCGACGGTCCGTCCCTCATAGACCAGCTCCTCGCCGGCCTCAGCCGTCCCGGACATCCGCAGCCCACGCAACTGCCGGTTCGGCTTGCCGCGGTAGTGCAGTCGGGCGACGGTCTCCTGGCCCACGTAGCAGCCCTTGGTGAACGACACCGCGCGCTCGTTGAGTCCGGCCTCCTGGGGGATCACGGTGTCGTCGAGATCGGTCCCATAGCGCGGACGCCCGTGCTCCACCCGCAGGCAGTCCGCGGCCGCTTCGCCGACCGTGACCGCGCCCGCCTCCTCGAGCGCGGAGCGCAGCGCGGCGGTGTCTGCCGCGTCGCACAGCAGATCCACCCCGACGTCGGAGCGGATCGCCCGCGCCGGCAACCCGCTCCCGGGAACTTCGATCACGGTATGAGCGTGCTCGTCGGCACCCAGGTCGCCGGCGCCGGCCAGGTCGGCCGACTCGGGCCCGATCAGCGACAGCAGCCCGCGCTCGAGCGTTCGCTTGTGGAGCTCGACCTGATAGCCCAGGCTGAAGCGCCGGATCATGTTGAAGAGGATCTGTAGAGCGACTCGCTCGGTGTCCAGAAGCAACTCGTCGCCGGTGGCGAGGATCCGGATGTCGCCGAGCATCTTGCCCTTGGGCGTGAGGAACGCGGCGTAGCAGCCGATGCCGGGGGCGAGGCGCTCGACGTCGTTGGAGACCTGCCCCTGGAGGAAGGTCGCGGCCTCCGCGCCTGACAGCGCGAGCTTGCCGCGCTCGGATCGGTCCAGAAGCCCGCACGCCTCGGTGATCACGCGGTAGTCGGCGGTCAGGGTGTCGATCGAGGTCATCTGAGAAACAGGATAGGCCCCGCGTGAGCGCGGCCGAAATCGCTGCATCGGATTTCATATCGCTTGCAAAATTTAAATTTAGGCGTACCATAACTTCTGTCATGGCAACCCAGGACTCAACATCGATCCGCTCTCCGGCCGTCCAGGACTACGCCAAGGCGATCTACGCGCTCGAGCGGCGGGACGGCGAGGCAGTGAGCACGAACGCCCTGGCCGACCGCCTCGGAGTGACCCCGGCATCGGCCTCGGGCATGGTCAAGCGCATGGGCGAGCTCGGCCTGGTCGAGCACCAGCCGTATCGCGGCGTGTCGCTGACCGACGACGGCCGGCGGGTCGCGCTCGAGGTCATGCGCCACCATCGCCTGCTCGAGCTGTATCTGGTCGAGACGCTCGGTGTGCCCTGGGACCGGGTCCATCAGGAGGCCGAGGTGCTCGAGCACGTGCTGTCCGAGGAGCTCGAGGAGCTGATCGCCGCCAAGCTCGGCGATCCGACCCACGATCCCCACGGCGATCCGATCCCGACCCGGGACCTGAGGATCGAGGAGGGCATGACCCAGAGCCTCCAAGCGCTCGAGATCGGCGCTCGCGCCACGTTCGCCCGGGTCTCGGACTCCGATCCCGAGATGCTCCGATTCCTGGCCGAGCGGGGGATCGCCCCCGGCGACCAGCTCGAGGTCATCGACAAGCAGCCGTTCGACGGACCCCTGTTCGTCCGCTTCGGTGATCACATGCAGGTGCTGGGTGGAGCGCTGGCCCGGGCCATGCGGGTGGAGGTCAGCCGGTGACGCCGGTGCGCGGGGCGATTCCCGAGCCGGCGCTCGAGGGCGCCGCGGCCGACGGCGCATACGTCGCGCTGCGCGACGGCACGGTTGGCCCCAGCGCGCTCGATGAGCTGCTGGCCAAGGGCCGCCTGCGCGCCACGCTGGCCATGCTCGGGCCCGCGTTCGTCGCCTCGATCGCCTACGTCGACCCTGGCAACTTCGCCACGAACCTCCAGGGCGGGGCCAAGTTTGGCTTCATGCTGCTGTGGGTCGTCGTGCTGGCGAACCTGATGGCGATGCTGATTCAGTACCTGTCCGCCAAGCTCGGGATCGTCACCGGCCGGAACCTGCCAGAGAGCTTCCGTGCCCATTACCCGCGCTGGATGTCACGGGGTATGTGGGTGCAGGCGGAGCTCATCACGATGTCGACGGACGTCGCCGAGTTCCTCGGTGCCGCGCTGGCACTGAATCTGCTCTTCCACGTCCCGCTCCTCATCGCCGGCGTGATGACCGGGTTTATCGCCTTCGGCCTCCTCGAGCTCAGGGTGCACGGCTATCGCCGCTTCGAGATCGCCATCACCGGAATTCTGGGGATCATCTTCCTCGGCTTTATCTACGAGACGTTCAACATCGGTCCCTCCGCCTCCGGTGCGGCCAGCGGCCTTGTCCCGCACCTCGGCGGCACGGAGTCGCTGTATCTCGCGGTCGGGATCATCGGCGCGACGGTCATGCCGCACGCGATTTACCTGCACTCGGCGCTCACCCAGGACCGCATGCCGCTCCGCGACGACCGCGAGCGCGCGCGCGTGCTCCGCTTCGAGCGCACCGACGTGATCATTGCGCTTGGCATCGCGGGGCTCATCAACATGAGCATGCTGGCCGTTGCCGCTCAACTCTTCCACGGCAGCGGCCATACCGGCATCAACACGATTCAGGGCGCCCATGCCGGCTTCGGGACCCTCGTCGGCGGCGGCGCCGCACTCGCGTTCGCGATCGCGCTGCTCGCCTCGGGCGCGTCCTCATCGAGCGTGGGCACGTACGCCGGCCAAGTCGTGATGGCCGGGTTCGTCAACGTACGGATCTCTCTGTACGTGCGCCGGATCGTCACGATGCTTCCCGCGCTCGTGGTGCTCGCGCTGGGTGTGAATCCCACCGATGCGCTGGTGCTGAGCCAGGTGGTGCTTTCGTTCGGCATCCCGCTCGCTCTGATCCCGCTCGTGATCCTGACCAGCCGCGGCGACGTCATGGGTGTGCACGTGAATCGCCGGCTGACCACTGTGCTGGCCTGGGCCTGCGCGGTCCTGATCACTGGGCTCAACGGGTTCCTGCTCTACCTGCAGTTCTTTGGCTGAGGCCAAGAGCCGGATGCGGTTACTCCGCTAGCCTTCACCGCCCATGGCGCTCGCCGACACCTTCAAGCAGATCGTCGACTCACTGCCCGATGACTGGACCGACCTCGAGCTTGACCTCCGCATCGCCGACGAGCGCCGGTACGTCGACGCCGCGGTGCTGCTCGTCACCTGCAACGCGCAGCCGTACTCGAAGAGCGAGTGGCACTGGCGACTGCTGATCGCCCACCGGTTCGGGCATGCCGCGGCGGTGCCGGCCGTGCAAACCGCGTTCAAGCTGCTCGACGAGGCCGGGATCGAGGGCGAGATCGCCCTCCGGGAGTCACGCACCGGGCGCGTCGAGATCAACCCGATGTGGGGACGGCCCGAGTCGGTGCGCCAGGAGCTCCGCCAGC
>DASXOS010000035.1:0-5895 GCA_036494115.1 Solirubrobacteraceae bacterium | reverse complement strand
CGAGACCGAGCAGGCGATCCAGGAGCTGCTCGAGATCGACGAGCCGCTGACGGCGCCCGTCCGCCCCGAGGACGACCCGGATGCGCTCCTCACCGTCCAGACCGAGGACGTCGAGGGGCCCTACGAGGGCCCATACCAGGCGGGCGCGGTGTGGGCGGTGCTCGACGGAGTCGGCTCCGTCCGCGCCAACGGCGCCACGATCGCCGTCGATCATCCGGGCGCCTACGAGCTGATCGTCCACGAACGCAGCACGGCCGGCGAGCTGGAGCTCGAGCTCGGCGACGGAGTCGAGTGCTACGCGGTGTGCTTCACGCCCGGCCTCGCGCCCGAGGGCGCCGAGGCGACCCTGACCTAGTCCACTAGCGTGGAGGCCACCGGGCATCGAAGGGGAGAGTGGTGCCCCATCGCTGACGTGGTCCGTTTAGTGCTGCTTGGTGTCAGGCGGTGTCGAGAAGGTTGACGAGTGCCGGCGGCCCGTCGTCGTCGAGCCTGACCACGAATCCAGGCCGGTAGGGGCTCCGTGACGGCTCGTCGCCGAGGAACGCCCGCTCGTAGACCCAGCACCCGCTGTTGATCAGCGATGCCCCGCCGTCGGTGCGCCATTCCGACCGGTCGTCGCGGTCGAGCGGCCCGGCGCGGTGGGTGTGGCCGAAGATCACGAACGGCGCCGAGACGTTCAGGCGCTGCAGCGATTCCCCTGCGGCGAGGAGCGCCGCTCGCCGGAGCTCCGGTCCCGAGAGGTCCGCGTGCAGCGGCCCGAGCCCGGTGCGGCTCAACCCGAGCACGAGCGCCGGAAACAGCGCGGTCAGCGCCCGCCGCCGGAGGCTCCGCCGGCCGCTCGATCCCGCGAGCGTCTGCCAGGCGCGCGCCGATGTGCCCTGAGAGCTCCGGCGCAGGCGCGGCCCGTCGTGCTGCGCGAGCTCGTGGATCCAGGCGTAGATCGGCGCGAGGACCGTCTCGTAGTCGTCGGGACTGTGCGGACCGTCGCTGGGCTCGCCGGCGATGCGCGCCATCGCCCCCGCACCGAGCCGCTCGAGCATCGGCACCGTGGTGTGGCGATCGCCGTAATGGCCATGGATCGCGTACACGTCGTCGCGCAGCCAGACGCCCGGATAGGCCGCCCGGACCCGATCGTCACCGCCGAGCGCGCGGGCGACTGTGGACAATGCCTCGCCGGCTACCCAGTCGACAGCGGTCTCGAGCCCGAGCCGCACCGGCGTGCCGGCGCCGAGCAGGCGGTCCCGCCAGGCGGTCAGCAGGTGATGGTCGTGGTTGCCCGGCACCACGATGACCTCCGCCTCGCCGGGCAGGGCATGACCCAGCGCCGAGAGCACCGGGAGGGCCGCGGTGAGGGCATCCGGAAGCGGCCGCTGGCGCAGCTCGATCACATCACCGAGCAGCACCAAACGCTGGCAGTCTGCGATGGCGTCTCGCAACGCGCCGAGCGCCGCGTCGTGGCGGCGGAGCACGTCGGCGTCCTGACGCGAGCCGAGATGCAGGTCGGAGACGACCAGCGTCCGCACCGCGCTCGCTCCTGGGGGCGGACCTAGGCGGGTGCCGTGGCCATCGCCTGGCGGATGGCCTTGGGGAGCATGAACCGGACGTCCTCGTGGACGACCTCGAGCTCCTGCACGTCGGTCGTGCCGCGAGCCCGGAAGAACTCGACCAGCCGCTGCACGAGCTCCTCAGGGGCGCTCGCCCCGGAGGTGATCCCGACCACGCGCTTGCCGGTCAGCCACTCCTCGTCGACCTGGCCCTCGTGGTCGATCAGGTAGGAGTCGGCCCCGTGCTCGCGAGCCACCTCGACGAGTCGATTCGAGTTCGACGAGTTGCGCGAGCCGATTACCAGCACCAGGTCACAGCGGCTTGCCAGCTGCTTGACCGCGGCCTGGCGGTTCGTGGTGGCGTAACAGATGTCGTCGGTGCGGGGGCCGACGATCTGCGGGAAACGCTCCCGCAGGCGGTTGATGATCGACTGGGTTTCGTCGACCGAGAGCGTCGTCTGCGAGATGTAGGCGATCTTCGAGGGGTCCTCGACCTTAAGCGAGTCCACGTCCTCCTCGTTCTCGATCAGGACGATGTTGGCGGGCGCTTCGCCCATCGTCCCCTCGACCTCCTCGTGACCCGCGTGGCCGACGAGGACGATCGTGTAGCCCTGAGCGGCGAACTTGCGCGCTTCGACGTGAACCTTGGTGACGAGCGGGCAGGTGGCGTCGATCGTCCGCAGCTGCCGGACCTGCGAGTTGGCGTGAACGCTCGGGGCCACGCCATGGGCTGAGAACACTGCGGTGGCGCCCTCTGGGATCTCCATCTCGGAATCGACGAAGATCGCACCTCGATCGCGGAGCTGCTCGACCACGTGCTTGTTGTGGACGATCTCCTTGCGCACGTAGACCGGGGCGCCGTACAGATCGAGCGCGTGCTCGACGGTCTGCACCGCGCGGTCGACGCCGGCGCAATAGCCACGGGGCGCCGCCAGCAGCAGCTGATCGGGTGCGGAGGGCATCGCCAGAGAGTGTAGGAGCCCCCGGCGGCCTCGGGAGCAATCCCGCTCAGTCGTTGGCGGTGGCGGCTTGCAGGAGGTCCGCGAACTGCCGGCGGGCAGCCTCG
The DNA here is from genome assembly GCA_036494115.1 of Solirubrobacteraceae bacterium. Classification (GTDB taxonomy): domain Bacteria; phylum Actinomycetota; class Thermoleophilia; order Solirubrobacterales; family Solirubrobacteraceae; genus Palsa-465. The sequence goes on along the minus strand of DASXOS010000035.1, from coordinate 3,285 downwards.
CGGCGGGTCGGCACGTGCTCGGTGGGCACGCCGTCCTCAGGCGGCTCGTAGCCACGCAGCACCTGACGGGCCACGGAGCTGCGATGGACCTCGTCTGGCCCGTCGTAGATACGCGCCGCGCGGGCGAACCGGTACATGGCCTCGAGCGGCAGGTCGGTGGAGTACCCGAGCGAGCCGTGGGCCTGCAGGGCGCGGTCGATCACGTCATGCAGCACCTGGGCGCCGTAGTACTTGATCATCGCGATATCGGTCCGGGCGGCGAGCACGCCCTGGGTGTCCATCTTCCACGCGGCGTGCAGGGTCATCAGGCGGGCCGCCTGCATCTCCGCGGCCGAGTCGGCGATCCAGTTCTGGACGCTCTGGTGGCGCGACAGCGTGGAGCCGTGGGCGAAGCGGTACAGGGAGCGCTCGCACAGCATGTCGAACGCGCGGCGCGCGACCCCGAGCCAGCGCATGCAGTGGTGGATGCGCCCCGGATACAGCCGCTGCTGGGCGATCAGGAAGCCGGCGCCCGGGGCCCCGAGAATCGCATGGCCGGGGACGCGCACGTCTTCGTAGACGATCTCGGCGTGGTTGCCGTAGCGCCCGAAGGTGTCGTAGGGATGCTCCATCGTGGCCACGTCGCGGAGGATCCTCACGCCGGGGGTGTCGGCATCGACGAGGAACATCGAGGCCCGCTGATGGGACCGCGCCTCGGGATCGGTCACCGCCATCACGATCAGGAAGTCGGCGATCGACCCGTTCGAGGAGAACCACTTGTGGCCGTTGATCACCCACTCGTCGCCGTCGCGCACGGCGGTGGTGGCGAGCAGCGTCGGATCCGAGCCAGCGGTGTCGGGCTCGGTCATGCTGAACGCGGACTTCAGGTCTCCGGCGAGTAGCGGGTGCAGGTAGCGGTCCTTCTGCTCCGGCGTGCCGGCGAGCGCAAGGATCTCCGAGTTCCCCGAATCGGGTGCGGCATTGCCGAACGCGAGCGGCGCGATCGGCGACGTCCCGAGGATCTCGTGCATCAGCCCGAGCTTCACCTGGCCGTAGCCCTGGCCACCGAGCTCCGGATCGAGGTGCGCAGCCCATAATCCCTGCTCGCGAACCTGTTCGGCGACCGGCTCGAGCGCGCGGGTCAGGCCCTCCCAGCCAAGGTCCTCGAGCAATGTTTCGAGCGGCCAGATCTGCTCGCGCACGGTGGTGCGCATCCACTCGAGCTTCGCCTCGAACTCCGGCTCGGTCGAGAAATCCCAGGCCATGGCCAGCGAAGGCTACTCTTCACCCTGCGCAGGGCGCTCTCGCATCCAGGAGGGCGCCCCGCGATCTGAACCATGGCGCAACAGCATCTCGACCGCCTGACCTCGATCGACGCCTCGTTCCTGCATCAGGAGGGGCCGTCGTCGCACATGCACATCGGCGCGGTGCTGGTGTTCGAGGGGCCGCCGCCGGACTTCGAGGACTACCTCGATCACGTGCGCGGCCGCCTGCACCTGGTTCCGCGGTACCGGCAGAAGCTGGCCACGCCACCGCTCGAGACCGGCCGCCCGCTGTGGGTGGACGATCCGACGTTCAACCTCGAGTACCACGTGCGGCACACCGGACTGCCCTCGCCGGGGACCGAGCAGCAGCTGTTCCTGCTCGCGTCACGGATCGCCTCGCAGCCGCTCGATCGCTCAAAGCCGCTGTGGGAGAGCTGGCTGGTGGAGGGTCTTGAGGGCGACCGGTTCGCGCTGATCTTCAAGACCCACCACTCGCTCGTCGACGGCGTCTCGGGCGTGGACCTCGCCACCGTGCTGTTCGACCTGAGCCCGGAGGCGCAGGAGCCGCCGACGGATCTCGAGCCCTGGCAGCCGCACCGAGAGCCGTCCGCAGCGGAGTTGGTCGCCGCCGGGGTGCGCGGCGCCGCGCGGACGACCGCCGAGTTGGTGGCCCGGGCGCTGGCCGCGGTCACACACCCTGAGAGCACGTTCAGCGTTCTGCGCGACGCCGCCGAGGGCATCGGCGAGATCGTGTGGGCCGGGCTCAACCCCGCCCCGGAGACGCCGCTCAACGTCGAGACCGGCCCGCACCGGCGGTTCGCCGTGGTCCGCCAGGACCTCGAGACCTATAAGGAGATCAAGGACGCGCTCGGCGGAACCGTCAACGACGTGGTCTTGACCGTCGTGTCCGGAGCGCTCGCCGGATGGCTGCGCTCGCGCGGGGTCCGGACCGAGGGTCTCGAGATGCGCGCGCTCGTCCCGGTCTCGGTGCGCACTGCCGGCGACCAGGGCTCGCTTGGCAACCGGCTCACCGTGATGCGCGGGCCGCTGCCGGTGTACATCCGCGACCCGCTGGCCCGGCTGCGCTTCGTGTGCAAGGCGATGGATGGGCTCAAGGAGTCAAAGCAGGCCGTCGGGGCGGCCACGCTCGCGGCCGTCAACAATCTGGCGCCCCCGACGATCCTCGCCCAGGCGAGTCGCCTGAACTTCTCGACCCGGCTGTTCAACCTGCTGGTCACGAACATCCCGGGCCCCCAGCTGCCGCTGTACGTCCTCGGTCGCAAGCTCGAAGACCTGTTCCCGGTCGCCTTCCTGCCCGAGCACCATGCGCTCGCGGTGGCGATCATGTCCTACAACGGGAGCATCGACTACGGGCTGCTCGGCGACTACGACGCGCTCCCCGACATCGACGTGATCGCCGAGGGGATCGAGGCGTCGCTCCAGGAGCTGCTGGCGGTCGCCCGGGCCCGATCCGGTGCGAGCGCGGCCCCGCAACGAGCCTCCGGCAACGGTGCCGCGGCGGGTAACGGCGCCTCGGCCGGCGCGCAGGAGCCAGAACGCTCCCCGAGTCCGGTCCTTCCCTCGAGCCACGGCCGGCCCACGCGCGGGCCCGCGGCTGACATGCGCGCCAAGCGGGCCCGCGGCTCGCGGCCCGGGCCCAAGCGTCGCGCGGACGACTAGCGGCTCGCCCGCGGCCGGCCGCGATCAGGGCGCGACGCGCGTCGCGGAGCGGTCCGAGTAGCCCTCGCGATTGCCGGCATTGTCGACGGCGACGACCGTGAACATGTACCGACGTCCGCGCCGTCCGTGGAACACACGAGAGGTTCGTGACGTCTTCGCGAGAAGCCGCCGGCGACCCTTGCCCGCCTGCACGTACACGTCGTAGTACGCGATCCCGGACGCGATCAACCCGGGGGTCTCCGCGTCGCGGCCGCTCCAGCGCAGCCTGAAGGTCCAGGGCCTGGCCACACGCGGCACGTGCAGCTGCGACGCCGGCGCCGGACGATCGACGCGGCGGATGGCGTCGAGCGCTGCACCCGCG
>DASXOS010000034.1:0-5700 GCA_036494115.1 Solirubrobacteraceae bacterium | reverse complement strand
CGAACAGCGGAGGGTTATGGACCGAGTCGTTCCCTCCGCCCAGGGTATGGGCCCCATAGCCTCCGTCCCCGGCCCAGAAGACGGTCTCGTTCGGCTCCGTCACAAAGTCGACCGGCGGGACGATCGTGGAGACGGGCGGCTCGAAGCTGCCGTCGGTCGTGATCCTCCCTATGCCGTAGTCGCTGCCTCCATCGGTGAACCACAGCGCGCCGTCCGGCCCGGGGTGGATGTAGCGCGGCGCGTGCGCACCGGCCGCCGAGCCAGGCTCGATCGGGAACTCGGTGATCGTCACGGCTCCGGCGGGCGCGCTAGCCAATAGGAGCCCCGCGGCAACGAGTCCGGCCACGAGGAAGGCACGCGGTTCCATCATTACTTGACGATCGTGAAGACGGCGCTGCTGGCCTTCGAGGTGTTGCCGGCGGCGTCCTTGGCGGTCACGCTGGCGCGGTAGCCGCCGGGCTTGAGCGCCCGGTGGCGGATGCGGCCGCTGAACGGCACGATGTTGATGCCCTGCGCGCCGTGGCGGGTGAGCGTCGCGACCGTCACGTAGCGGGTGCAGTGGCGGCCGCCGCGGTTCTTGCCCGAAGGCGCCCTGCAGGAGCCGTGGACCTTGCGCCCGGCGGCCTTGCGCGCGATGCGGATCTTCACCGTCGAGGGCTCCGACAGCGAGTAGCTGAGCGTCGTTCCCTTCGACGCCCGAGCACTCACGGGCGTATTCGCCGAGCTGACACGGAAGCGCTTCACGCTGAAGTGCGCGCCACGCAGGAAGGTGGGCGCCACGCTGTCGCCTCCGCCCCCCTCCCCAGGTCCGCCGCCCGTGTTCGGCGGGATCACCAGCCGGCCGATCTTTCCGCTCGAGATCTCCGTGAACCACAGCGCGCCGTCGGGACCGCTCGTGATCCCGGCGGGATTCGCGCCCGCAGTGGGCACCGGGAACGTGTTGGTCACGGTCCCGTCCGTCGTCATACGGCCGATCGCCTCGCCGTTGTACTCCGTGAACCACAACGCGCCGTCGGGGCCGAGCGTGATGTCGGTCGGCTCGAGGCCGGCGGCTGGGAGCGGGAACCGCTTGCGGACACCGGCGAGGGTGATCCGGTCGATCGCCGACGCGTCGAACATCGTCACCCACATATTCCCGTCGGAACCGAGCGCGATCCGCGAAGGCCCCGAGTGCGCTGGGGGATCAAGCTTGAGATCCGTGGTCTTGAGGTCCGGCATGATCCGGTACACCGCGTTCTGCTCATACGCCGTCGCCCACAGCTCGCCGCGCGGGTCGAGCGCCAAGCCCGTCAAACGTGTCGGACCGGCAATGAAATTGCACTTCAAGTCCGGGAGAGCGCCATCCGGCTGGCAAAGCGAGCTGTTGCCAAGGTGGTCCTGGTTCGTCCAAACGACATCTCCGGAACCGTCGAGAGCGGTCGCCCCTCCCTGAAGGTCGGGGGCGGAGATGTTAGTGCCGCCCCCGGAGGGAGTTCGAAAGCCATAGCCTCCGTCACCGGTCCAGAACACAAGTCCGCTCGGATCCGTAACGAGGTCTTCGGTCCTAACCGAGGTGCCGATGACCGGCTCGAAGGTGCCGTCGGTCGTGATCCTCTCTATCCCGTAGTTGCTGCCTCCATCGGTGAACCAGAGCGCACCGTCCGGCCCGGGGTGGATGTAGCGCGGCGCGTGCGCACCGGCCGCCGAGCCAGGCTCGATCGGGAACTCGGTGATCGGGTCGGCCGCGGCGGGAGCAGCCGCCAGGATGAGGCCCGCTCCGACCAGTCCGGTCGCGAGCCACAGGCGTGGTGGGCTCATTGAGTCGAACCTAAACCGGCTCTTATGTAGCTGTCAACTCAAGTCAGGGCTTTGCTTGGTTTTTAGTTCGTAGTTGTTGGTTTGGTTATATAACTGATTTGGTATGTTGTTCGGTATGGCGTTCGAGGTACTTGCGGAGCCGAATCGGAGGCGGATTCTCGACCTTTTGCTCGAGCAGCCCCGTTCGGTCGGCGAGCTCGTCCAGGGGACCGGGCTCTCCCAGCCCGGCACCTCGAAGCACCTGCGCGTGCTGCGCGATTCGGGGCTCGTGCGCGTGGAGAAACACGCGCAGCGGCGCGTCTACACGCTTGACCCGCGCGCGCTCGCGGAACTGATCGAGTGGGTCGAGCCCTACCGCCGCGCGATGGCCGGCCAGCTCGATGCGCTCGAACGCCACCTCGACGAGACAGCTGATTCGACGAAAGGACCTACCCCATGACCACCGCCGACGGAATCGTCGAGACCCGTGCAGACGGCTCGGCCGTGATCACGTTCGAGCGCCGCCTCGCCCATTCGCCGGAACGCGTGTGGAGTGCAATCACCGACCCCGAGCAGGTGATCCGCTGGTGGGGCGAGCTCAGCGCCGACCTGCGCCCGGGCGGCGACTTCGCCCTGCGCTGGCTCAACGAGGACGAGGAGGAGCGATCGGCCGGCTGGCGCGGCACGCTCAGCGAGTACGACCCGCCGCGGCTGCTCGAGACCACGGGCATCTGGGGCCACGCGGACGAGCCGTGGGGCGCCAACAACGCGACGCTGCGCTTCGAGCTGACGCCGGATGGCGACGGCACGGTGCTGCGCTTCGTCAACACGCTCGAGAAGCTCCCGGACGAGTTCCGCACCAAGACCCCCGCCGGCTGGCACTGGCACCTCGACGCGCTGGCGGACGTCCTCGACGGCAAGCCGGACCGCAAGCTGTGGGACGTCGAGGGCTGGCAGGCGATCCACGAGCAGTACGTGGCGCAGTACCCGTAGCCGCCCTCCGGGCCAAAGCAATCCCATCCGGGTGCCCCTATGGGGCAGCAGACTGGGATCGGTCGAGCTAGGCCGCGGCGCTCTGGCGCGCTCGCGGGGCCCGCGGCTCGATGATCGCGCCCCAGTCGGCGTCCTCGATGCGGGCGGGCTCGGTGGTCTCGAGGAAGTCGAGGAGTACGTCGGCGAGCCCGTCCGGATCCTCGAGGTGCGGGAAATGAGCGGCGCGGGGCAGCGTCGCGAAGCGGCTGTGCGGCACCGCCTCGTGCATGGCCCGGCCGTGCTCGAGCGGGATCGTGTGGTCGCGCTCCCCCCACACCACCATCGTGGGCATCGACCCGAGCAGGTAGAGGCGGTCGACCGCGCTCACGCGCTGGCCGTGCACGTCGATCACCGAGCGCAGCGTGTGCAGGAAGGCGGCCCGTGCGCCCGGCTGCTCGAGCGGACGCAGCGCGCGCACGACCGCCTGGACGTACACGCCCTTGCTGTGCCCGCGCGCGCGCAGGCGCTTGCCGACTTCCCAGAGCGCGTCGAGGATGCGCCGGTGCGCGACCAGCCCGATCAGCCCGTTCATCCCCGGTATCGCGGCGCTCCGCAGAAGCGGGCTCACGTCGTGGCCGAGCCCGCCGCTCGACACGAGCACCAGGCGCTCCGTGCGCTGGGGGAACTGGTAGAAGAACTGCATCGCCACGCCGCCGCCGAGCGAGTGCCCGACGATCGTCGCGCGCTCGATCCCGATCACCGCGAGCATGTCCCGGATGCTCGCCGCGTGGGCTCCGATCGAGTAGTCGCCGCGCACCGCGGCCGAGTCGCCGTGGCCGATCAGGTCGGGCGCGATCACCGTGTAGCGGTCGGCCAGCCGCAGCGCCACCTGCTCCCAGTGCTTCGACGAGTTCACCATGCCGTGGATCAGCACGACGGGCGGGCCGCTCCCGGCCACGCGGTAGATCACCCGGTGGCCGTGCAGCTCCATCTCCCAGGGCTCGAACTGGCTCACCCGCCTCACCTTATTGACTCGCCTGGTCGGGGCGGCGCGCTAGGCGATCGGCGACGGCTCGTGCGAACGCGAAGCCTCGGGCAACGCGCTCGGTCCGAGCTCGGCGGCCTCGCGCAGCAGCTCGAACAGCAGCGGCACCTGGCGCTGCGCGTCGAACTCGCGCTCGCAATGCTCGCGTGAGAGTGCGCCGAGCGCGAGGCGCTTGGCGTCGTCGCTCAGCAGCTGGTCGATCACCACACGGAGCGCCGAGCGTGCGCCCGGCGGCACCGCCACCCCCGCCCCGCCGTTTCCGAGCAGCTCGGGAATCGCGCCAACGGTCGTCGAGATCACCGGCGTGCCGCAGGCCATCGCCTCGAGGATCACCCACGGGTTGCTGTCCCCGTAGGTGGGCAGGCAGAACAGGTCGGCCTGCTGGTAGAGACGCACCAGGCGCTCGTCGCCCGAGCTCAGGCGGTGCACACGTACGCCCGGGGTCTCGGGGATCTCGTCCGCGGTGACGATGTCGAGCTCCACGTCGCGCCCGAGGCGCGGGGCCAGCGCGTCGAGCAGGTCGTAGCCGCCCTTGGCCTCGAAGCGGCCGCCCACGAACAGGATCCGGTAGGCGTCGCGCGCCTCGCGCGGCGCCGGGCTGAAGGTCTCGATGTCGATGCCCGGGTGATGGCGCACCACGTTCGCCCCCGGGCTCACGCGCAGCACGCCCTGGCGCGCCCAGTTCGTGAGCGCGATGACCATCGGCGCGCGCGCGAACACGCTGCGCTCGGCGGCCTCGCTCGGCCAGATCATCGCCCGCGAGTGGCTGCGCACGCGACGCCAGATCGCCATCTCGCGCCATGCCCACACGGTCACGTCCACCACCGGCACGATCGGCACCCGCGGCATCTCGCGGATCAGCCCCATCGCTATCGAATGACTCTTCACGTGCACGACGTCGATCGGCGCGACCGCGAGCTCGTCCCGCAGCACCCGCCGCGCTCGCACACCCTGCACCGCGTGCCAGCGCGAAGTCTGGAGGTCGAGGTCGAAGCCGCGGAGCAGCGGCCAGCCCGTGGCGAGCCGCAGCGAGCTATCCGGCATCTCGGGCAGCCCGCGGAAGCGAGCCTCGACATCGGGGATGTCGGGCAGGCATGCGTGAATCGACCTCTGGTAGGTCGCGTGACCCATCACTTGACCGTCCCCCAGGACTCCTTCCTGGAGAAACAGCACGCTAAGCGAGCCCAATGGAACCTTTCTTGTCAGACCAGAGCGGGCCGCAGCGCGCACGAAAGCGCGAGCTGGCTCTTGCTAGGTCCATCCTAAGTCATGTTTCTGACGCTGGGTGAAGAATCTCCTCATAGGAGGCTGTTTGGCGCGCTTCCGGTTGCAAGCGGGTCACTTGCGCGCCAACTTCCCACCGAACGTCCTTACGGGTGGAGCTTCTCGCCCCGCGCCAGCATCTCCACGAACTGCGCGATCCGCCGCGCGCGCGTCTCCGGCTTCTTCGCGTCCCCCACCCGGTAGAGCACGGCGTAGCGGTTCTGGCTGTTGAGCGTGGCGAAGAACTCGCGCGCCGCCGGGTTCGCGTCGAGCGCTTCCTGCAGGTCGTCGGGCACGGTGGCCGTGCGGTGCGAGTCGTACGCGGCGGCCCAGCGCCCGTCGGCCTGCGCGGACTCCGCCTCGCGCATGCCGGCAGGTTTCATCTCGCCGCTGTCGATCATGCGCGTGGCCTTGTCGCGGTTGATCTTCGACCACTTGCTGCGCGACCCCCGCGGGCAGAAGCGCTGGAGGAAGTGCTCGTCGTCGAGCTTGTGCCGCACGCAGTCGATCCAGCCGTAGGAGATCGCGATGTCGAGCACCTCGGGATAGGCCACCGACGCGATCCCGGAGCCCTTCTTCGCGATCTTCACCCGCACGCCGCTCGACGACTCGTGGTTGTCCGCGAGCCACTCGGCCCACGCCTC
>DASXOS010000033.1:0-6567 GCA_036494115.1 Solirubrobacteraceae bacterium | reverse complement strand
CAGCGAGCGCCGGCCCACCAAGATCGACTGGTTGGGCAACGTGACCTTCGCCGTGGGCCTGATCGCGGTCATGGTTGGGATCACGTACGGAATCCAGCCCTACGGGCACCACACGATGGGCTGGACCAGCCCGAAGGTGCTGGCCGAGCTGATCGGAGGGGTGGCGGTGCTGCTCGTGTTCTGCGTGATCGAGACGCGCGTCGAGCAGCCGATGTTCCGGATCGAGCTGTTCCGGATCCGCGCCTTCGCGGCCGGCAACCTGGCCACGCTGTTGTCCTCGATCGGGCGCGGCGGGCTCCAGTTCGTGCTGATCATCTGGCTGCAGGGAATCTGGCTGCCGCAGCACGGCTACGACTTCTCGAGCACACCGCTGTGGGCCGGGATCTACATGCTGCCGTTGATCGCCGGCTTCCTCGTGGCCGGGCCGGTGTCAGGCATTCTGTCCGACCGGTACGGGGCGCGCCCGTTCGCGACCGGAGGGATGCTGCTCGCGGCGCTGTCGTTCCTGTTGCTCGAGCAGCTGCCGGTCAACTTCTCCTATCCCGCGTTCGCGGCGCTGCTGCTGCTCAACGGGATCGGGATGGGGCTGTTCGCGTCGCCGAACCGCGCGGGCGTCATGAACAGCCTGCCCCCGCACCAGCGCGGCGCCGGCGCCGGCATGAACGCGACCTTCCAGAACTCGGCGATGGTGCTATCGATCGGGATCTTCTTCTCGCTGCTGATCGTGGGCCTCTCGGCCCATCTGCCCGACTCGCTGCAGAGCGGGCTGCAGTCGCACGGCGTGCCCGCAGCGCAGGCGACGAAGCTCGCGCACCTGCCGCCGGTGACGAGCCTGTTCGCCGCATTCCTCGGCTACAACCCGATCCAGCAGCTGCTCGGACCTGCGCTGTTGCACCACCTCCCGGCGGCCCAGGTGGCTCACCTGACCGGGCGCTCGTTCTTCCCCCAGCTGATGGGAGGGCCGTTCTCCGACGCGCTGTCGACCGCGTTCACGTTCGCGTTCATCGCGTGCCTGATCGCGGCCGGTGCGTCGTGGCTGCGCGGCGGCAAGTATCACTACGTCGAGCACGACGAGCCCTCGGCGAGTCAGGCGGCCGGCCCGGCCCGCGCGCGGGAAACGCAGCCCACGACATGATCAAGCTCGTCGCCATCTCCGCGTCCTATGGCGCCGGCGGCAGTGAGATCGGGCCGGCCCTCGCGCAGCGGCTCGGCGTGCCATTCGTCGACCGGGCGATCCCGATGGCGGTCGCCGAGCAGCTCGAGGTCGAGTACACCGACGCCGCCGCGCACGACGAGAACCTCAGCGGCGGCAGCCTGATCGAGCGCATTCTGAGCGGGTTCGTCGGCAGCGACACCGTCGTCCCGACGCCGCTGCCGGCGGAGACGATCACCTCCGAGGACTTTCGCCGCGCCACCGAGGAAGCGCTGCTCGAGCAGGCGGCGACGGGCGAGGGTGTGATCATCGGCCGGGGCGGCGCGATCCTGCTGCGCACCGATCCGCGCGCGCTGCGGGTCCGGCTCGACGGCCCCGTCGAGGCCCGGATCGCCCAGGCGATGCGGCTCGGCGGGATCGACCGGGAGACGGCGGTGCGGACCCAGCAGCGGCTCGACCGGGTGCACGAGCAATACGTGCGTCACTTCTACGAGGCCGACATCCGCGACGCGTCGCTCTACCACCTGTCGCTGGACTCGACCGCGATCCCGTTCGAGACCGCGGTCGAGCTGATCGTCGGAGCCGGGGAGAGGGTCGGCGTACCATTTGAGGTATGACGGCATTGGGCGTATCGCTTCTGCTGATAGGGGCGATCGTCGTGATGGTCGAAGCGCACGTCCCGACCCTCGGAGCACTGGGCGGTCCCGGGGTCATCGCGCTCGGCGCCGGAGCGATTCTGACCGTCGCCGGGCTCGGCGGCGGCTGGCTGCTCGGGGTCGTGGCCGCGCTGTTGCTCGTGGCCATCTCCGGGACGGTGCTGTTCGTGAGCCTCAGCAAGGGCCTGGGGGTGCGACGGCGGCGCGTCCGGTCCGGCGCCGAGGGCATGATCGGCCACCTGGGCGTGGTCCAGAGCTGGGACGAGCCCGCCGGAAAGGTGTTCGTCGACGGCGCCCTGTGGAGCGCCCGACGGTCGATCGGCGATGAGCCCGAGCCGGATCTCCATGCCGGCGATCGAGTCGTGGTCGAGCGCCTCACCGGGCTCACGCTGTGCGTTCGGCCCGCCGAAGAATGGGAGCTGATCACCTGATGCTCGCTGCGATCCTGATCGTCGTCGCCGTGATCGTGGTGCTCGGGCTGGTCGCCGCGGCCGCCTCGATCCGGGTTCTGCGCGAGTACGAGCGCGGCGTCGTGTTCCGCCTGGGACGGGTGATGGACCAGCGCGGTCCGGGCCTGGTGCTGCTCATGCCGACGATCGACCGAATGGTGCGGATCAGCCTGCGGACCGTGACGCTGACCGTCCCGGCCCAGGAGATCATCACGCGCGACAACATCCCCGCGCGTGTGACCGCCGTGGCTTACTACCGGGTGGTCGACCCGAACGGCGCGGTCACCCAGGTCGAGAACTTCGAACAGGCGACGCTCCAGATCGCGCAGACGACGTTGCGCTCGGTGCTCGGCGGCGTCGACCTCGATGCGCTCCTGGCCGAGCGCGAGAAGCTCAACGAGAGCCTCCAGCACGTGATCGACGCCCAGACCGAGCCGTGGGGGATCAAGGTCACGACGGTCGAGATCAAGGACGTCGAGATCCCCGAGCAGATGCAGCACGCCATCGCGCGGCAGGCCGAGGCCGAGCGCGAGCGGCGGGCCAAGATCATCAACGCCGAGGGCGAGTTCCAGGCTGCGGCGCGGCTGGCGCAGGCCGCCGATGTCATCGGCCGCAACCCGACCACGCTCCAGCTCCGCTATCTGCAGACGTTGCGAGAGATCGGGTCCAATCCGAGCACGACGATCGTGTTCCCGGTCGACCTGGTCAAGCCGGTGATCGACGCGGTCGCGCGGGCCCAGACCACCGGCGATGGCGCGGACACGTCGGCCCCGACCGATCCGGAGGTCGCGGGCGAGCTCGAGCGGGCCTCGCGCGAGCTCGAATCTGCCCCCGACCCTGACCCCGGCGCCGGCGCCGGCGCTGGCGCTGGCGCTGGCGAGGCGCTGCCTGGCACAAACTCAGGCGCAACCGAGGCCGAGCAGCGCAAGCCCTAACCTTCGCGCATCGCTCAGCCGATGCGTGACGACCCCCCGATCCCGTCCACCCCGCGCTCGATCGAGGCCCACGGCCCCGGCCCCGGCCCCGAGACCCTCCGCGCGGCATACCTCGACCTGCTCAAGCTCAGCCTCTGCGATCTCGTGGGGGTCTCGACGCAGATGGTGTGGCAGGACGACGACGGCCGCCCGTTCTCGCGCGAGCTCCGCGACGACGAGCAACGCGGGTGGCGCGTCGATGGCACCGACTGGCCGCTCAATGCCCTGACCATGGTCGGCCTGCGCCGGCTCGACGACCTGCAGGCCTGCGTCAGCGCGATCGTGCGCGATGAGGTCGAGGGGGACCTGATCGAGGCCGGAGCGTGGCGAGGTGGATCGTCGATCTTCATGCGGGCCGTGCTGAACACACTCGGCGCCGACGGTCGGACGGTCTGGGTCGCCGACTCCTTCCAGGGATTCCCCGAGCCCCAGCCTGGCAGCGAGGACAGCGAGCTCGACAGGCAGATGAGCGACATCGACTACCTCGCGCCGGCACTCGAGGACGTGCGGGGGTACTTCGCCCGGTTCGGCTGCGAGCGCGGCGTCGAGTTCGTGCCCGGCTTCTTCGAGGAGACGATGGACGGGCTGCGCGGTCGCCGCTGGTCGCTGATCCGCCTCGACGCGGACGGCTACGCCGCCACCCGGCTGGCACTGCAGACGCTGTATCCCGGGCTGTCCCCCGGCGGCTACGTGGTCATCGACGACTACTTTCACTTCCAGCTGCCGGTGTGCCGACGCGCCGTCGACGACTTCCGGCGCGAGCACGGCATCGAGGACCCGATCGAGCGGATCGACTGGGTCGGGGCGCGGTGGCGCAAATCGAGCGCCACTCCGATCACGGGGCAGGCAGGCCAGCCCGCGGCCACGAGCGGGGCGAACGGCCGGGACCGGCCGGCGCCACGGTCGGCGCCACGGCGCACCCCGGAACGGATCCCCACCGACCACGAGCTCGGCCTCGAATACCAGCTGACGGAGCTCCGCGAGCGCTTGGCAACGATCGAAGCCGAGCGGCACCCGTCGCCGTGAGCCTGACCGCGGCGCGCGCACGCTCGGACGCCCAACCGCAGACCGGGCGGCGTTTGGCGGTCGAGCCGGCCACCCTTGCGGTGGTGGCGCTGACCGCGTTCGCGTTCGCGCTGCGCTTCAGCCAGATTCACCAGAGCCTGCTCGGCGACGAGGTCTTCACCTACCAGGACATCCACGGCCGCAGCTTCGGCGCCGTGCTGACCACCGTCCACACCGGGGGCGAGAACTCGCCTCCGCTGTTCTTCCTGCTGGCCTGGCTGACCGCCAAGCTGGGGGATGCCACGGTCTGGATCCGGCTGCCGTCGGTCGTGCTCGGCGCGGCGACGGTTCCGCTCGTCTACGTGCTCGGCCGCCAGACCGTCGGACGCCTGGCGGGGCTGACCGGTGCCGCGCTGTTCGCGATCAGTCCGTTCACCGTGTACTACGGCAGCGAGGCCCGGCCGTACGCGACGATGACGTTCTTCGTGGCGCTGTCCACGGTGGCGCTGCTCCGGGCGGTGGAGACCCGTGAGCTGCCGTGGTGGTCTCTGTACGTGCTCGCCGCGGTGGCGGCGGCGTATACCCATTACACGAGCGTGTTCGTGCTCGTCGTCCAGGGGGGATGGTCGATCTGGCGCTGCCGCGACCGACTGCGCCAGCCGCTGATCGCCAGCGCGGTCGCCGCGGTCCTCTATTTGCCCTGGCTCCCCCAGCTGCGCGGCAAGGAGCTCGGTGTCATCGGCGGGCTGTATCCGCTGACGGCCGGGAACGTCGTCAAGGACCTGGTGCGCTGGCTGGTCGGCTACGTGTGGGCGTCGCTCACCCAGATCCCCGGGACGTGGGGCCTCGTGGTGATCGGCGCGTGCCTGCTGGCGGGCCTGGCGGCGGTGCTCGCGCGCTGGCGGCGGACCGGATCCCCGCGACCCGACTGGGCGGCATCCTGGCTGCTGATCGTCGCGCTGGCCGTGGCCACGCCGGTGGGGCTCCTCCTCTACAGCATCGCCGCCACCGACCTGTGGCTCCCGCGCGGCCTCTCGGCCTCGATCCCGGCCGCGATGCTGGTGATCGGGGCGCTGCTCGTGGCCGTGCCGGGGAGGGCCAGGATCGTGGCCGTGGGCGCCGTGCTGGTCACGCTCGCGGTGGGGACGATCACGAGCCTCGGGCCGGACTACGTGCGCGAGCCCTACCGGGCGATGGCGGCGTACGTCGACCAGCATGCCCGGCCGCAGGACCGCGTCGTCGTGTTCTCGTTCATCGGCCAGCCGGCGATCGCGGCGATGATCCACAGGCCGCATCCGGTGCTCTCGCCGACCGGCTTCAAGTACGACAGCGTGCCGCACGGGGCCTACCTCGACCTGTTCCTCGACGACCACGTGGCGCAGCGGCTGAACCTGCGCCCGCCGCATCCCGCCGGCTTCACGCTGGTCTCGCACACGCACTATCGGGGCTCGCTGCCGACCGAGCTTCTCGTCTACCGCCGGTCGTAGACGGTCACGCAGCCGAAGCGCGCCACGGGCCGCGCGATCGGGGCGATGGCCGCTCCCAGCGATGTTGGGGCGGTGCAGTCGGCGACGACGTACGCCGCCTTGGTGGCGCGGAGGATCGCGCGACGCTGCGGCCCGCTGGCCCCCAGCGCGAAGAACAGGTTTGCGGCGGCGAGCTGCGCGGGCGGCTGCCACATGATGTGGCCGGCGTACGCGTGGCGGCCGGTCAGCGCCGGGACCGACATCGACAAGAACCACGGCGCGAGCACTGAGCCGGGGCGCCGCGAGCGGGCGACATAGGCGAGCGCGCGGGACTGGTCGTCGCTCAGCAACATCAGCTGGCGAGAGGCCCCGCCGAGGATCGTGGGCCGGAAGTCGTCGCGCACCGACTGGCCGTGGTACACGGCCTCGGGGACGGTGAAGGCGAGGATCGCGGCCAGGGCGACGGGGACGGCGACCCGTCCTGAGATGTGGAACTGCCGCCAGCCGCGGACCGCCAGCACGGCGAGCGGGAGCGTGACGCCGCTGAGCGCGTGGGGCGGGAACTCCGGGAAGATGAAGTACACGGCGGCGCAGGCGAGCACCCACAGCACGAGCATCCAGTCGCGGTCCTCGCGGGGGCGCCGCCAGCCGATCGCACCCACCAGGACGATCGGCCCGAACGAGGCGAGCAGCGCCCACCAGGGCGCGGTCCCGGTCCCGGTCGTCGTGCGCATCTGGAAGTCACGCCAGGAGGGGTCGGCGTGGGACAGGATCAGGCCGTAGAGGAGCGGCAGCACCGTTGCGATGGCGGGGATCGCGAGCGCGAGGTAGCGCCGTCGGGGTCCCTTGACCAGGAACAGGCCG
>DASXOS010000032.1:0-5465 GCA_036494115.1 Solirubrobacteraceae bacterium | reverse complement strand
GCCCCTGGACGACCGTGACCGGGCCGGGGCTGAACAGCTGGATCTCCCCCAAGGACCCAACGCTGGGCACGCGCGCCAAGGACACCTGGAAAGTCAAACACCCCGTGGTCGGCCTCGCCGCCCCTGACTACTACCGGATCAACGTCGCCTTCCACTGGCTCGACTCCCAGGGGCAGATGATCGCGAGCGCAAGCCGGCACAGCCGGGTGTGCTTTCAGCCGCAGCTTCAGCCGGACCTGACGTTGACGCAGGCCGGGGAGAGCTCGGCGCACCCCGGGACCTACTGGGCGCGGATCAAGAACACGGGTCCGAGCGCGTCCAGCCACTACACGGTTCAGATCGCGTCCGCAGCTGACGATCAGCCGTTGGCGAAGACGACGAGCTGGCAGGGGCCGCTCCCGCGAGGGGGCGCCACGACGGTCTGGCTCACAGGGCAGGCTTGCACGTCCGGAGAGATCAGCGTGACGCTCACCCCGAAGGACGTCACCGACGACGCGAGCACGGCGAACAACGTGCTCACTGTCCCCTGTCCGAGCGCCCCGGCAACGCCGGCTCGGACCCATCGCGACCGCTAGACTCAGTTACATCATGAAGACCGAAATCCATCCCGAGTACGTCGAGTCTCACGTGCGCTGCACGTGCGGCAACGAGTTCACGACCCGCTCGACGAAGCCTGAGATCCACGTTGAGATCTGCTCAGCCTGCCATCCGTTCTACACGGGGCGGCAGAAGCTGGTCGACACCGGGGGCCGGGTCGAGCGTTTCCAGCGTCGCGCCGCCAAGGGCCGACGCACGGCACGCGCCACCACCGGCGCGTAGCCGCGGAGCCTGCTTGTGAGCCAGGGGGGCGGCGAAGGGCGACTGACTGCCTCACGCGACGCCCCCCTCGGCGGGCAGGCCGTCCTCGAGGGGGTGATGATGCGCGGCGTCTCGACCTGGGCCGTCGCGGTCCGCAAGCCCCCGGAAGATGGCGCCGGCGAACTCGGCGAGATCTCCGTCCAGACTTCTGCCCTCGTCTCCTGGATGAAGCGCCACCGGGTCTACCGCTGGCCGGTCATTCGGGGCGTCGTCGCGCTCGTCGAGTCGCTCGGGATCGGCATGCGCGCCCTCAGCATCTCCGCGAGCGCGCAGCTCCCCGAGGAGGAGCAGGAGATCTCCGGCGGCCTGTGGGCGGGCACGATCGTGGTCGCCCTCGTGTTCGCCGTCGGGCTGTTCTTCGTCGTGCCGGTGGGTCTGACCAGCCTCGTCAAGCACCAGCTCGGCTCCTCGTGGCTGTTCTGGCTGGTCGAGGGCGTGCTCCGCACCGGGATCTTCCTCGGTTACCTGCTGTTGCTCTCGCGGCTCCCGGACCTGCGCCGCGTATTCGAGTACCACGGCGCCGAGCACAAGGTGATCTCCTGCTACGAGGCCGAGGACGAGCTCACCCCCGAGCGGGCGAAGCTCTACTCGCGCCTGCACCCGCGGTGCGGGACCAGCTTCCTGCTGATCGTGATGATCATGGCGATCTTCGTGTTCGCCCCGATCGGGCTGCCGGCCTGGTGGATCCTCGTGATCACCCGGATCGTGGGCGTGCCGGTGATCGCCGGGCTGTCGTTCGAGGTGATCAAGTGGGCGGGGCGCAACCGCCGGCGTCGCTGGGTCCAGGCGGTCATGTATCCCGGGCTCCAGCTCCAGAAGCTCACCACGCGCGAGCCTGACCTCGACCAGCTGGCGGTCTCGATTGCGGCGCTCCAGGCTGTGCTCGAGGTCGAGCGGCCAGGAGAGACCTCGGCCGCTGACATGGTCGGCGTCGAGGTCGTGGCGTAGCCGCACGGACTGGCCGCGGGGTCGTACTCGGTGTCGGCGCGGCCCTCGGGCTGGCCGCGCTCGTCGCCGTTCACCTCGCGCTGCGCGACACCTACTGGGACTTCAGCGAGGGCGTCTACGCGCTGAGCGCGCACCTGATGCTCCACGGCGGCGGGCTGTACAGCTCGTTCGCGGGCGCTCAGCCCCCCGGGGTGTTCGTGATCGGGACAGTCCTGGAGGCGATTCACGACAGCCTCGAGTGGCTGCGATTCGCCGTCGCCTGCTTCCAGCTCGGCGCGGGCGTGATCGCGGGGGCGATGGTGCTGCGGATCACCGGCAGCCGTGTGGCGTCGATCCTCGCGGTGCCCCTCGTGCTGCTGACGCCGTGGGCCGTCCACGAGCATGGCGCGCTGACACCCGAGCTGGTGGCGCTGCCTGTGCTCCTCGGCGCGGCGCTGGCCGGCGCCGGCGCCGACGGTGGGCGTGGACGTCTGCGTGGGCGTGGGCGTGGGGGGAGCGTCCTGGCGGGCGTGCTGTGCGGGCTGCTGCTGCTGATCAAGGTTCCGTTCGTGATCCCGGCGATCGTGGTCGTCGGACTGTCGACCGACTGGCGGCGGGCCGCGTTGTGGGCGGTGGTTGTGGCGGTCGTCGGGCTTGCGCTCACGTGGGTGCTGGGGGGCGAGGGCTTCTGGCGCGACGCCGTGTACGCCCAGACGCAGAGCGGGTCGCGCACGCTCGGGGCGTTGAAGGGGTTCTGGGCGCAGGCGCTGTGGAACGTGATCGGGCTCGTGGTGGCGGCCGCAATCGCCGTGTGGCTGCGGGTTCAGGCGGTGGACCGCCGGATGCTGCGGATGCTGCTCGGCCTGGCGGCGGCGATGATCGTCACTTTCCTGACGAACTTCAAGGAAGGGACGGGGCTCAACATCACTGTTCCCATCGAAGCGGTGCTGGTGCCGCTGGCGGTGACCGGGACGGTGTTCGCCGTTCGGTCGCCGCGGGCGTGGCTGATCGGGGGCATGTGCGCGGTGGCGTGGCTGTTCACGCTCGCGCAGAGCGTCTCGCTGATCACGTCGCCGAAGCACGCCCAGCCATTCCTGCGGGCGGGGTCGAGCAACGCCTGGTACGAGCTGATGAGCGCTTCGGAGCTCCGCGCCGCCGTCGCCGCGGCGCGACGGTGCCCTGACGAGGTGCCGTACAGCGGCGCGCCGCTGATCGCGTTCGCCGCCGGGCGCCCGATGCCGGGCGGTCAGCCGGACACGTTCATCATCGGCCACGCGCCCGCGCTGCACGCGTTCCTGGGTCGGGTGGACGCCGTGGCGAGACGCTGTCCCTGAGCGCGCGGTGCGTCCCTACACTCGATGGGGATGATCGACGATCTCGTCACCCAGATCGAAACCCGGTTTATGGACCTCCAGAATGAGCTGTCGGATCCTGCCGTGATCGGCGACAGAGCCCGGTTCAGCAGCGTCGGCAGGGCCTACCGGGAGCTCGAGCCGGCGGCCAAGCTCGCCGCCGAGTATCGCCGCTCCGTCGATGACTTCGAGGGGGCGCGCGAGCTCCTCGACGAGGATGCGGGGGACCCGGAGTTGCGCGCGCTGCTCGAATCCTCGCGCGAGCGCATCGACGCGCTCGAGGAAGAGATCCGGCTGGCGATGGTCGAGCGGGATCCCAACGACGACAAGAACGTGATCGTCGAGATCCGCCCGGGCGCCGGCGGCGACGAGGCCAGCCTGTGGGCCGGCGACCTGTACCGGATGCTCACCCGCTACGCGGAGCGGCGCGGGTTCACCGTCGAGCCGCTGGCGATCGGCGATGGCACCTACACGTTCGCGGTCAAGGGCGACGGCGCCTATTCGGTGTTCAAGTTCGAGGGCGGCACGCACCGGGTCCAGCGCGTCCCCGAGACCGAGTCGCAGGGCCGGATCCACACCTCCACGGCCACGGTCGCCGTGCTGCCCGAAGCCGACGACGTCGAGGTCGAGATCGATCCCGGGGATCTGCAGATCGACGTCTACCGCAGCTCGGGCCCGGGCGGCCAGTCGGTCAATACGACCGACTCGGCGGTCAGGATCACCCACAAGCCGACCGGCGTCGTCGTCTCGATGCAGGACGAGAAGTCCCAGCTTCAGAACCGCGAGCGCGCGATGCGCGTGCTCCGCGCCCGGCTGTACGAGCGGGCCCAGGCCGAGCAGCAGGCCTCGATCGACGCCTCGCGCCAGGCCCAGGTCGGCACCGGGGAGCGTGCCGAGAAGATCCGCACCTACAACTTCCCCGAGCGGCGGGTCACCGACCACCGGATCGGGCTGCGGCTGCACAACCTCGATGGGATCCTGATCGGCGAGCTCGACGAGCTCACGGCCGCTCTCCAGGACGACGAAAAGCGCCGACGTCTGGAGGAGAAGGCGGTTGCCTGAGCCCGCCGCTGTGGCCGGAACGCCTCCGGTCACGGTCGCGGAGGCGGTGGTGATGGGCGCCCGCCGGCTCGCCTCGGCCGGTTGCGACACGCCGCGGCTCGACGCCGAGGTCCTCTTGGCCTTCGTGCTCGGGGTGGGACGCGAGCGGCTCGTGCTCGACGCCCTCTCGCACCTCGATCCATCGGTGCTGGCGCGCTACCAGGCGCTCCTGGCCCGCCGCGAGGCGCGCGAGCCCGTGGCCTACATCACGGGCGTTCGCGAGTTCCGGCGGATCACGCTCCAGGTCGACCGGCGCGTGCTCATCCCGCGTCCGGAGACGGAGCTCTTGGTCGAGGTCGGGCTCCACTTGCCCTCGGGTGCGCGGGTGATCGATGTGGGCACGGGGAGCGGAGCGGTGGCCCTCGCGCTGGCGGACGAACGGCCCGATCTGGA
Source organism: Solirubrobacteraceae bacterium (assembly GCA_036494115.1). Taxonomy (GTDB): domain Bacteria; phylum Actinomycetota; class Thermoleophilia; order Solirubrobacterales; family Solirubrobacteraceae; genus Palsa-465. Next base: position 834 of record DASXOS010000032.1, on the reverse strand, counting down.
CGTGGTGGGGGTGGATGTGGATGGGACTGCGCTGGCCGTCGCGGCGGGCAACGCGCTGCGGCTGGGACTGGGCGTGGCATTCGTGCAGGCGGATCTGCTCGGGAACGGAGAGCTCGCCAAGGGCGCCGACGCGGTGCTCGCGAACCTCCCGTACGTGCCCGCGGAGGTGCCGCTGGCGCCTGAGATCAGCTCCTACGAACCGGCCTTGGCACTGTTTTCGGGACCGGATGGGCTGGACCTGGTCCGGCGGCTGATGACGATGGTGGACGGCGTACCGCTGGTCGCCGTGGAGATCGGGTTCGGCCAGGGCGATGCGGTGGCGTCGCTGATGGCCGATGTCGGGTTCGGCTCGGTGTCGCGGCTGCCCGACCTGGCCGGCCACGAGCGGGTGGTGGTGGGCCGGCGGTGAGCGCCGCCTCGGCCGATTTCGAGCGGTGTCTGAGCGTGGGCGGGGTGGCCGTGTTCCCCTCAGACACCGTCTACGGCCTGGCCTGCGATCCCGGCGACCGGCTGGCGGTGGAACGGCTGTATCGGCTGAAGCGCCGTCCGCTGAACAAGCCGTCGGCGGTGATGTTCTTCGACGTCGAGCTGGCCGTCGACGTTCTCGAGGAGCTCGGCCGTCGCACGCGGGTGGCGCTGCTCGAGCTGTTGCCGGGGCCGGTGGGTGTGCTGCTGCCGAACCCGGCCGAGCGGTTCCCGCTCGCCTGCGGCGACGATCGGAGGACGTTGGGGCTGCGGGTTCCGCGGGTGGATCTGCTGGCCGAGGTCAAGTGGCCGGTGCTCCAGTCGAGCGCGAACCTGGCGGGCGGCCCGGACCCGCGTGTGCTCGACGAA
>DASXOS010000031.1:0-12550 GCA_036494115.1 Solirubrobacteraceae bacterium | reverse complement strand
GCCGCAACGCGCCGGGGATCCACTTCGAGGCCACGCTCGTCCCCACGCTGGTGGACGGCGCCCCCGAGCGCCTGGCGCGGGCCATCAACAATCTGCTGGACAACGCGGCCAAGCACTCCCCGCCCGACGGCGTCGTCGAGGTGACGGTGGATACCGGCGGACTGCGTGTTCGCGACCACGGCCCCGGCATCGCCCCCGAGGATCTGCCGCACGTGTTCGACCGCTTCTACCGCGGCGTCAACGCCCGGGGCACCCACGGCAGCGGTCTCGGCCTCGCGATCGTCCGCCAGGTCGCCACCCAGCACGGCGGGTCAGTCACCGCCGACAACGCCGCGGACGGCGGCGCGGTCTTCGTCCTGCATCTGCCGACGCGCCCCCTCGGCGATGAGAGCGAGCACGCGCTCGAGCCCGACGACGCACTCGCGGACTCGCTGTGGGCCCCGCGCTCGCGGCGCTGAGTTCAGGCGGCGGGAGGGCGCGCCACCCGCGCCTGGCGGGCGATCTGGAAGCGCTTGCGCAGCAGCCAGAACAGAAACGCGAACACCGGGACGGCGACGGCCAGGAGTACCGGGGCCCGCTCGTTGCGGTTGGTGCCGACCAGCGACACCACGCCGATCCCCAGCGCCACCGCGGGGATCGCGGCGAGCAGCGTCGTGTGCGACCGGTAGCCGGTGAGGTGCTCGCGCGCGGTGACCTCGAGCACGCCCAGCGCGCACACCGTGATCCCGACCACGAGCGTGGCGAGCCCACCCGCGAACAGCCACACCACGATCGCCACCAACCCGGCGAAGATCAGGATCTCCGAGACCGGGAGACCGCCGAACGGGCTCGGCGGGCGCTCGCCCTCGGTGCCCAGCTGGCGCTGGGCGCGGCGGTCGGTCTGGGTCGCACTCGCCTGGCGCTCGGCCCGCTCATCGCGCCGCGTCGAGGGCACCGCCCGCGGCGCGGACCCCGAGGTGCGCCGCTTGCGCGATCGCCGCTTCGACTTCTGCGTGGCCACGGTGTCGTGAGAATAGAGGCACGTCAGCTCGTGCGCGCGCGTACAGTGTGCGCGTCATGAGCGCTCAGAAGCCGCTCGAGCTGATCCTGGCGCGCAACCTGCTCACCAGCATCTCCACCCCCGCCTTCCTGGTGGCCCAGGACGGCCAGCTGCTGTTCTTCAACGAAGCGGCTGGGGCGCTGCTCGGCCGCAGCTTCGAGGAGACCGGGCAGATGCCTCCGGAGCAGTGGATCGCGACCTTCGGGCCGTTCGACGACGACGGTGAGCCGATGCCCTACGAGTCGATCCCGGCCACGCAGGCCCTGCTCCGGGACCGTCCGCACCACGGCATCTTCCGCATCTGCGCCGTCGACGGACACCAGGACATCGCCGCAAGCGCGATACCGATCGTCGGCGCGGCGGGGAGCAGCGGCGCGATGGTCATCTTCTGGCCTGTTACGGATGAAGACGTTTCGGAGATAAGTAGCTCCAAAGGAGAGGAATCGCAGACGTCATGAAGCTCAAGGTTTGGGGAGCGCGAGGCTCGATCCCGGCGCCGGGTCCCGAGACGATGACCTATGGCGGCAACACCTCCTGCGTCGAGGTCACGCTCTCGGACGGCAGCACGCTGATCCTCGACGCCGGCACCGGAATCCGCAACCTGGGGACGGCGCTCCCCCGCGACGAGCGGCCGATCAACATCCTGCTCACGCATTTGCACCTCGACCACATCCAGGGGCTGATGTTCTTCGCGCCCCTGTTCCGGCCCGAGACCGAGGTCACGATCTGGGGTCCGGCCTCGCCGGAGGCCTCCCTGTGCGACCGGATCGCGCGCTACATCTCCGCGCCACTCGCGCCGGTCGAAGTTCGCGAGCTGCCCTCCCAGGTGTCGTTCCGGGAGACCGACCAGATCGAGTGGGAGATCGGCCCGGCGAAGATCCGCGCCAGCGCGGTCAACCACCGCGGGCCGACGCTCGGCTACCGGATCGAGGACGCGGGCACGACCCTGTGTTACATCCCGGACCACGAGCCGGGTCTGGGCACCCCGCTGTCGCAGCTCGACGACGACTGGATCTCCGGCTTTGGGCTTGCGCGCGATGCCTCGCTGTTGATTCACGACTGCCAGTACAGCGACGAGGAATATGCCGCCCACCTCGGCTGGGGCCACTCACCGCTCGCCGACGCGCTCGACTTCGGCCACCGCGTGGGCGCCGAACGGCTGCTCCTGTTCCACCACGACCCGCTCCACAGCGATGCGTTCCTCGACGACTTCGCCAGCCGGGCCGGAGCGCAGTGGGAGCATCTGGGCGGGCGCAGCGACCAGGTTTCCTTCGCAGCCGAGCGCTGCGAGGTGGCGATCGAGGAGACGTCCGCGCGCGCCGCTCAGGCGTCCTGATCGCCGCCCTGGCCGCCTTGGCGGTCGCCGGCTGCGGCTCGGGCGGCGCAGGCGCAGGGAAGTCCTCGACGACGCTCCCCGCTGACTACCGACCCGTCCCCGTCGGACGCGGGCCGCAATTCCGCCTACCCGCGGTCTCGGCGGCGGTGGCCCGCCGGCAGCCGATCGCCGGGATGCGCTGCACCCGGCTGCAGTCGCGCGCCTACGGCATCCACCTGGAGCTGTACGGACAGGGGCGCGTCGTCCCAGTTCCGGCGGGGATCGGGATCGCGCCACCGCAGCTCCGGAGCGGGGCGTACGTGCGCGGTGGCGCGTGCTGGTATCCGCTGCGCTCCTACGAACCGACCGGCGTGGTCGTCGTCGGCGCGGGCGCTGGCGCGGCGACCCTCGGGAGGCTGTTCGACGTGTGGGGGCAGCCTCTGTCGGCGACGCGGCTCGCCCGGTTCGATGGGCCGGTGGCCGCGTATGTCGGCGGCCGGCGGTGGCTGGGCTCGCCGCGGGCGATCCCGCTGACCCGCCACGCCGAGATCGTGCTCGAGACAGGCGGCCATGTCATCCCTCACCCGGCCTATCGCTTCCCGCCGGGCTTGTAGCCTCAGAAGCGCGATGGCATCCCGATTCGCGACCGCCCTCGTGGCCCTGCTGCTGAGCGCGACGCTGTTCCCGGCGGCTGCGGCCGCCGACGGAGATCCGGCGAGCGACGTGCTGCTCGGCGAGAACGTCTTCTACCCCTATTCGCCGCCGACCGCGAGGTCGCTGGAGACGACGCTCAACGCCGAGACAGCGGCGGCGAAGAAGGCAGGCTTTCCACTCAAGGTCGCGATCATCGGCTCGCCGGTCGACCTCGGCGTGATCCCCGACCTGTTCGGCAAGCCCCAGCAGTACGCCACCTTCCTCGACCAGGAGATCAGCTTCCACACCAAGCAGGCGCTGCTTGTCGTGATGACCGCCGGCTATGGCAGCCAGGGCCTGAGCCCCGCCGCCACCTCCGCGGTAGCGAGCCTGCCCAAGCCCGGCGGCAAGGCGAGCGACGATCTGGCCCAGGCCGCGATCACCGCGGTCAGCAAGCTCGCCGCAGCCTCAGGGCACCCGGTCAAGGGCGTCAAGGGTGTCTCCTCGTCGTCGAGCGGCGGCAGCAGCTCAACGACGACGATCCTGATCGCGGTGCTGGCGCTCGCGGCCCTCGGGACCGCCACCGCCCTGGTGGTCGTGCGCCGCCGCCAGGCGGCTGCGACAAAGTAGCGCGGCCACCCGAAAGTTCAGTCCCAGCGCCGGCGTCCGGAGCGAAGGGCACGCAGCTCAGACACTGCAGACGCCTCACTCGGAGAGCTTTCAGACACACGGGCCCCGGGCAGCAAGCGCATGGGCATCTCCGACGACACGACGCCGCCATCGCCATCGGGCGACACGCGAAGCACTCGGGAGCCCTGCCGAGACGACACACATTCGACAAGCCGCGATCCATGGAACACGAGCGCCGCGCCGTCGTCGGCCGCATAACCGGCCGGGAGGGCGCCCTGGCCCACAGCCTCCACGAATGCCGGCCAGCGCGACGGCTCACCGTCAAGGTGCACCGAGAGGCTGCCGTCGAGCAGCGCCAACCCGGCGACGGGCTCGGGCGCCCCGCCGCTCATGCTGATCCCGCCCTCGAACCAGCACATCGCCCCGGCGCTCAGACCGGCCAGCACGATGCCGCGCTCCCAGGCAGACCGGACCGCGCGGTCGATCCCGTGCTCGCGCCAAATCGCGAGCATGTTGCGCATCGAGCCGCCCCCGATGTAGATCGCGTCCTGCGCCAGCAGGTGCTCGACAGGGTCGATGCGATCGCGACCGAGGTGGAACAGGGAAACGCTCGACGGCTCGCACGGCCAGTCGCTGTACCGCTCATAGAACCGCGTGACCTGGTCGACCGGGTCGCCGCTTGCCGTGGGCAAGAAGCAGATCCGCGGGACCGCCGAACCTGTCAGGTCGAGCACGAGGCGATCGAGCGCCGGGCTGCGGTCGTCCATCGTGAAGCCGCCGCCACCCATCGCCAGGATGCGGCGCCGGTCGCCCCGGGGTTCGCGGCTCACGCCGCGATCGCCCGATCCCGATCCCGATCCCGATCCCGAGTCTGATCCTGATCCTGAGGACACTCCGTGCCGGAGCCTAGATACCTCACGGGCAGCTCGCGCTCGGCGGCGCGGCCGTCGGCATCGGCGGAGACGTAGAACGCCTGCGCTCCACTGCGCGAGGACACCGCCTCAGCGAGCTCGGTGCCGACGAACCTGACCGCGGCTCCATTGCCGGCGCCATAGCCGGGCGGCATGCCGGCGGAGACGGCTTGCACGAAGGCGTCTCTACGTCCCGGTTCGTCCACGTAGTGCACCGCGTTGCTCCAGGGGAGGAAGCCTAGCCCGTCGACCTGGCGCGCCTCTCCCTCGTGGAATCCGCTCAGCGCCTGCTGAAACCAGCACAGCGATCCGGCCGAGCCGCCGCACAGAACCACTCCCGCCTGCCAGGCGGCGTGCAGCGCCTCGTCGATCCCGTGCGCCCGCCAGGTGCCGAGCAGCGACACGACGCTGCCGCCCCCGACATAGATCAGGTCCTGCTCGAGTAGGTGCGCGAACGGATCGCCGACGCCGGTCTCACGCCGGAACAACGAGATGTGGGAGGGCTCGCACCGTGTCGCGGGGAAGGCGCGGTAGAAGCGCACGACGTAGTGGTCGGCGTCGCCACTGGCGGTCGGCAGGAAGCACACGCGCGGACGGTCCACTCCGGTGAGCGAGAGCACGTGATCGTCGAGCAGGGTGTTCCCCCACTCCATCGAGAAGCCTCCTCCACCGAACGCCACGATCTGGGGCGGTCGTGTACGCATGCTGGAAACGTAAGGTCGACCCGAGACCCGGTCATTGGCCCGGTGTCCAAAGCTGCACCGCCAGCACCCCGCAGGCGGATAGCTGGGCGAACCTGCCGTTCCCCCGCAAATCAGCGGATAGGGTCCGGTGCCGATGAGCGCGATCAGCGGACTCAAGCGAGCTGTCAAGACGGGCGTGCGTGAACTCCGCCGTCCCGGGGAGACGGATCTCCCGGGCGCGGAGATCTACCGGCTCGCTCAGGTATTGCTCATTCTCGTGATCGTCTCCGCGAACGTGATCGGGGCATGCGCGGTGCTGGTGATCGCGTACTTCGTGCTGCCGCTACCGACGGTGGCGAACCCCTCTCACGTGGAGCTCGTGAACGGGATCGCGGCCGCCGCATACGTCGCGGTCGCGGTGCCGGTCGGAGTGGTCGGCGGCAGGAGGCTGTTCCGTCTACAGGGTTGGCTGACCGAGGAGCGCGCACCCACGCCCCGTGAGATCCGGACCGTGCTCTACGGGCCGTTGCGCCTGTTCGCGCTCCAGGTCTCGTTGTGGCTGGTGGCGGCGGTGCTGTTCGGGGTGATCAACTCGACGTTCTCAACCACGTTGGGTGTGCGCGTGGCGATCGTGGTGATGCTCACCGGACTGATCACCGCTTCGTGTGCATACCTGCTGAGCGAGCGCATCCTGCGGCCGGCGGCGGCGCGGGCGTTGGCCGACGGTACCGACCGGCGCTTCGCGGTGCCTGGGGTGGCCACGCGCGCCGTGCTGGCGTGGCTGCTCGGCACGGGTTTGCCGGTGTGCACGATCGTGGCGATCGGGATCCTCGCGCTGGCCGGCGACCCGAACGCCACCCTCCATCGTCTGGCGGTCGTGATGGTCGTGCTGGGCGGAACCGGGATCGCGGTCGGGCTGATGGCCGTCACGCTGGCTGCCCGGACCACCGCCGACCCGATCGACTCGGTGCGCCGGGCGCTGGCGGACGTGCAGGACGGCGACTTCGACGTCCGCGTCCCGGTCTACGACGGCAGCCAGATCGGGCAGCTCCAGCTCGGCTTCAACCGTATGGCGGGCGGGCTGGCGGAGCGCGAGAAGATCCGCGACGCGTTCGGCGCGTACGTCGATCCCGACGTGGCCGAGCGCATCCTTAAGGAGGGCACCGACCTCGCCGGCGAGCAGGTCGAGGTGACGATCATGTTCATCGACATCCGCGACTTCACCGGGTTCGCCGAGGAGACGCCGGCGGACGAGGTGGTCTCGGCGCTGAATGAGCTGTTCGAGCAGATCGTCCCGATCATCCACGACAAGGGGGGCCGCGTCGACAAGTTCGTCGGCGACGGCCTCCTCGCCGTGTTCGGTGCTCCGCGGCGCCAGGAGGACCATGCCGACCAGGCCCTCGCCGCGGCGCTCCAAATTTCGCGGGAGGTGAAGTCCGAGCAGGGACTCGAGCTCGGGATCGGTCTCAACTCGGGCACGGTCGTGGCCGGGAACCTGGGCGGCGCCGGGCGGCTCGAGTTCAGCGTGATCGGCGACCCGGTCAACGTTGCGGCACGCGTCGAGGCCGCGACGAAGGACAGCGGCGATCAGATCCTGATCGCCGAGCGCACCAAGGAGCTCCTCGGCGACTCGCATCCCGATTTCGCCGAGCGAACCGGAATCGAGCTCAAGGGCAAGCGGGAGAAGGTGCGGGTGTACGCCCCGCAGGACGGCGCCGCGCCCTCAGACCAAGCGCGCGACGGCGGCGACGACGACGACGCTTAGCGCGCGGCAACGACGCCGCCCTCCCCCAGCCCCAAGACCTCGCGCGCCAGCACCGCCAGCGTTCCCGGCTCGGGCCGCCCTGCGGGGTGGATCTCGAGCTGTACCGGCGCGCGGTGACGCGCCAGACGTGGCGCCAGCGTCTCCCAGGGCACGCAGCCGGCGCCCGGCGGGAGGTGCAGGTCGAGGCGCAGCGGCTCGACCTGGCCCGCGCACTCGGCTTTGACGCGCGCTCCGAAGTTGTCGTGGACATGGAACAGGATCGCGTGCGGCAGTGCGGGTTCGATCAGCTCGAGCAGCGGCCGCCGGGCGATGCTCGCGACGATGTGGGCGTGGCCGAGGTCGAGGCACACGCCCACGTGGTCGGAATCGAGGCTGTGGGCCAGCTCAGCGACGGCCGCGGGGTCGTGGCAGACGTGCGGTGGACCGGGGTACACCGGCGCCAGGTTCTCGATCGCGATCCGGATCCCGCCGTCCTCGGCCGCGGGCACCAGCCGCCGCAGCGACCGGGCTTCTGCCTCGAGCCGGGTGCGCACTCCCCGCATCGCCACCGGAAGCCGGGCGCCGTGGTAGACGACGATCTCCGCTCCGGCAAGCCTCGCGTAGCGCAGCGCGCCGCGGAACTGCTGATCGTGCTCAGTGCTACCGGCGAGCAGATCGTCCGGCGCATGCAGGATCAGCCGCAGACCGGTGAGCTCGAAGCGCTCGCGCAGCGTGCACGCGTGGCGCACCGCCAGCGCCGGCTCGGACAGAACGCCGCGTGGCGGCATTCGCACCTGCGTATACCGGAACCCGGCGGCCTCGTAGGACTTCAGCCGCGCGATCGCCGGCCACCACCCGGCCGGTTGGTCGATCCCGAGCCGGGTCCACAGGGCACTCCCGTTCGCACCCTTCCGAGACATCGCACGCCGCACGATATGCCTGCACAACGCGACCGATGTGTCGTTCTGGTGATAGGCCGCCGCCGGACATCAAATGATCACATCACTGGGCGACTGGCGCCGTACTCTCAGTGTCCTCTCTCTGTGTGTGCACGAGGCCGGCTGCCGGCGACGGCTGCCGGCCTCAGCCGTTAAGGGGAGTCGGTGAGCCGGACGGCGTCGAGGCGTCCGCGAGCTCACGGAACAAGCCGGTGACGACGAACACGGTCTGCTCAGCGATGTCGACCGTGTTGTCACCGACACGCTCGAGGCAGCGCGCGACCAGGATCATGAACATCGCCCACTCGCGCACGTCGACGTCGTCGCCGACCTCGACCGCGGATCGGAAGATCTCGCGGTTGAGCCGGTTGATCTCGGCGTCCTGGCGGACCAGGTCGCGGGCCAGCTCGACGTTGCGGGTGGCGAATGCATCCTTGGCCTGGCCGACCTGGGAGCGCGCGAGCTGGCCCATGCGCTCGATCGCGTCGAGGATGCCCTTGTCCTTGGGCGCCTCGTAACCGGACAGCGGCACGAGCTTGGCGATGTTCACGCACTGATCGCCCATCCGCTCGACGCAACGGATCGTGTGCAGCAGGGCGGCCACGATTCGCAGGTCGGTGGCCACGGGCGCCTGGCGCGCGAGCAGCGACAGGATGCCCTGATGCACTTCGAGATAGCGGCCGTCGATCCGGTCGTCGTCGGCGACGACCATCCCGGCGAGCTCGACGTCCTGGTAGGAGATCGACTCCATCGCGCGATCCAACTGCTGGATCACGATGTCCAGGCCCCCGAGGGCCTGGCGCTCGAGCTCCTTGAGGTCCTCGCGGAACTGGTGGCGTGTCTCTTGCACCACGGCGACCTACCCGAACTTTCCGGTGACGTAGCGCTCGGTGCGCTCGTCGTCGGGGGTGGTGAACAGCTTTTCGGTGGGCGCGTGCTCGATGACCTCGCCGTCGAGCATGAACACGGTGGAGTCCGCGACGCGCCCCGCCTGCTGCATGTTGTGGGTCACGATCACGATCGTGTAGCGCTGCTTGAGCTCGTCGATCAGCTCCTCGACCTTCAGCGTCGCAACCGGGTCCAGCGCCGAGCACGGCTCGTCCATCAGGATCACCTCGGGCTCGACCGCGATCGTCCGGGCGATGCAGAGGCGTTGCTGCTGGCCGCCGGATAGGCCGCCGCCGGCGGAACTGAGTCGGTTCTTCACCTCGCCCCACAGTCCCACGGCCCGCAGCGCCTTGTGGACGCGCTCGCGGAGGTTGTCGCCCCGGCTGCCGGTCAACCGCAGCCCGGCGGCGACGTTGTCGAAGATCGACATCGTGGGGAACGGGTTGGGCTTCTGGAAGACCATCCCGATCAGGCGGCGTACCGCGGTGATGTCGACGCCGGCGTCGTAGACGTCGAGCGTGTCGAGCTTGACCTCACCCTCCGAGCGGGCGCCGGGGATTTCCTCGTGCATGCGGTTGATGCAGCGGACCATCGTCGACTTGCCGCATCCAGAGGGGCCGATGATCGCGGTCACCTCGCCCGGGGAGAAGTTGATGTCGATGCCCTTGACCGCGTGGACCTGGCCGTAGTACGCGTGCAGGTCCTTGACCAGCACGGAGTGGCCCTTGCCCTGGCGGGCCCCGAGCGCGGCGCGGTCGGGTGTCGCGTCGGTCTGCTCGGATCGGCCTTCGGCGGTTGACATCTTCGCGTCAGATTCCTTACTTGTGGTCTCCGGGGGGATCATGCCATGCGGCTCCTTCGCGCAATCAGGCGCGCGACCAGGTTGAGGATCAGAACGAGGGCCACGAGGGTCAGCGCGGCGCCCCACGCTCGTGTGACGATGACATTACGCGGATTGGTGATGTCCGTGAAGATTTGGACCGGCAGGGTGTTCATCTGGCTGTTGAGGTTGCCGGTCAGCCCGAATGCCAGCGAGACCGTGAACAGCAGCGGTGCCGTCTCGCCCATGCCTCGGGCCACCGCGAGGAGCGAGCCGGTGATCAGCCCGGGCCGCGCGGTCGGCAGCACCACCCTCCACACCACGCGCCAGCGCGGCGCACCGAGCGCCAGTGCAGCCTCGCGCAGGCTGTTGGGGACGAGCAGCAGCACGACCTCGGCGGAGCGGATCACGATCGGGAGCATCAGCAGGGCGAGGGCGAGCGCGCCCTTCCAGCCGGCGAATCCACTGCCGCCGGTGTGCGAGACGACGAGCACGATGTAGATGAACAGGCCGAACACGATCGACGGCACGCCGGTCATCACGTCGACGAAGTAGCGGACGACACTCGCGAACCAGTGGTCCTTGCCGTACTCGGTCAGGTACAGCGCCACCGCGATCCCGATCGGAATCGAGATCAGCGTGGCCAGGCCGACGATCTCGAGCGTGCCGAAGATCGCGCTGCGCACGCCGCCCGGATCGCCGAAGAAATTCCCGTTCGGATCCGTGCTGAAGAAGCTGCCGCTCCAGGCTTTCAGCCCCTTGTAGAGCAGGTAGTAGATGATCAGCACCAGCGGGATCAGGGCGATCACGGTGGCCGCTGCCAGCAGACCGCGCATGATCTTGTCGGTGCGCCGCCGGCGCCCGCTGACGTGCGGCAGCAGCGGGCTGGCTCCGGTGCTCATTCGCCCGCCCCTCCCACCGCAACCGCGCCGATGGCACCGCCGCCGGCGCCCCGCTGACCGCGGGTACCGCGGGACACGAACCAGCGAGCGATGATGTTGACGATCAGCGTGATGATGAACAGCACCAGGCCGGCCGCGAACAGCGCCGACTTGTGCAGCGGCTGGTTGGCGGCCTCGCCGAACTCGTTGGCGATCACCGCGGCCAGGCTGTAGCCCTGATCGAAGATGTGCTTGCCGATCGTCGGCGCGTTGCCGATCGTCAACACGACGGCGATCGTCTCTCCGATCGCCCGACCGAGGCCGAGCATCGCGCCGCCGGTGATCCCCGGCCGCGCGTACGGCAGGACCGCCATCCGGATCATCTCCCAGCGCGTCGCCCCCAGCGCCAGCGCCGCCTCCTTGTTCTCGGCCGGCACCGTGGCCAGCACCTCACGAGAGATCGCAGAGACGATCGGGAGAATCATGATCGCCAGGATCAGCCCGGCGATGAAGTAGTTGCCGGGTGTGATCGAGCTGCCGCCGCCGCCGATGAACGGGATGAACGAGAACGTGTCGGCGAACCACTTCTCGACCGGCTGGAGCTTCGGCCCGAGCACGAACACCCCCCACAGCCCGTACACGACCGACGGCACCGCCGCCAGCAGGTCGACTAGCATGGCCAGCGCGGGCCGCGCCCGCCGGGGGCACATCTCGGTCAAGAACAGCGCAGTCGCCACCGCGACCGGCACTCCGATGAGGAGCGCGATCCCCGAGGTGATCAGCGTCCCCACCACGAGCGCTGCGCCGTGGTAGATGTTGCGCGAGACGTCCCAGTCGTTGCCGAAGACGAAGCTGAAGCCGAACTTCGAGAGCGCGTCGTGCGACTCGCCGATCAGCCGGATGAAGAAATAGAGGAGCAGCAGCAGGATCGCCACTGCCAGGGCCGTGAGCCCGTAGCGCAGGGCGCGGTCGGGCAGGCGGCTCAGCGGCGACCCCTCGAGTGCCGAGTGGTCGCCGCTGATGACGGTGGCGCTTGCCTCCATCTCCGCCTCTATCTCCGAGCCCTCGATCTCAGCGTCCTACGACAACGGTGAGCCGTTGCAGGTCAGCTTCGACAGCTGCGCGTTGTCCTTCGCCGCCAGCCCTGCCGGCAGCGGCGCGTACGGCAGCTGGCTCGAGCTCGAGCCGAGCGTCTTCTGGCCGTCGTCGAAGGCGTAGGTCAGGAACTTCTTCAGCCCGCTGGCCACGCCCTGGCTCGCCTTGCCGTCCTTGCACGGATCCTGGTAGGTGTCGAGGAAGGTCTGCGACACGATCGGGTACGCCTGCGGAGCCGGCGAGTTGATCGTCGAGATTCCGAGATCCCCGGGGATCTTGATCCCCTGGGCCGCGGCCGACGTGTTCGAGATCGTCGGCAGAATGTAGGTGCCCGCCGAGTTCTTGATCGCGGCGTAGGTGAACCCGTTCTCCAGGGCATACGCCTGCTCGACATAGCCGATCGCGCCAGTGGTCTGCTTGACCGCAGCGGCGACGCCCGAGTTCTTGGCCGCGCCGGTGCCAACCGGCCACTTCACGTCCTTGTCGGACCCAATCGAGGACTTCCACGCAGGGCTGACGTCGGACAGGAAGGTCGTGAAGCCTGCCGTCGTGCCCGACGAGTCTGACCGATGGACGATCGTGATCGAGGTGCTGGGGAGGTTCAGCCCCGGGTTCAGCGACTTGATCGCCGGGTCGTCCCAGGTCTTGATCTTGCCCATGAAGATGTTGGCCAGGGTCGGCCCATCGAGCTTCAGGCCGCTCTTGATGCCGGGCAGGTTGTAGGACGCGGTGATCGCGCCGAACGCGACCGGAAACTGCAGGACCGGTCCCTTCATCCCGCTGCGATCCTCCGGCTTCAGTGCCGGGTCGGAGCCCGCGAACGTGACCGTCGCGGTCTGCAGGTCGGCGATGCCCGTGCCCGAGCCGACCGGGTTGTAGTTCACGGTCAGGCCCTGGGACTTCAGATTCGAGCCCCACTGCTGGTAGATCGGAGCGGCCAATGTCGACCCGGCACCGTCGAGGGTGGCCGAAC
>DASXOS010000030.1:0-2379 GCA_036494115.1 Solirubrobacteraceae bacterium | reverse complement strand
CCCGAGGCCCGCGGCGACGACGGCGACTCGCCAGCGGCCGCTGGGCGCCAGCACGGTCACTCCGATCGCCAGCGCCAGCCACCCGACCGAGTTGGCGGCGTGACCCGATGGATAGCTGGCACCGGTGGCATGGACGAGCGGCGCAGGAGGTCGGGCGCGGTCGACCGCGCCCTTGACGATCTGAACGCTCAGCCACGCCAGGCCGCACCCGGCGACGAGCGCCGCGGCTCGGATCCGTTCATGCCCGCGGATCAGGAGCAGGGCCGCGACCAGGACCGATGGCCCGACGATCGCGAACAGCCCGAACGTCGTGACGACCCGCGCCGCGTGATCGAGCCACGGCGCCCGGATGTCGTGCAGGGCTTCAAATGCGGTGTGGTCGATGCCGAGCGGCGCGCTCGTCGTCACCAGCACCGTCAGCAGGGCGAACGCCGCCGCGGCGGTCACGGCGACCAGCGCGAGCGGCCGAAGCGCCGGACTTCTCAGTCCCGAGCCCCTGAGCGCATCGGTCGCCGGTGCGCGGCCGCGGTGAGAAGGCCGGGGAGCTCGAGGCGCAGCACCGCGCCGCCCGTCTCTGACGGGACGATGTGAACGCTTCCCCCGTGCGCTTCGGCGATCGCCCGGACGATCGGAAGGCCGAGGCCCGTGCCACCGGCCACGCGCGCTCGGCCGTCGTCGGTGCGGTGAAAGCGCTCGAACACCCGCTCGCGGTGCTCGACCGGGATGCCCGGCCCGTCGTCGATGACCGTGAAGCGAACGCGTCCGCCTGGCCGTGACTGCACCTCCATCCGCACGAGCCCGCCCGGCTCGGCGGTGTGCTCGATCGCGTTCCGGATCAGGTTGCGCAGGGCCTGGGCGAGGCGATCAGGGTCGGCGGTGAGGGTGCCCGACGCGATGTTCTCGAGCTCGAAGTGCCGGGTCGCCGTCGTCCCCACCGCGTACCACAGGTCCTCGATGAACGCCCGGAGATCGATGTCCTGCACCTGGAGGAAGTCGCCGCGCTCCGAGCGGACCAGCAACAGCATGTCGTCGACCAGCCGTGAGGTCCGGGCGACCTCGGCGCTGATCAGACGCTGGACGCGCTTGACCTCAACGGGATCGGGCTCGTCCTGCGCGGCCAGCACTTCGATCTGGCCGGCGATGACGGTCAATGGTGTCCGCAGCTCGTGCGAGGCGTCCGCGAGGAAGTCTCGCTGGGCGTCGAATGCCGTCGAGAGCCGGTCGAGCATGTGGTTGAACGCCTCGGCCAGGATCAGCATCTCGCTGCCGGCGGACGCAGGCGGGTGCATTCGGGGCTGCAGGTCGCCCTCGTCGACGCGCGCGGCGATCCGCGCCATCCGGCGCAGCGGCAGCGACACCGACGCTCCCGCCAGGTAGGAGGCGAGCAGCGCGAGCAGGAGCGCGATCGCCCCGGCGATCAGGAAAGAGCGCGCCACGCTGTGCTGGGCGCGCTTGACGATCACGAGCGGCTCGCCGGCGCCGACGCGGAGCGTGATGCCGCTCAGGCTCACCAGTCGCTGGTCGAAGCGCACGTGTCCGACGTCGGGCACGTCGGCGGTGTTCAGGCCCAGGGGCGCGCTGAGCAGTCGCTGTCCGAGCGCGTTCTCGCGCTGCTGGTCGGCGGCCGATTCCCCGTCATCCGGCCGGCTGTCCCCGAACACCTCGGGGTGGTTGCTGGCGGTTCCCTGGCCTGGTACGTCGATGAACAGCAGCGAGGACGCGCCCGTGAACGGTTGCGAGCGGAGATAGTGCAGCGCGGCCGCATACAGCTTGGCCGGCTGGTCGGAACCGACCGTGCGCATCGCCTGCGCCAGCTGGGACGCGTCGCCCGTGACATCGTGATCGATCTGGCCGCGCAGCTCGGAGCCCGTGTTCTCATAGACGACGACGAACACCACCGCGGCTCCCGCCAGCAGCACCGCCGTCACCCAGGCGACGAGCCGCCAGCGGACGCTTACCCGCCGGATCACGGCCGATCCTCGAGCCGGTACCCGACGGAACGGATCGTTGTGATCGCCGCGCCGCGGCCGTCGAGCCCCAGCTTCCGTCGCAGATAGCCGACGTACACGTCGACGACATTCGTCTCGGGGTCATGGTCATAGCCCCACACCGCGCGGAGAATCTGCTGGCGGGTCAGCGTCTGTCCGGGGCTGTTCATGAAGTACGCGAGCAGGTCGAACTCGGTCGTGGTCAGTCGGATTGGCTCGCCCAGGTGCGTCACCCTGCGGGTCAGCAGATCGATCTCCAGCCCTCCATAACGCAGCGTCGTCGGCGGGGCTTGACGGGCTGCGCGCAGGTGAGCGGCGATCCTGGCTTCGAGCTCTGCGAACGCGAACGGCTTGACCATGTAGTCGATCGCGCCGGCGTTCAGCCCGGCGA
>DASXOS010000029.1:0-28139 GCA_036494115.1 Solirubrobacteraceae bacterium | reverse complement strand
CGTTGACATTCGAGAATTGGACGGTCGGCTTTCCGCCGACGCCCGAGGACTCGTACGTCGGCGCCAGCACGGCGGTCGTGCCTGCGCTACAGCTCGGTGCCCCCCCGGTTCCGCCCGAAACGACCGCCTGTCCAGCGGTCGTCGGTATGCACTCCCACCCGGGAGTAGACGCCGCCGCTCCGGAAACTATGCAGCCGAACGCGACGGCCGCCATCGATGCGACTTGAGTAAGCCTGCGCATCACCAACCCCTTTCAGATCCCCTCGCCCCGCCCGGTGCGGAGCGACCGCCGCGAGCATAAGGCGCTCGCTCAGCGATCGGGAACCGTTTGCCGGGTACGCTCCGCCCTCGATGAATGAGCTCAAGGGTCTGATCCTCTCCGGTGGCAAGGGCACACGACTGCGGCCGATCACGCACACCAGCGCCAAGCAGCTGGTGCCGGTCGCCAACAAGCCCGTGCTGTTCTACGGCATCGAGGCGATGGCCCAGGCCGGGATCGAGGAGGTGGGGATCATCATCGCCCCGGAGACGGGCGGCGAGATCAAGGCCGCGGCGGGCGACGGCTCGCGCTTCGGCGTGACGCTCACCTACATCGTCCAGGACGAGCCGGCGGGCCTGGCGCACGCCGTGCTCACCGCCGAGCCGTTCCTGGGCACGTCCCCGTTCGTGATGTACCTCGGCGACAACCTGCTCCAGGGCGGCATCCACGACCTCGTCGCCGCGTTCCGCGAGCACTCGCCGGAGGCGCTCATCCTCCTCACCCAGGTCACCGACCCGGAGAACTACGGCGTGGCCGAGCTCGACAACGGCAAAGTCACCCGCCTGGTGGAAAAGCCGCCCGAGCCGAAGACCGATCTGGCGCTGGTCGGCGTCTACATGTTCACAGCGGGCGTGCACGACGCGGCCCGCGCGATCGAGCCCTCGGCCCGTGGCGAGCTCGAGATCACCGACGCGATCCAGCATCTCGTCGATCAGGGCCACCGGGTCGAGCCGCACATCGTGAAGGGCTGGTGGAAGGACACCGGCCGACTCGACGACATGCTCGCCGCCAACCGCCTCGTGCTCGACACGATCTCCGAGCGCGTGCAGGGAGAGCTGGTCGACTCCCAGGTCGACGGCCGCGTCGTGATCGAGCCTGGCGCGCGACTCGAGCACTGTGCGGTCCGCGGGCCGGCGATCATCGGCGCCGGCGCCCACCTCACCAACTGCTACATCGGGCCCTACACGGCCATCGGCGAGGGCTGCGCGATCGACAACGCCGAGGTCGAGCACTCGATCCTGCTCGCGAACTCGGTCGTCCGCAACCTCGACGGCCGCATGGAGTCATCACTCCTCGGCCGCAACGTCACCATCGGTCGCGACCGTCGCCAGCCGCGCGCCTATCGCTTCCTGGTCGGCGACAACTCGGAGATCGGGATTTTGTAGCGGCGCGGCGGGCCGCGCCGGTGCCGGTCAGTCGCCGCCGTCGTCGAGCTCACCGAGCGCCGACTTCAGGCCGAGCGCCCGGACCATCTTGCCCCCCGCGGAGACGACCCGCGTGGTGCCGACGATCGGGGCGACCGCGGCGAGGACGTCCTGCACCTCGTCGGCGCTGACGCCGCTCTCACCCGCGGCCCGCATGTTCATCACGTATGACGCGGGGGGCGCGTCGACCGCGACCAGCGCCGCGATCCGGACCAGCATCAGGGTCCGGGAGTCGAGGTTGGACGCTTCGAGCGAGCTTGCTGTCATGCCCGTGAGCAGGTCGAGGATGGGCATCTCGTCTGCGTGGGTCGCCATCGCTACCTCCTAGTGGTAATCGCGCCGCCGCCAACCAACCTTACGCCCGTCGACCAGCTCCGTGCCATTAGTGTTGCCAGCAGGTGCCCGCCAACCAGCTCCTCGCCTACCGCTTCGACTCCTCGTTCCCGTTCGACGGGCAGCTGGCGAGCGCGCTCGAGCGGATCGAGAGCGGCGGTGCGATGCGCGTGCTCGACGCGGTGTTCGTCGGCCGCCAGGCCGATAGCGGCGAGCTCGTCGCGATCACGCTGTCGCCGACCGGCGCCGGCGGAATGGTCAGCGCGTTGATCGATTTCCGTCTGGACGAGCGCCGGCGTCGCACGGCCACCGAGCGGGCGCTACAGAGCGAGGCCGGTGACGCGATCTCGGGACTCGGCGAGAAGCTCGCCCCGGGGCAGGCAATCGCCGCGGTGCTGGTCGAGCACACCTGGGCCCAGATACTCGGCGACGCGGTCGACCGGATCGGAGGCAGTGCGGCTGCGAACGAGTTCGTCGACGTCGGCCGCTTCGATCACGCTACGGTTGCCCGGTGGCTCGGCAGCCGAAGCTGATCATCCAGGTTCCGCGGGAGAGCAGGGTTGAGCTGCAGCTCGCCGCCGACCCGCCGCCGAGTGTGGCCAACGGCGACGCGTTCGTCGAGGTCGGGCCCGCCGATGCCGAGGGCAAGCTCGAGCCGCCCGCGGCCGGCCAGGTCGTGCTGGCACTCCCCTCCGCCGAGGGCCTCGAGCGGGAGGCCGACACCGTTCATCGCGTGATCGGCGGCGCCGGCGCGGGGACGGAGCCGCTCGTGGTCGTGGTCGACGTCGCTGAGGAGCTGCGCGAGGAGGAGCTTGCGCCGCTCGTCGAGGCGGCAGGGCGCACGGCGCGGGCTGTGATCCTGCGCGTCATCGGCGACGACTGACGCCGCACCCTTTCGCTCGGCGGCCACCTGCCGGCGTCCAGATCTAGACGAAAGGGGCATTGCGGCCGCCGCCGGTGCCAATACCATCCGGACGCCCAAAAATCTGATCACCGAAGAAGGGGGCCGATCTTGTCCTATCCCGTTGGGTTTGAGATGGACTACATCGAGCGGCGCAGCCGCTTGACCACGTTCTTCCGTTACCTCCTCGCGATCCCACACCTCGTCTTCGCGACGTTCTACGGGCTCGTGTTCTACGTCGTGCTGATCATCTCGTGGTTCGCGCTCGTGTTCACCGCGCGCTGGCCGGAGCCGCTGTGGAACTTCTCCACCGGCTTTTTGCGCTACATCACCCGGCTGAGCGCTTACCTGTTCCTGGGCGTCGACCAGTACCCGCCGTTCAGCGGTGGCGAGCATCCGGAGTATCCGGTGCGGGTCCCGATCGCCCCGCCCCTCGAGCACTACAGCCGTCTGAAGGTGTTCTTCCGGTTCATCTACGCGATCCTGGCCTACGTCATCCGCTACGCGCTGGGGCTCGTGCTGAGCTTCGTCGCGTTCCTGGCCTGGTTCGCGATCGTTGTCCTCGGGCGCCAGCCTCGTTCGCTCCAGGACGCCATCGACTTCTGCCTCGCGTACACCACCCGAGCGGATGCCCTGCTGTTCCTGATCACGGAGACATACCCGCCGTTCGGCAGCGACGTGGCCTGACCCCGACCCGGAGGGCGTCCCAGCCCGGCGCCGGCCCCGCAGTCCCGGCGGCATCCCTGTTCAGGCGAGTGCCGTCGGGAATACTGCAGTGAATGCGGCGTGAGCTCGTTGCATCGGATCACAGTCCCGGAGTAGGCCGCCGGGTGGCCCAGCCCCAGTCGAGGGCCTGCTGAGATGCCGGCCAGGGAGGTCGGTGCGCGCGCCGGGCGCGCGTTCATCCGGGGCACCCGCTGGACGAGCCGCCGGGTGCAGAGCGGCGTCGTCCGTACCGTGGGCGGCCCGGCCCGGGCCCGGGTCATCACGCTGTTCGGGGCCGTGCTGGCCCTCCAGGGGGCGGACAGCGCGACGGTCGGCGCCGTCGCGCCCCAGCTCGAGAGCTCGCTCCATATCGGCAACACCAAGATCGGGCTGCTCACCGCGGTCTCGCTCCTGGTCGGGGCGATCTTCACGATCCCGGTCGGGATGCTGGTCGACCGGATCAAGCGGATCCCGATGCTGTCGATCAGCATCCTGCTGTGGAGCGTGGCCTCGCTGCTGAGCGCGTTCGCGGGCAGCTACTCGAGCCTGTTGCTCACCCGGCTGTTCCTGGGCGCGGTGACCGCCACCGCCGGCCCGGCGATCGCATCCCTGACCGGTGACTACTTCCCCGCGCGCGAGCGCGGCCGCGTGTACGCCTACATCCTGGGGGGAGAGATCGCCGGAACGGCCGCCGGCTTCATCATCAGCGGCTCGTTCGCCAGCCTGATCGACTGGCGGGCGGCGTTCTTCCTGCTCGCGCTGCCCGGCTTCTTTCTCGCCCGCGAGCTGTACCGGACCGTTCCCGAGCCGCTGCGCGGCGGACAGAGCCGGCTCGAACCAGGCGTCGTCGACCTCAAGGAGGCGGTCGCCGCGGCCGCAGCGGGGCCGGCGGGGGCGACACCGGAGGCGGCCGAGGACGAGGACGAAGCCGCGGGGCAGGACGAACTGGCGCGTGAGGCGGTGCTGGCCCACGGCGTCGAGCCTGACCCGGAGCTCGTGCTGACCGAGGACCCGAGCACGATGACGCTGATGGAGGCGGTCCGCTACATCCTCAAGATCCCGACGAACGTTCACATGATCATCAGCTCGTCGCTCGGCTACTTCTACTTCTCCGGTCTCTCCACGTTCGCCCTGCTGTTCGTGCGCGGCCACTACGCGGCCAGTCAGGCCACCGCCGAGCTCGTCCTGGCACTGCTCGTCGGGGGCGCGATGATCGGAACGCTTGTCTCCGGGCGGGTGACCGACGCGCTGCTGCGGCGCGGGGTGATCGACGTCCGGGTCTGGGTCCCGGCCCTGTGTTATCTCGGCGCGGCAGCGCTATTGATCCCCGGGCTCGTCGCCACCCACCTGACCCCCGCGGTGTGGTTCGACGTGGCCGGGGCGGCGCTCCTGTCGGCGGCCAACCCGCCGCTCGACGCCGCGCGGCTCGACATCATGCCCGCGGGCCTGTGGGGTCGGGCCGAGAGCACGCGCACCGTTCTGCGCTCACTGGCCCAGGCGCTCGCCCCGCTCGTGTTCGGCGGGCTCGCCGACGTGATCGCCGGAATCGCCCCCAAGCAGGCGCCGATCGGCACGCATCCGGGGGTCGTCTCGCCGGGGACCGCCCGCGGGCTCGAGATCAGCTTCCTGCTCCTGCTCGGCACGCTCGTGGCCGCCGGCCTCTTCCTGCTGCGGGCCCGGTCCACCTACCCACGGGACGTGGCCACGGCGGCGGCCTCCCAGCAGGGGACGACCACCCCGGAGGTCGGCGTCATGCAGACCGAGCCGGGACCCTGACGTCGCGGATCGGATCCGCGAGCGGTTCGCACAGCGCCGCCGCGTCGTCCTGCGGCTGGCGGAGCGTGGAGCGAAGTCGGACGAATGCCAGGCTCCCGAGGATCGCCGGCAGCCAAAGCGCCAGCACGCGATAGGCGAGGACCGCGACCGTGGCGGGCGCGGCCGGTATCCCGTAGAGCACGAACGCGCCGATCAATCCCCCCTCGATCCCGCCGATCCCGCCGGGGAGCGGCAGCAGGCCGCCAAGCTGCCCGATCAGGTAGGCCACGACGAGCACGCCGAAGTTCGGGGTGTATCCGAAGGCGAGGAAGCACACCCCCAGCACAGCGATGTCGAACCCCATGTAGCCGAAAGACCCGATCAGGACTCCGGGCGAGCGCCGTCGCAGCAGCGCCACCGAATCGCGCACGCCGCCCGAGAGCGCGGCCCGCGAAGCGCGCAGCGCGACCCGGATCCGGCCGGCTTTCGTCTGCGGCGCGTCGGGTCCGGATCGGCGCGTCGTCAGCGCGGGTAGCGCCAGCACGACCGCCGTCACGACGAGACCCGCCGCCGCGAACGCATAGGTGAGCCCGGGGGCGGTGTCTCCGCCGATCACGCCGGAGGCGAACAGCGCCGCGAACACGATCAGGGTGCCCACGTTGGCCACGCTCGTAAGCAGGAAGAACGCGACGGTGCGGCGGCCGATGTGCTCCGCGCTCAGACCTCTCCGGCGCAGGGCCCACACGCCGAGCGCGAGTCCACCTGCGCCGCCCGCTGGGAGCAGCGAGTTCGCGGCCTGTTCGGCCATCCCGATCTGGTAGCTGAGCCCCCAGCTCATGCGCGCGCAGAACACCGCCCGGAACACGATCACATACGAGAGGCACGAGAGCAGCTCGAGCACCGCGCCGAGTGCGAGCCAGCCGGCAGAGGCGTGATCGAGCTGGCTGCGGACGCTTCCCAGGCCCGGACCGAACAGCAGCAGAACCACCACGACCACCACCAGTGCGGCGAGCTGGAGCAACCGGACCCGGAGATGGCGCGGGCTGAGCGCCTCCTCCATGTCCTGGTCGGCGCTGGCCTCGAGGAGCTCTGCGTCGGGGTCCTCGAGCTTGGGTCGCGTACCCGTCACCCCTCAGACCGTACCCAGGGCGCCGCAGCGGCCGGGGAATCCGTCAGTTCAGCGGTTTCTCGCCGAAGAACGTGGCCACGGGATTGCCGTTGAAGTTGGCGATCGGGGCATATCCGGCCCGCTCGTACATCCGCCGGGCGCGGGCCTGCCGCGGGCCGGTGTCGAGGCGCGCGACCTCGTAGCCGAGGCGTCGGGCCTCGCCCTCGAGCGCTTCGAGCAGGGCCCGGGCCACGCCCCGTCCCCGCGCCTCGGGCACGACATACATCTTCTTGATCTCACAGGTCCGCTCATCGAGCCGCTTGATCCCTCCACAGCACACGGCGGTCCCCTCCGAGTAGCCGACGATGAACGAGCCGCCGGGCGGCCCGAGCTCAGCTGGCCCGGCCTTCGGCATATCGTCCCCGTCGAGGTCGAGCCCGTCATAGGTCTCGGCGATCTCGTCTCGCATCGCCTGGGCCAGCGTTCCGCCGATCCCGTCGTCGACCCGCGACTCACGGAACTCGAGCGTCATTGCCCTCCCAGGAGGCCGACCACGCCGCTCGGCGTCTCGGCGCGGCCGACGTGGATCCGCGGCATCGTCAGCGGCGCCGATGTGCTCTCGGTGCTGCCGCTGTCGGTCGTGTAGGCGAGCGTGAACCCGGCCCGCTTGACGGCTGCGATCACGGCATCGTTGTAGGCGCCGAACGGATACGCGAACGCGTACACGGGATGGCCCAGGATCCGCTCGAGCACCTTGCGGGAACCGCTCGTCTCCATCTCCAGCTCCGATGGTGTGATCGCGCGAAGGTCGACGTGATGGGCGGTGTGATCGCCGACGTCCATCCCGGCATGGTCGAGCTCCCGGATCTGCGCGGCGGTCACGAACCCGGGCTCGGTGGTCCGCCCGGTGATGACGAAGAACGTCGCCACCATGTGCATCCGCTTCAGGTCCGGCAGGATCGTGCGGACATCGTCGACGTAGCCGTCGTCAACCGAGATGATGATCGGCTTCGGCGGCAGCGTGCCGTGCTTGTAGAGCGCGTCGAACAGCTGCGCCTGGGTGATGGTGTGGTAGCCGCCGGCGTGGATCGCCTGCAGCTCGGCCATCAAGTTGCCGGGGTCGACGATCAGGTCGAGCTGGCCGACGGCCGGGAGCGACACCACGCGGTGATAAGTGAGGACCGGCACGGTGACGCTGTGCGTCGGGGCGTTGCCCGGCGGGATCAGCGCGGGAACGGTGCGGTGGCGAACCGCCGTCCTGTGCTTGGCCTTCGCCCGGGCATGCGCGGCGGCGGCCGTGCTCGTCGAGGCGCCGGAGCCCGAGCTGCCGCCGCATCCGGCGATCGCGATCAGCACGGCGCTCGCGGCCGCGATCGCCGCCACCGCGGGCGTTCGTGGGCGCGTCAGGGGCACCGGGGCAAGGCTAGTACGCGCGACGGTCTACGTCGTAGGGCTGGCGCTGCCCACCTGGCCGTCGCCCGCACCGCGTAGCGCGTCGATTTCGGCGCGCAGACGCGTGACCTCGGCCTCCAGGGCGTCGACCCGCGCGGCCAGACCGCCCTGCGTGGGAGCGGGCTCGCTCGGTGGCGGTGCGCTCGGGAGGGCACCGGCGTCGACCGTGGGAGCCGCGGCGTCGGCACCACCCCCCAGCAGGTGCTCGAAGCGGTCCTCCTTCTGGCCCGGCCTGCGGGCCAGCCGCCGGGCGTAGCCGCGCTCGATCAGCGTATTCAGCACCCGCTCGACATCGGCCAGCGAGGCGAGCGAGGCCATCCGCTCCGAGCGCGACTTGAGCTCCCCTGGTGTCTGCGGCCCGCGCAGCAGCAGCACCGCGAGCACCCCGAGCTCCTCGCGCCCGAGCCCCAGCCCCTCCTCGGCCAGGTGGCGGTACTTGGTCGCGCGGCTGCCATGACCGCTGGCCAGCCGGGCCAGGCCGTACCGGTACAGCCGCTGCGCCGCCTCGCTCACCGTGTTCTCGTCGTAGTCGGTCACCGGGTCCCGGTTCGTCGACTGGTTGCACGCGAGCCGGAGCGCATTCAGCGACAGCGGATACTGCTCCGGCGTCGTCCAGCGCTTCTCGATCAGGCACCCCAGGACGCGCTGCTCGGACGGCGTCAACTCGGAGAAGTGCATGACCGCGAATATAGACCGGCGCCGGCCCGCGGCCGGTGACCGATCGGGGCCGCCGTCGTCAGAGTCTGCGGTGGCGCCCTTCGAGCAGCGAGAAGGCGGCGAAGATCAGCAGCCCGACGGCGACGGTTCCCATCAACCAGGGCCCGTACGGCTCCTCGTAGACGCGGTACAAGGCGCCGTCGATGCCGACCGTGTGGGCCGCGTCGTAGCCGATCGCGGTCCGCAGCAGGAAGTAGCCGACGAGCGCGAATACGAGCGCCCGCGCGACCAGGCCGATGCGCCCGAGCACGACGAACACCTCGCGTTCCTCGACGCCCATGCCCTCGGTCTTGTTGTCGCGGACGAACCCCAAACGGAGGCCATCCCGCATCTGGTAGAGGCTGATCAGCAGCATCGCGACACCGGCGATCCCGACGAACACCGGGCCGCCCGGCCACCCGAGCACGCCGGCCGCTGTGTCGCGTGGCGCGTTCGAGTCCCCGCTGTCCGTGCCGACGAGCACGTTGACCGCGACCGCGAAGAACACCAGGTAGGCGAGGCCGCCGCCGGTATTCGCGAGGCGATCGAACGGACGAAGCCCGCCGCCCCCTTCGGGGCCTCGGCCGAACAGGCCCTGCCCCAGCTTCCAGATCGCATACGACATCAGCCCGACGGCGATCGCGAACACGACGATCCGGCCGAGCGGGGCCCGCGCCACGAGGGCGAGCGCGCCCTGCTGGTTGGGCGCCACCGGCGCGCGGCCGGCGCCGAACGCGAGCGCCAGCGATACCCCGCCGATCAGCCCGTAGGTGAGCGCACGCGCAGCGAAACCGAAGCGGACGAGCCCACTGAAGATGCGCAGGCGCGCAGCAACGAACGCGCCCCGGCGTGCTGCGGTCGCCGTCATCGACTAACGGGTGTTCTTCTTGACGGCGCTGCTCGCCTTGCCGGCGGCGTGGCGCGCCTTGCCCTTCAGCTCCTCGGCGGCGCCGCGCAACTCCGTGCCGGGCCTGCCGGTGAAGATCCCGGTCTCTCGCTTGACGCGTCCCTTCAGTTCCTCGGCTTTGCCCTTGACGCGCTGCGTTCGATCAGACATTGCTCTCCCATTCCCTCAGTTCCCTTGCCTGTCCATTCGCATACCCGGTCCCAGCCGCGATGACACAGGAGGTTTAGGGCGCGAGCCGTTCGCGATGCCAGGCGCCGTCGGGAGTGCGCCGGAAGCGGAGACGATCGTGGAGCCGGTCCTCTCGGTGCTGCCAGAACTCGATGCTGTCGGGACTCATCCGGAACCCGCCCCAGTTCCCGGGCACCGGCAGGTCCCGACCTTCATACCGCGCGGCGAGCTCGGCCACGTTCGCCTCGAGCGCCGCCCGCGAGGGAACGGGACGGCTCTGAGGTGACGCCATCGCGCTGAGTTGGCTGCCCCGCGGCCGCGAGCGCACGTACGCACCCGTCTCCTCGGCCGACGTCCTCGCCACCGGCCCTTCGATCCGGACCTGGCGTCCGAGCAGCTCCCAGTTGAACAGGAGCGCCGCGACCGGGTTCGCTGCAAGTTCCGCCCCCTTGCGGCTCTCATAGTTGGTGAACACCACGAAGCCGTGCTCGTCCCACCGCTTGACCAGCACCATCCGCACCGACGGCCGGCCGTCAGGCGCCGCCGTGGCGAGCGCGGCCGCCTCGGGAGCGCGCGTCCCGGCCGCGGTCGCCTCGCCGAACCAGACGGCGAACTGGCGGATCGGATCGGGATCGAGATCCTCCTCCCGCATCGGCTGCGCGAAGTCGGGCACTCGGAGAAGGTATGCGATCCTCGGGTCGTCGACCAGATGCTGAGCGCGGACGACGCACGACGAATCGCCTTGACCCTCCCGGACGTCGTGGAGCAGGATCACCACGGCAGGCCCTCGTTCCGGGTCCGGAATCGGATCTTCGCGACCCTGTGGGACCCGGAGCACATGAACGTGATGCTCGACGGGCCCGGGATCCTCTCCGCGGTCCAGTCGCACCCCGGCATCTGCACCGAGGTCCATTGGGGAAAGCGGTTGGCCGCCACGCGTGTCGAGCTGCGGCGGGCCGACGAGGCGCTGTTGCAGGAGTTGCTCGAAGACGCGTGGGAGCACAAGCGCGCCACCCCGGCGGGGCGCCGCGGCGCGGGTTGACAGATATATCGTGCTGATATATCTTGCCGCGACATGGCGTCGGCACAGCCTCTTCCCGACCAACCGGAGCTCACCCCCACCGGCCGGGTGATCGTGGGCCTGCTCGCGATGGGCAGCCGCACCGGTTACGACATCAAGCAGGTCGTCGACAACTCGACCCGATTCTTCTGGGCGGCGAGCTACGGCCAGATCTATCCCGAGCTCAAGCGCCTCGAGCAGCAGGGGCTCGTCCGGGGTCGCTCCGAGCCCACCGGTGGCCGGGCCCGGCAGGTATACGAGATCACCGAGGCGGGACTCGCCGCGCTCCAGACGTGGCTCGAGTCAGGCCAGGAGCCCGTGTACGAGGTGCGCGACGAGGGCATGCTGAAGCTGTTCTTCTCGAGCCTCACCTCTCCGGCCCAGGGGGTAGCCAACATCCGGGCGATGCGCGAGCGCCATGAGCACAAGCTCGCGGCCCTGCGCGGCCTGGAGGCCAAGGGCATCACCGGCGGAGCGGGTCGGACGCTGGCGCTGGGGATCACGCTCACCCAGTGCTACGTCGACTGGTGCGCCGAAGCGGAGCGCCGGCTGACCGCAGACGCGGAGAAGGAGTAGCCATGTTCGCCCGGCTCGCCAGGTTCCTCGAACTCCATCGCCGGAAGGTGCTGCTCGGGGCGGTGATCGGCGCCGCGATCGCGGGCGCCCTCGGCTTCGGCGTGGCCAAGCGGCTCGGCCCGTACAGCGCGAACGATCCGGCCTCGCAGAGCGTCCGCGCCGTCAACCGCTACCAGGCCGTCGCCGGTCGACAGCTCGACCCGGGAGTCGTTGCCCTGGTCCGCTCCGGGAGCGTTCACTCCGCCCGCGCGCGCGTCCGTGTCGAGCAGGTCGCCGCGCGGCTGCGGGCGCAGCCGGGTCTTGCCCGCGTGGTCAGCTTCTACGACACGCACGACCCGTCGATGGTGTCTCGTGACGGACGCTCGACCTACCTGGTCGCGTACTTCAAGCCGCTCTCGGACAGCCGCATCGCGGACGACGCGAACCGGATCCAGCGCGCCTTCGCCTCCCAGCACGATGTCACCCTCGGCGGCCAGGCCCTGGCCAGCGCCCAGGCGAACACGCAGGTCGGCAACGACCTCGCCCACGCCGAGCTGCTGGCGTTCCCGTTCATCTTCCTGCTCTCGCTGCTGTTCTTCCGCTCGCTGGTGGCGGCCCTGCTGCCACCCTTGCTCGGCGGGCTCGCGATCGTGGCCACGTTCCTGGCCCTACGGATCGTGTCGAACTTCGTCGACCTCTCGGTGTTCGCGCTGAACCTGGTCACGGGGCTCGGTCTCGGCTTGGCGATCGACTACAGCCTGTTCATGGTCTCCCGCTACCGGGAGGAGGCCGCAGGCAGCGGCTTCGGGCTTGCCGCGCTGACGCGCACGCTCCAGACCTCGGGGCGCACGATCGCGTTCAGCTCGGTCACGGTGGCGGCGGCGCTCGCCTCTCTGGCGATCTTCCCGCAGCGCTTCCTGTACTCGATGGGGATCGCCGGGGCGCTCGTGGCGTTGCTCGCCGCGGCGCTGGCCCTGGTCGTGTTACCGGCGCTGCTGAGCGTGCTCGGGCCCCGCGTGAACGCGCTGTCCCCCCGCCGGCTGCAGCGCGCCGCCGCCCGGGACACTCGGCCCGACGAGCACGGCGCGTGGTACCGGCTGTCGCGGTTCGTGATGCGCCACCCCGGTCCGATCGCCACGGCCAGCGCCACGTTGCTGATCGTGCTCGGGATCCCGTTCACGCAGATCAGGTTCGTCACCGTGACCGCCCACGTCCTGCCGGGCTCGGCCAGCGCCCGTCAGGTCGACGACGCGCTCGCCCACGACTTCCCACCCGGCCGGACCAGCCCGCTCGAGGTGGTCGTCGGTCAGCCCGCCTCCGCCGCATCGGTGAAGACGCTGGCGGCGCGGATCGAGCGGCTGCCCGGTGTGGCCGCCGTGGCGCCCGCCCAGCCAGCCGCGCCACGGCTGTCGATGATCGCGGTGGCGCCCCGCGGCGCGGCGCTGAGCTCTGAGACCAAGCAGCTGGTGCACCGGGTGCGGTCGCTGCGCGTGCCGTACTACGTGGGCGTCGCCGGGCAGACGGCGGGCTTCGTCGACCTCGAGGCGAGCCTCGCCGCGCATCTGCCGGCGGTGCTCGCCGTGATCATCGGCTCGACCCTGATCGTGCTGTTCCTGATGACCGGCTCGGTGGTGCTGCCGATCAAGGCGATCATCATGAACATCCTCAGCCTCAGCGCCGTGCTCGGGATCCTCGTGCTCATCTTCCAGGACGGGAATCTGCAGGGGCTGCTCGGCTACTCGAGCGAGGGCGCGCTCGACGCCACCCAGCCGATCTTCCTCGTCGCCGTCGGCTTCGGCCTCGCCACCGACTACGGCGTCTTCCTGCTCAGCCGGATCAAGGAGGCCCGCGACGCCGGCGCCGCCGACAACGAGGCGGTCGCGATCGGGCTCGAGCGGACCGGCAGGATCGTGACCGCCGCAGCGCTCCTGTTCGCGGTGGCGATCGGCGCCTTCGCCACCTCCCAGCTCGTGTTCATCAAGGAGCTCGGCCTCGGCGCCGCGCTGGCGGTGCTGATCGACGCCTCGATCGTGCGCGCATTCCTGGTCCCATCGCTGATGGCGCTGCTCGGTTCGGTCAACTGGTGGGCGCCCGCGCCCCTGCGCCGGTTGCATGAGCGGATCGGGTTGCGGGAGGACGGTGGGCCTTCGCCGCGCCCGCCGCGGGCGCCACGGCCTTCGCAGGCGTAACCGCTGCATGGAAGGAGACGGGCGGGGCTGTGGCCGAGCCGAGTATTTCCGCGCATTTCGACCGGATGACCCGAGGTGTGTCGACGTTTGGCCCGCTATGCGCGCGATTGGCTACACGCCACCCCGCCGCGGCGCCGAAATGCGACGAAATGCCCGCGTCCGCGCCGCGGCCGTCGTAGGCGTAACGGCGGCTGTGAGGGGGGAGGGTGGGTTGCCTCGGCCGGTTGCGCCACAGCTCGACAACTCGGGCCCGCTCCAGCGAGTGTCGAGTTACGCGCGGTCCGCACGCACAACTCGAAAGGGCTGGCGTCCCGCGGCTTGGTTGTCGTGCGATACACGTGCAAAACGCAAACATTCGGCCGGAAACGTTGAGCCCTGCTGCATTTCGCGCCATATGCAGCACTTTCGCGCCACCCCCTCCGCCCGGACCGGCGATCGTTTGCAAAAGGCACGCGGCAGCAGCAGCGCACCCACCCCCTCCCCAGCAAGCCGTTCCGACCAGGATCCATCAACCGGGGCGGCGCCGAAATGCGACGAAATGCCCGCGCCGGGCCGACCCGGTGCTAGCCCTCCCGAACTACGAACGAGATCTCACGCCGCGCTGCCTCCGCCGATACCGACCAGGCGCCCCGCCGCCACGCGATGCGGGTCCCGTCGCCGAGGCGCACGGCGGTCCCTCCCAGCCGCGGCTCGCCCCACAGCGTGGCCACCAGTGGACGCTCGGCCTCGTGCCCATCGCCCAGCCCCCGCGCGACGTGCGAAGCAGGGTGGGTGACCACGACCGACCCTCGGCGGACCCACACCGGGATCCGCTCGAGCGGCGCCTCGACCACGACATCGCCGCCGCCGCGGGACAGGCGCCCCGACCAGGTCTCGATCCACTCGCCGCGCGGCAATGGCACCTCCCGCTCGCGCGCCCCGTCGTCGAGCACCGGCGCCACCCAGAGCGCAGGGCCATACCCGTAGGCGTCGCCGATCGACCAGCCCCGCGGGTCGCGCGGGTCGGTCAGACAGAGCGGGCGGATGATCGGCAGACCCGTGCGAGCCGCGGTCGCCGCCGCAGCGCGCACGTACGGCGTGAGCATCTCGTGCAGCAGCACGCAGCCGCGGTACAGCTCGAGCACCTGCTCGCCGTAGTTCCACGGCTCCTGGGGCATCCGGGCGTGCGCCTGCATCAGCGGGGTGAAGCAGCCGAACTGCAGCCAGCGCACGAGCAGCTCCGGGGGGCAGCGCTCGACCAGGCGGTGCCCCAGGTAGCCCCCGACGTCGTGCGACCAGTTCGAGTAGCCGCTGGCGGCCGCCGCGAGCGTCGCCACCACCAGCACCCGGAGCGACCAGAAGTCCGACGCCTGGTCGCCGGCCCAGGTCAGGCCGGTGGCGTGCTGGCCGGTCCAGCCGCTGCGTCCGAACAGCACGCCGCTACCCGGGTGGACCTCGTCGAGCGCCCGCTGGAGGCTGAGACGATGGAGACCACCGAGATCCCAGGCCGCCTCCGCGCCGGTCCGCCCGTCGGCGAGCCGGACCTGGTCGTGGATGTAGTAGCCGTCGCCGTCGTCGGCCTTGATGCCCTCGACGCCGAGCGCGAGCACCCGCTTGGCCTGCTCGCGCCACCATGCCTCGGCGGCGGGACTCGTGAAGTCGACGGGCGAGCCCGTCCCCATCCACCACCGGGTCACGAACGGCTCGCCGCTCGGCTCGCCCACGAACACGCCGGCGGCTGCGCCCAGCGCGTAGTTGGAAGCCGGCTCGCGATGCAGGCGCTCTGACTCGGGCTGCGGGGGGATCTGGCCGTCGCGCGAGTCGAGGTTGACCCAGGGCGTCACCCACAGGACGGTGCGCACGCCGTCGGCGCGCATGGCCGCCACCATCCCGGACGCGTCGGGAAACTGGTAGGGGTTGAACTCCCAGGTGTTGTACTGCGTCGCCCACGGCGAATCGATGACGATCGCGTCGAGCGGGATCTCATGCCGGCGGAACCGGTGCCAGTCGTCGAGCACGTCGTCCTGGTGCTCGTGGACGTCGCGGCTCTTCCAGAAGCCGTACGCCCACTCGGGCAGGAGCATCGGGAAACCAGTCAGGCGGCAGTAGGCCCGTAGCCGCGCCGCCGGGGTGACCTCGGTCAGGAGCTCGACCCGCAGCGGGCCGGCCGCCGACCGGGTGGAGACCGAGATGCGCTCGCCTGCGAGCTCGAACCGGGTGCCGTTGCCATCGGTCCGCACCCAGACCGCGTAGCCCCGGCTCGAGAGCAGCCACGGCGTCGGCGCGCAGTCGCCCTGCGGGATCCCGCCCTCGGCGAGCATGTCGGGGGGGCAGTCGGGGCCTGTGTAGCGCCGGTCGGCGCCGAGCTGGACGTCGCGGCCGACCTGATCGAACTGAGTGCAGTGGCGGGCCCCGAGCCCGACCAGCCGCTCCTCCGAGCGCCGGTCCCAGTCGAGGGCCAGCCGCAGTGGCTCTCCAGCGGCCCTGAGCTCCAGCGTGACCCGTTCGTCATCGGCGAGCGCGATCCGCAGCGCCGCATCACGACCCTCCTCGAGCCGCACCGCCAGTACCACCCAGTCACGGCCGCGCTGCTCCACACGCGCCCGCACCGCCCGTTCCGGCGGAGCGAGGTCTTCGTGGGGCAGGACCCCCTCGGTGAACTGCACGAAGTGGTCGTGCACGGCGCCATCGGCCACCCACAGCCCGGCAGCGCGCAGCAGCCGCCGACCGCGGCGCCGGATCGTGAACGAGAACGGTCGCAGCGCGATCTCGACGCGGAGCAGCCCCCGTTCGAGCAGCACGCTTTCGGCGCCTGCGGTGACAGTGGTGATCATGGATTCAATGGTTCTCGACCAGGGCCGGGGCACATGCACCGTTCACAGGATGGTCACGGGCACGCTCCGCGTTCTTCACGAATCGCCCTCCATGCAGGGCAATCCTTCAGGCCATGAACGAAAAGACAAGCCGTGCCGACCTGCACGTCCACTCGACAGCATCCGAGCTGTCGAAACTTGGCATCCAGCGCTCGCTGCACCTGCCGGAATGCGCCACGACACCCGAGGAGGTGTACGAGCTCGCCAAGCGCCGCGGGATGGATTTCGTGACCATCACCGACCACGACACGATCGCCGGCGCGCTGACGCTGGCCGACCTTCCGGACACCTTCGTGTCCGAGGAGCTGACCGTCTGGTTCCGCGGCGAGCCCCAGGCAGTCCACGTCCTCTGCTACGGGATCACGCCCGATGACCACGGATGGCTGCAGGCGCATCGCGGCGATGTCGAAGCGTGCGCCGAGTACCTGAACGAGCACGAGATCACCTCGGCCCTGGCCCATCCCTTCTATGCCGTCGAGGCGCCGCTGACGGCGCGCCACCGGCGCCGGCTCGCGCAGCTGTTCCCGATCTGGGAGACGCGCAACGGATCGCGGGCGAAGGAGTTGAACCTGCCGGCGTTCGTCTACATCGAGACCCACGGGGGCACCGCAATCGGGGGCTCCGACGATCACGCCGGAATCGATATCGGTCGCACGTTCACCGAGACGCCTGAGGCCTCCACACCCGCGGAGTACCTGGCCCACGTGCGGGCCGGGCACGCGGAGGCTCACGGTGCTCAGGGCAGCGCGGCCAAGTGGACGCACGCGGCGATGGCGCTGGCGGTCCGGGCGCTGGGCCGGGGTCAGGACGCCAAGCGGCCTGACCCGGCGGCAGTGCTGAAGATCGTCGAGCGGGTGATGCGCGAGGGCGACGTCCGCCACGGATCCGTCGGCGGCGACCTCGGACCCGAGGACGCCGTGGCGCTCCTGCGGGCCTGGCTCGTCGGGATGGATCTCGACATCGACGAGCAGCAGCTGCTGCGCCTGCTCCAGGACGGCGAGCTCAGCCATCCCGATCTCTACCGGCGCGCCCGGCGGATCCACGAGCGCAAGCTGGCCGCGGCCGTCGACGAGATCGTCGCCATGACCGCTCACGGGAGCGACCTCAACCTCCCGGCAGCGGCGTTCTCGGTGTTCGACTCGTGCATCCCGGCGATCCCGTACGCGGCGGCGACGGCATTCCTGGGACGCGAGAAGAGCAAGCTCACCCGCAACGATGGCGACCGCCCGCGCGTCGCCCTGATCGCCGACGGCGTCGGCGGCATGCACGGCGTCACCCACACGCTGGAGCAGATCCGCGACCGGGGGGTCCCGGGGTTCGACGTCGAGGTGATTGGCACGGACGCGAACGTCGATCGCCGGCTGAGCGCCGTCGCCGAGGTCGACATTCCCTTCTACCGGGGGCTGCAGGTCGGCGTTCCGAGCGTGCCGGCGATCGTCGAGACGCTCGCCGAAGGCCGCTACGAGCTCATCCACCTGTGCTCACCCGGGCCGGCCGGCCTGGAGGCCTTGCTGCTGGCGCGGGCGCTCGAGCTCCCCGTGGTCGGCAGCTACCACACCGAACTGGCCGCCTACGCTGGGCTGCGCACCGGTGAGGAGCGGCTCGAGCTGCTGGCGCGCGCCGGTCTCGGCATGTTCTACGGCGCCTGCAAGGTGGTCCTCTCGCCGAGCCCCGCGAGCGACGAGCGGCTGGCTGAGCTCGGCATCGGCGCGGAGCGGATCGGCCGCTGGGATCGCGGCGTCGATCTCGAGCGCTTCGACCCGGGGCTGCGGACGCCGGGTCTTCTCCCCGGCAACGTCAACGTCCTCTACGCGGGACGGCTGACCAAAGAGAAGGGGGTCGACCTCCTGGCGGAGGCGTTCCTGGCCGCCCGCCGGCGCGACCCGCGGCTGCATCTGGTCCTGGCCGGTGGCGGGCCCGAGGAGGAGATGCTCCGCGTCCGGCTCGGCGACAGCGCCACCTTCCTGGGCTGGCGACACGCTCAGGATCTCGCCACGGTGTACGCGAGCGCGGACGTGTTCCTGTTTGCCAGCCGCACCGACACCTTCGGCCAGGTGATCCTCGAGGCGCAGGCGAGCGGACTGCCGGTCGTCGCGGTCGGCGAGGGCGGTCCGGTGTCGCTGATCGAACACGGCGAGACGGGGCTGCTTGCTGCGGCGGATCCGCACGCCCTGGCCGACACGCTGCTGTCCCTGGTCGAGACGCCGCTGCTCGCCGAGCGGCTCCGGAACACGGCGCTGAGCGCCGTGCGCGGGCGCACCTGGGACGCGTCGCTGGAGCGACTCGCCGCCGGCTACCGGCGGGCCATCGGGGCTCAGAATGCCGCGTCCGCGCGACGGGTCGCGTAGCGCCGCGCGCCGGCATCGCGTAGCGTCGCTGCGGTGTCAATAACCGATGCAGTGATCCCCGTCGGGGGCCTTGGCACCCGGCTGCTCCCGGCGACGCGCTCGCAACCGAAGGAGATGCTGCCGGTGGTCGACAAGCCGGTGGTGCAGTACGTCGTCGAGGAGCTGGTCCGCGCCGGCATCACCCGCGTGCTGTTCGTGACCGGGCGGCGCAAGCGCGCGATCGAGGATCACTTCGACGCGGACCCTGAGCTCGACACCGGCCCGCTGATCGATCCTCGCACCGGCCTGCAGATCCTCTACACGCGGCAGGCCCACCCGGCGGGGCTGGGCGATGCGATCCGGTACGCAGAGGGGTTCGGGGACGAGCGCGGGGTCGTGGTGGCGCTCGGCGACGCGATGATCGAGACGCCGGCGAGCTCCGGCTCGGGCATCGTGCCACGGCTGATCGAGACGTTCTCGCAGAGTGCCGACGTCGCCGCGGCGTTCGCGGTGGCGACCGTGGCCGACGAGGCGGTGTCGCGCTACGGCATCGCGGTCGGCGAGCCCGGGGACGCGCCGTTCGCGGTTGAGCGCCTCGTCGAAAAGCCGGATCCGTCCGACGTGTCCAGCCGCACGGCGATCATGGGCCGGTATGTGCTCGGCCCCGAGGTGTTTGCGGCGCTGCGGGAGGTGGATCGCGATGCCTCCGGTGAGGTGCAGCTGACCTCGGCGCTGGAGCGCGTCGTCGAGAGCGGGCGTCGCGTGATCGCCGTGCCGCTTGCCCCGGGCGAGCGCCGGCACGACGTCGGCTCGGTCCAGAGCTACTGCGAGGTGTTCCTTCAGTACGCACTCACCGATCCGCGAATCGGGCCGGCCCTGCGCGCGCGCGCCGCGGAGCTGATCGGTGATGAGCGTCGCTGAGCGCGTCGGGCGGGGATCGGCGCCGGCCCGCGTGGCGCTCGCAGGCAATCCCTCGGACGGGTACGGGGGCGCCGTGCTCGCGGTGGCGCTGCCCGCATTCTGCGCCGAGGTCAGGGTCGCGCCGGGGAGCGACCGCCGTCCCGACCACGGCCCCGAGAGCGAACTCGTCGCGGCGGCCGTGGCGCGCTTCGCACGGGAGACCGGGATCGGGGGCGCGTCGACCTGCGGGGTCTCGTGGCGCACGGCCGTGCCGCGGGGCGTGGGTCTCGGCGGCTCGAGCGCGATCGTGATCGCGACCCTGCGCGCCCTGTGCGAGCTCTTCGACGTGTCCCTCGGAGCGGACCAGCTCGCCGGGCTGGCACTCGCGGTCGAGACCGAGGAGCTCGGAATCGCCGCCGGGCTCCAGGACCGCGTCGCCCAAGCGCACGGCGGGCTGACGTTCATGGACTTCGCGGCGGCCGGACCGGGGAGCGGGCACGGCCGCTACGAACCGCTCGATCCCGCGCTCCTGCCACCGCTCGTCGTCTGCTGGCGCGATGAGTCTGCCGCCGACTCGGGCCTCACTCACAGCGACCTTCGCGAGCGGTTCGATCGCGGCGACCGGCTCGTCGGCGACGGACTCGCGGCGGCGGCGGCCGCCGCCCGCGACGCACACGCGGCCCTCTTGGCCGGTGATCACGGGGCGTTCGCGCGCGCCGTCGACGCGACCTTCGATGCCCGTCAGCGAATGCTGCCGCTTGATTCGCGCCACGTGGAGATGATCGCGGCGGCCCGCGCCGCCGGCGCGGCGGCCAACTACACGGGGTCGGGCGGCGCGATCGTGGCCGTGTGCAGCGACGAGTCGCACCGCCGCAAGGTGTCGTCGGCGCTGAGTGGACTCCCAGGGCTCGGCGTCATCGAAACCGATCACGCCGGCGCCTCAGCTGACAGCTCGTAACAGCGCCGCCACGCCGGCCGAGGTCACGACCACGATCACCAGCGGCGCACGCAGGGCCAGGGCGATCGCCGCCGCAGCCAGCCCGCCGGCCCGAGCGTCGAGCGTGACGCTGCGCCCGCTCCCGGCGAATGTCTCGACGACGACGAGACCCGCCAGCAGGGCCGGCGCGAGCAACGGGATCGTGCGGGCGAGCAGCCGCGGCAACTCGCGGCCGCCGAAGATCACCGGCCCGAACGCCTTGATCACAGCGGTGAGAACCGCGAGGCCGGCGATCGTGCTCCAGGTGGCCGAGCTCATCGGCGCAGTCCGACGAGCGCCGCCAGGGACGCCGCGATGATCGGCACCCCCGCCGGCGCGATCGGCGTCAGCACCACCGCGATCGCCGCGCCCAGCCCGGCGGCCAGCTTCGCCCGCGGCTTCGGGAGCTCCGCCAGCAACAAGGCAAAGAAGAACGCCGGGAAGATGGCGTCGAGACCGAGCGCCTTCGGGTGTCCGATGTCCGATCCGAGGACCACCCCGAGGGCGGTGCCGGCAACCCATGCGGGGTACTGGGCGAGCGTGGCCCCGAGCAGGAAGTCGGTATCGAACCGCCCCCCACCGCGATGCGCCATCGCCCACGACGCATCGACCAGCGCCTGGCCCCGGGCGGCCCGCCCGAGGACACGCTGGGTCAGGGACGGCGCGATCGCGATGCCCATCGGAACGAACCGGAGGTTGAGCAGCACGCCGGCCAGGATCGCTGCCGGCGCGCCGCCGCCCGCCGCGAGCACTGCGAGCGCGGCGAACTGAGCCGACCCGGCGAACACGACCACCGACATGACGATCGGGGCCACCGGCCCCATCACCGGCCGCGCCAGCACGCCGAACGAGAACGCGAGCAGAGCGCCGGCCAGCGCGTACGGAACTCCCGCCCGGACGCCTGCGGCGATCGCGCGCATTGCCTCCTCGCGGGACAGCCGATCCTCCGCGGGTTCGTTGTCGCCGCCGGCTCCGCGCACAGCGACAGACTAGATGCGGCGGGGCCTGCGACGACCGGGGCCGCTGAGCTAGGCTGGCGACACCATCAGTCGATCAGGAGGGGCAATGACAGTGCTCGACAGTGCAATCGCGGGTCTGCGAGGGGCGACGCACGGCGTGGTCGCACTTCCCGGTGAGCCGGCCTACGAGGCCGCGGCCTCGATCTGGAACGGAGCGATCGAGCGGCGGCCGGCGGTGACCGTCAGCTGCGCGACCGCTGCCGACATCGCCGGCGCGCTGGCCTTCGCACAGGACCGGCGCCTCGAGGTGTCGGTCCGTGGCGGTGGCCACAACTACGCCGGTCACGCGGTGTGCGATGGCGGCCTGATGATCGACCTTACGCCGATGAAGTCGGTGACGGTGGACGCCTCGGCGCGCCGGGCGGTCTGCGGCGGTGGAACCACGTGGGGAGAGCTTGACGCCGCCACCCAGGAGCACGGGTTGGCGGTGCCCGGCGGCTTCATCAGCACCACCGGCGTCGCCGGGCTGACGCTCGGTGGCGGGCTGGGGTGGCTCAGCCGGCTCGCCGGGCTCAGCTCGGACAACCTCCTCGCTGCCGAGGTCGTGACCGCCGACGGTCAGATGCTGCGCGCGAGCAGCGACGAAAACCAGGACTTGCTCTGGGCGCTCCGCGGAGGCGGCGGGAATTTCGGGGTGGTGAGCTCGTTCGAGTTCAACCTGACCCCGGTTGGGCCGCTCGTCCATCTGGGGATGTTCATGTACCGACCCGAGCAGGGTCGTGACCTGTTCCGCTTCGCCCGCGACTACGTCGAGCAGCTCCCCGACGAGTGCGGCGTGTTCATGGCCGGGCTGAGCGCGCCACCGGAGCCGTTCGTACCCGAGGAGCATCAGCTCGCGCCCGTCTACGCCTTCGCGATCGTCGGCCTCGGAGACGCCGAGGCGCACGCGGCCCTGATCGAGCCGGTTCGCCAGGCGACGTCGCCACTGATCGAGCTCGTGACGCCGATCCCGTACACCGCGCTTCAGCAGATGTTCAACGGCTCGGCGCCCTGGGGCATCCGTGCCTACGAGAAGGCCGTATATCTCGACGAGCTCAGCGACGACGCGATCGAGGTGATTCTCGAGCACCAGCCGAAGAAGCAGTTCCCCCTGTCGTTCCTGCCGATCTTCGTGCTCGGCGGCGCCTATCGCCGCACGCCCGAGGAGGCCACTGCGTTCGGCGGCTCGAGGGCGCACACGTATGTCGTGAACATCGCTGCTGCGGCGCCGACTCCCGAGATCTACGACGCGGAGCGCGCGTGGGTACGGGACTTCTGGTCGGCGCTGGTGCCGCACGCGGCCGGCGTCGGCAGCTACGTCAACTTCATGACCGACCCCGAGCAGGATCGTGTGCTGGCCGCCTACGGGCCAGAGAAATACGAGCGGCTGGCCGCGCTCAAGGCGACCTACGATCCGGAGAACGTGTTCCACCTGAACGCGAACATCCAGCCGGCCGTGGCGCCGCTCTGACGCAGGAGCCCGGTAGATCGACGCTCCCTCCTCACGTAACGGCGCCAGCTCGGACGCGGCGCGTGCGGCCGCCCTGCGGATCGTCGTGCTCGGCTACATCACGGCGATCGCACTGCCTCCGATCGGCTTCGCGCTGGGGATCTTCCTCACCGCCCGAAAGCCCAGCCCTCGCTCGCGGCATGGCCTGTGGATCATGCTGATCAGCATCGTCGCCGCCGGGATATGGGTGCTGGTGCTGACCTCGGGCGTCCTCACCTCGACGAGCACCGACACCAGCTACTAGATCCGCGCCGACCAGCCGCTCCAGCGCTCCACATCGACCGCAAGCACGGCTCCGACCGCGTGTTGCTGGGGGTAACGGGCGCGCAGCAGGTCGACCGCATGCTGCGCCTCGGCGGACTCGGAAGCGACGTCGGGCTGAAGGATGCGGCCGCGACCGTCGGCCCGGGCCCACCAGAGCGCACTCCAGTCGGAGTCGTCGTAGTGATCGACGAGCAGTGCCGCCGCCGGGTTCTCGCGGACGTTGGCCAGCCGGCGCAGCGCGGTCGTCCGCTTCGGCTTGGCGTCAACGGCGCTGTAGACGATGTCCCCGTCGACCGCGAACACGATCGGCACGACGTGCGGGACGGCGTCCGCACCGGCCGTGGCCAGTCGCGCCACCCGGCCGCTGGCGAAGCGCGAGCGGGCCTCGTCCGGGCTCATGCCTCACCGCTGCACTCGGCGATCGCCAACTCCCAGCGCTCAAGCGCGGCCTCGACGACCGCCTGGTTAGCCGACGGGATCCA
Source organism: Solirubrobacteraceae bacterium (assembly GCA_036494115.1). GTDB lineage: Bacteria > Actinomycetota > Thermoleophilia > Solirubrobacterales > Solirubrobacteraceae > Palsa-465. Next base: position 4,537 of record DASXOS010000029.1, on the reverse strand, counting down.
ATGCACGACCCGGCGGAAGCCAGCCTCGTGGAGCGACTCGAGCGCGCGGGCCTCGGCCGGGACGCCCATCGCCATGACGTCGATCGGGCGCTCGGCTCGCGCGCGCAGCTCATGAACGCGGTCGAACAGGTTGTCCGGTCCGTAGTTCGGAAACCAGGCGTCCCCGAAGGCCAGCACGCGGTCGAGGACGGTCGGGCCGAGCCCGCCGACGAGCACCGGCGGGTGCGGTCGCTGGGCCGGCTTCGGCCAAGACCAGATCCGCTCGAAGGACACGTACTCGCCGCTGTAGCTCGCCTCGTCAGCGGTCCAGATCTCCTTCATCGCCTCGATCCGCTCGCGCATGACGCGCATCCTCGTCCGGGGGTCGGTGCCGTGGTTGGCCATCTCCTCGCGGTTCCAGCCCGCTCCGACCCCGAACTCGAAGCGGCCACCGGAGAGGCGGTCGATCGACGCCACCTCCTTGGCGGTGACGATCGGGTCGCGCTCGATCACCAGGCAGATGCCACTGCCGATCCGCAACGACGACGTCGCCGCTGCCGCCGCGGTGAGCGCCACGAACAGGTCGTAGCAGTGGCTGTACTTGCGGGGCAGCTCGCCCCCGCCGGGATAGGGGCTCTCGCGGCTGGCCGGGATGTGGGTGTGCTCGGCGAAGAACAGCGATTCGTGACCGCGTTCCTCCACCAAACGCGCGAACGCGCCCGGATCGACGGCGTCGTGGGTGGGGAAGTATCCGATTCCGAATTCCATACCGCCGAGTGAAGCAAGCCGGTCTCGCGGCCGCCAAGACGCGCCGATATAACTCCGGCCAGTGACCCTCAATCCACAGCTCCGCGCGTTCCTCGACGAAGTCGAGGCCGCCGGGCTCCCGAAGCTGAACGAGCTCACTCCGGCAGAGGGTCGTCAGCAAGCGCGCGACGGACTCGAGCTGATCGGCGCCGGGCCGGACGTCTCCGTCGTCGAGAACTTCACGATCCCCACCGGCGCGGGCGAGATGCGCGGCCGCCGCTACGAGCCAGCGCGGCCGGCCGGCACCGTGCTCTGGATCCACGGCGGCGGCTGGGTCATCTGCGATCTCGACACGCACGACGCGATGTGCCGGATGCTCGCCCTCGCCTCCGGCTTTCGGGTCATCGGGATCGACTACCGCCGCGCACCCGAGGACCCATTCCCAGCGCCGCTCGACGACGCGTGGGACGCCCTGAGCTGGGTCGCCGCGCATCACGACGACGGACCGCTCGTCCTCGGGGGCGACAGCGCCGGCGGCAACCTCGCGGCCGTCTGCACGCATCGCGCGCGCGACCGCGCCGGCCCGGCCATCGCACTTCAGGTCCTCGTCTATCCGGTCACTGACCACGACTTCGCCACCGACTCGTACCGGGCGCACGGAAGCGGCCGAGACACCTTCCTGACCACCGACGAGATGATCTGGTTCTGGAACCAGTACGCGCCCGACAAGATGGCCCGCGAGAACCCCGAGATGTCACCCCTGCGGGCGGCGTCGCTGTCCGGGCTGCCGCCGGCGATCGTGGTCACCGCGGAGTACGACCCGCTGCGCGACGAGGGCCTCGCCTATGTGGAGCGCCTGCGCGAGGCGGGCAACGAGGTCATCCACCACCACTACGACGACATGGTGCACGCGTTCTTCAGCTTCGTGAACGCGATCCCGCGCGGGAACGACGCCGTGGCTCAGGTGGGGCGGGAGATCCGGACCCGAGTCTCCGGCTGAACGAGCAAACCTCAGCCCGCGAAGATCGCCTCGGGAAGCAGCGCGCTGACGATGTACTGGCCGGCGTCGACGATCTCCGAGATCTTGAGGTCGACGGTCAGGCTACACAGCAGGTACGCGTCCTCGCGCCCAAGCGAGTACATGGTCGAGATGTGCTCGACCATCGCCCGGACCGCGTCCTGCGCGGCGACGTAGAGGTCGCCGCCGACCCCGGTGGTCCCGTAGAACGGCGCCGAGTCCACACGACGGGTCAGCGGCGCGGGGGTCCGGTACTGCGGGCCCGGGATCGACCGCGCCTTCTGCAGCGTGAACCTCAGCGCAGCGAACATCGGCGCCTCCAGGCCGGTCACGCACACCTCGCCGTCGCCCTGAGCCCCGTGGGCATCGCCGCACGAGAACAGCGCCTGCTCGACCTCGATGGGGAGGTACAGGGTGGCGCCGCGCACAAGCTGGCGGGTGTCCATGTTGCCGCCGAACCGTCCGGGTGGCATCACCGGCTGGGCGGAGGCGCCGGCCGGGCACACCCCCATCGTGCCGAAGAATGGCTCGAGCGGGATCGCGATGTCCTCGCGCATGTAGGCGACATCGCCGTGCGAGAGGTCGAACACTCGTAGGTAGGCGTCGGGGAAGTCGTCCGCGAGCAGCCCGAGACCGGGGAGCACGGCAGTCCACCCCCACCCCTGGGTGTGGATGTCGAGGATCTCGATCGCCAGTGTGTCGCCTGGCTCAGCGCCCTCGATCGCGATCGGGCCGCACAGCGGATACACGCGATCCCAATCGAGGCCGGCGATTACGCTCGTGTCGGAGTCGGGGCCGATCTGGTTGTCGCTGACATCGCGCGTCCACACCACCACGGTGTCCCCTGAGTCGATCGAGAGGACCGGCTCGTTGCCCGTGTCCCACTGGTAGTGGACCCGTTCGTCGCGCAGCTCGTGAGTCCGCGGCATCGAGCTCAGTCTGCCACAGGTGCGAGGTAGGAAAGGACCGTCACGAGCCCCGGCGGACTCACTCGCCGCCGTCCCAACCGAGCGCGAGGCGGCGCGCTCGCGACAGCCGGCTCACAACCAGGTCGTAGGAGTCCTCGACCAGGTCGCGGACCATCCGGTCGGGCAGCGAGCCGTCGATCAGGACCGTGTTCCAGTGACGCTTGTTGAGGTGGTAGCCGGGCGTCACCGCGGCGTGCGCTGCGCGCAGCTGCTCGGCGAGCGTCGGCTCGCACTTGAGGCTGACGCTGAGCGGCTCGCCGTCGAGATGTGACAGGGCGAACATCTTCCCCTCGACCTTGAACACCGAGACTCCGGGAGCGAACGGGAACGTCTCCTCCGCGCCCGGGAACGAAAGGCAGTGCTCACGGAGGTCGGCGGCGGTGATCACCCCGAGGCCTCGTTGATACCCGTCCCGCCGCCGCTCGCCACCGGCAGCGCGTAGAACACCGCCACCGCACCGCAGATCACGAGCGTGGCGTACGAGGACGCCACGGCCAGCGCGGTCGCGACGGCGTACGGGATCAGCCCCGCAAGCCCGCGCCCCAAGATCTGGCGGCGGCGTTCCTCTGAGAGCTCGATGCGCAGGTAGTGGTGCTTGCGCAACAGGATGTGCCGGTTGAGCACCGAGAATGCGATCGACATGAGCAGAAGGGCGCCGCCGTATATCGCCGCGGCCAGGTGCTGACCCTGGCTCTCGCGCAGGTAGGTGGCCATCAGCGAGGTGGCGAACGGGAGCACGCCGATCGTCAGCAACAGGAGCAGGTTCAGGGTCAGGATCACGTGGTCCGCCTGGCGCAGGCGGCTGATCATCGCGTGATGGTTGATCCAGATGATCCCGATCGTGATGAACGAGGTCACGTAGGCCGCGTAGGTCGGCCACATACGAACCAGCGCGTGACCGAGGCTCGAGGTATCGGCCGGGTTGGGCACCTTGATGTCGAGCACGAGCAGGGTGATCGCCACGGCGATCACCCCGTCCGAGAACGCCTCGAGCCGGTTCGTGTTCACCTGTAGGTGATTCGGTGGGTCGGCGCCTACCCCTCCGAGACCAGGCGCGAGTACGCGTCGGGTCGGCGCGTGGTCAGGAACGGGAAGAGCTCGAGCCAGTCGCGCCGCTGGTCGAGGTCGAGATCGGCCACGAGCACCGCCGGTTCGTCCCGCGGCGCCTGGACCAGGATCCGGCCGTACGGGTCCGAGATGAAGCTCGAGCCATAGAAGCGCAGCGGCTCCTCGGTGCCGGTCCGGTTGACCGCGACCATGAACGTGCCGTTCGCGATGCCGTTGCCGACGATCACCTGCTGCCAGAGCGGCTCGGTATCGAAGCCGGGATGGTCGGGCTCAGAGCCGATCGCGGTCGGGTAGATCAAGATCTCCGCGCCGTTCAGCGAGTAGGCACGCGCGAGCTCCGGGAACCACTGATCCCAGCACGTGGGGAGCCCCAGCCGGACCTCGCTGTCGGCGTCGTCGAGCACCGCCAGCGGAAACGGATCACCGTCCGCCGGACCCGGACGGAAGTAGTGATCCTCGTAGTAGCCGGCCGTGACGGGGATGTGGAGCTTGCGCGTGCGAGCAAGGAGCTCGCCGCCCGGCCCCACGCAGATCGCCGTGTTGAAGCCGAGGCCGTCGGGGTCCCCGTCGTTTCGCTCGTACAGCGAGGCGTGGACGTAGGCGCCGGTCTCCCGCGCGAGTCGCCCGGCGAACGCGGTCGTGGCGCCGTCGGGGATGTCCTCCGCGCGCTCCTGCGCCTGCGCCAGCGCGTCCTCGGTGATCGCGAAGTACGGCGAGAGCGTGAGCTCCTGGAGGCAGACGAGCCGCGCGCCCTCGG
>DASXOS010000028.1:0-4856 GCA_036494115.1 Solirubrobacteraceae bacterium | reverse complement strand
ACTCCGGCCGATCGGTGATCGTGGCCGGCCCATCGCTGCGGCTGCACCAGTGCGGTCTGCCGAAGCTGATGGCACTCGAGCTGTTCAAGCCGTTCATCATGGCCCGCCTCGTCGAGCGCAAGTCCGCGCAGAACATCAAGGCGGCCAAGAAGATGGTCGACTCGATGATCCCGGAGGTCTGGGACGTGCTCGAGGAGGTCATCCACGAGCACCCGGTGCTGCTCAACCGCGCGCCGACGCTCCACCGTCTGGGCATCCAGGCGTTCGAGCCGGTGCTCGTCGAGGGCAAGGCGATCCAGGTCCACCCGCTCGTCTGCCACGCGTTCAACGCCGACTTCGACGGCGACCAGATGGCGGTCCATCTGCCGCTGTCGGCGGAGGCGCAGGCCGAGGCGCGGATCCTGATGCTGTCGGCCAACAACATCCTGTCCCCCGCACATGGCGCGCCGCTGGCGACTCCCACCCAGGACATGGTCCTCGGCGCGTACTACCTCACATACGGTCCGGATGTGGCGGAGCTCGACAAGATCGACCCCGCCACGCACGACCCGCGCCCGCACGTGTTCCGCACCGCCCAGGAGGCGGAGTGGTCCTACGAGCACGGCGTGCTCAAGCTCCACGACCTGGCGGAGTACCGCCCGCTCGGTCGCGAGGGTGGCCACGTGCTGACCACGGTCGGCCGGATCATCTACAACGACAAGATCGAGCGCGCGCTCGTCGAGGCGCTGGGCGACCAGTTCGACCCCTCGACGTACGAGTTCATCAACCGCTCGATGAAGAAGAAGGACACCACCCGGATGATCGACGACCTCGTGCAGGCGTACGGGGCGCCGACGATCTCGCAGGTGCTCGACGCGTTCAAGGACATCGGCTTCCACTACGCCACTCAGGCCGGGGTGACGATCTCCAAGAACGACGTGCAGACGCCCCCGACGAAGCCCGAGATCCTGGCTCGCTACGACCAGGAGCTGGCGATGATCGAGGAGCAGTACGACGCGGGTGAGATCACGGCCGAGGAGCGCCACGAGGCGGTCACGAAGCTGTGGGATCGGGCGACCAACGAGGTCGGCGAGGCTCTCTACGAGCACCTCGACGAGCTCAACCCGATCTTCATGATGGCCAACTCGGGTGCCCGCGGTTCGTTCTCGCAGATCCGGCAGCTGGCCGGCATGCGCGGGTTGATGGCGAACCCGAAGGGGGAAATCATCGAGCGACCGATCAAGGCCTCCTTCCAGGAGGGCCTGACCGTGCTCGAGTACTTCATCTCGACTCACGGCGCCCGCAAGGGCCTGGCGGACACGGCGCTGCGTACGGCGGACTCGGGTTACCTGACCCGGCGCCTCGTCGACGTCTCGCAGGACGTGATCATCCGCCAGGAGGACTGTGGCACCGAGGAGTACATCGACATGCCGGTCTCGAAGCTCGAGGTCGACCCGGAGAGCCGGCGGCTGCGGCCGACCGGTGAGCCGAACGACCACCTGATCGGGCGGTTTGCCGCGCAGGAGATCACCACCAAGCGCGGGCGCGTGATCGTCGAGAAGGGCAAGGAGATCGACCGAGCCGAGCTCGCCGACCTCTTCGATGCCTGGTCCGACGACACCGAGAAGGGCAACGTGATCTACGTGCCGGTCCGCTCGGTGCTCAAGTGCGTGGCGCCGACCGGCGTGTGCCAGGAGTGCTACGGCCGCTCGATGGCGAGCGGCAAGGTTGCGCAGATCGGCGACGCGGTGGGGATCATCGCCGCCCAGTCGATCGGCGAGCCGGGCACCCAGCTCACGATGCGGACGTTCCACACCGGTGGCGTCGCCGGCGCGGACATCACGCATGGCCTGCCGCGTGTGGTGGAGCTGTTCGAGGCCCGCAAGCCGAAGGGCCTGGCGAAGATCGCCGAGGTCGGCGGCAAGGTCTCGATCGAGGAGTCCGACAAGGCGATCACGGTCGTGGTCACCGACGACGGTGGCGAGGAGCATCGCCACACGTTCCCGCGGCGGACGCGTCTGTTCGTGAGTGGCGGTCAGACGATCACCGCCGGCACGCAGCTCAACGAGGGGTCGCTCTACCCGCACGAGCTGCTGGCCGTCCGCGGCCGGACCGAGACCGAGCTGTACCTCGTCCGTGAGGTCCAGGAGGTCTACAAGTCGCAGGGCGTCGACATCAACGACAAGCACATCGAGCTGATCGTGCGGCAGATGATGAAGAAGGTGCGGGTCGACCAGAAGGGCGACACCGACCTGCTGCCCGGCCAGTTTGTCGACCGCCACGAGTACGCCCGCGTCAACGGCGCCGTGCAGGACGCCGGTGGCGAGACCGCCCAGGCCGAGGAGATCATCCTCGGGATCACCAAGGCGTCGCTCAACACCGACTCGTTCCTGTCGGCGGCCTCCTTCCAGGAGACCACCAAGGTGCTGACCGATGCGGCGCTCGAGGGCAAGATCGACCGGCTCAACGGGCTCAAGGAGAACGTGATCATCGGCAAGCTGATCCCGGCAGCCACGGGCCTGAAGCGCTACCGGCGGATCGAGATCGAGCCGTCCGAGCCGCTGCCCCGCGGCATCGACGATGTCGGCCTGCTCGATCACGACGACCTGGCCGCCGAGCTGGGTCTCGCCGACGGCGAGTCGCTGACCGGCTTCGCCGCCGGGCTCGAGCCCGACCTGTCCGACCTCGAGGACATCGGCCGCGGTGACGGCGGTGCGTCGCTGGGCTTCGTGGAGGAGCTCGCCGACCTGGATGTCCCCTCCGACGACGGCGGGTCGTCGGAGGAGTAAGCCTCGAATCGTGCGTTCCCGGCCCCGTCGATCCAGGTGCGGGGCTGGGACGCGCGGCTAGGACGCGCGTGCAGCCAACGCTGGACCAGCCGCCACGGCGACGTTTGGCCCTGGCTCAGCCGGTAATGATTATCCGCTGATGAGCAGCCACGCCCGGATTGCGGCGTTCGGGGCTGCCGGCGTGTTCGTTGCCGGAGGGATCCTGTGCGCGGTGTTGATCAGTGGCTTCCTCGGGCCGCTGCTGGCCCTGATGCTGATCGGCAGTGGGCTCGTCCTGATGACGAGCCTGGGCTTCCTCGAGGTCGGCCTGAGCGAGGATCGCGACCGCGAGCAGGAGCTGGCGAGCGGCCCGGCGGCCCAGCGCCCGCCGCGGCGGCCGCGACTGCGGATCCGGCGTGTGCGCGGCCACCGCTGAGACGGCTCAGCGTCTCCGCTCGTGTACGGCTGCGTACAGTGGACCGGAGGTCGACTAAGATGCCCGTGAATCTGGATTCACCTGGACCGAGGAGACGATGTGGACCTGAATGACACTCCGGAACAGGCCGCCTACCGGGAGGAGGTGCGGGCCTGGCTGGGGGAGCACAAGGACGAGGCACCCGCCCGCTCGGGCTCCTACGAGGACACGGCGTACATCGACTCTCGCCGCGTCTGGCAGCGCAAGCTGGCCGAGGCCGGCCTCGCCGGGGTCACCTGGCCGCGCGAGTACGGTGGGCGCGGGGCAGGCCCGATCGAGCAGGTCACGGTCAACCAGGAGATCTCCGCCGCCCAGGCGCCCGGGATCCTCGACGTGATCGGGATCGGGATGCTCGGTCCGTGCCTGATCGCACACGGCTCCGACGAGCAGAAGGCGCGTCACCTCGGCCCGATGCTGCATGGGGACGAGGTCTGGTGCCAGCTCTTCTCCGAGCCGGCGGCCGGCTCCGACCTGGCCGCGGTCCAGACGCGGGCGCGCCAGAACGAGGACGGCACCTGGACCCTGAACGGTCAGAAGGTGTGGACGACGAACGCCCAGTTCGCATCGTTCGGACTGCTGCTCGCGCGCACCGACGCCGACGTGCCCAAGCACAAGGGCCTCACCATGTTCATCGTCCCGATGGACGCGCGCGGGGTGACGGTCCGCGGGCTGCGCCAGATCTCGGGCGAAGCCGAGTTCAACGAGGTGTTCTTCGACGATGTCGTGCTCGACGAGGACGCGGTCGTCGGCGGTGTCGGCAACGGCTGGGGCACGGCGCTCACGGTGCTCATGTTCGAGCGCCTGACGATTGGCTTCGGCTCGGAGTCGTTCGGCTCGCCGGCGCGGCTGGCGGAGACGATCGCCGGCGACGAGGCCGCCCGCAACGCCCCCGACGTCCGCGCCCGGCTCGGCCACGTCATCTCGGAGCTCGCGGCGGTGCGCTTCAACGGCTACCGCGCGCTGACGGTCCTTGCCCGCGGTCAGATCCCCGGGCCGGAGGCCGGTCTCGCCAAGGTGACGATGGTCAACGCGGCGATCGCCGCCACCGATCTCGGCGCCGATGTCGTCGGGCCCGAGGCGCTCGACCCCGACAGCGACTGGAGCTACCTGATCTCCTTCCTGCCCGGCCTGAAGTCCGCCGGCGGAACCGAGCAGATCCTGCGCAACACGATCGGCGAACGCGTCCTCGGACTCCCGCCCGAGCCGCGGCTCGACAAGGGGATCCCGTTCAGCGAGCTGCGGGCCAAGGAGCGGGAGGCGGTGGCGTGAACTTCGCACTCACAGACGAGCAGGAGTTCCTCCGCGAGGCCGCCCGCGGCGCCCTGTCGCGATTCAAGACGGTCGAGGCCGCGCGCGGGGCGCTCGAGGATCCGGGCGCGCTCCCGGACCTGTGGGAGACCGTCGTCCAGGCCGGCTGGCCCGGCCTGCTGATCGACGAGGAGCACGGCGGGGCCGGCCTGGGCACGTTCGACGCGCTGCTGGTGGCCGAGGAGTGCGGCCGGGTGCTGGCCTCGGTGCCGTTGCTCGGTTTGCTGCCGGCCACCGCGATCCTCGAGGCCGCCGGCGACGAGTCGCTGCAGACGATCGCGTCCGGCGAGCTGCGCCCCGCGTACCTGCCGGCGCGCCCGCCGAGC
>DASXOS010000027.1:0-8022 GCA_036494115.1 Solirubrobacteraceae bacterium | reverse complement strand
CGAGCTCGCGCTTGATGTTCATGCCGGGCGCAACCGGTTGAACCGCAACACCTTGCGCTCCGCGGCGCAGCGCGGCGCTTGGCCTGAGATCATGACCGGCGCCATGTCGATCACCGACGCCGTCAAACGACCCCCCGGGCGTTGGACGGACTCATCGAGGTTCGCGCTTGGCCCTGATCCGGTGACCCGGTTCGCGCTCGCCACCGCCGACCGCGTGACCAACGCGATCCCGTGGAAGATCGAGCCCCTGGCGCTCCCGCCCAAAGACTCCGGGCTCAAGCCGGTGATGGGCGACTACGGGTTCCCGCTCATCGGCCACACGTTCGACGGAGCGCACAACATGGTTGGCAACGCGCGCGCTCGCTACGCCAAATACGGACCCATCAGCTGGGCAGGGATGCTCGGCACCAAGGCGGTGCTGGCGGTCGGGCCCGCTGCGCTCGAGGAGGTCTCCCTGAACCGCGACAAGGCCTTCGGCAACGCCGGCTTCTATGACTACCTGATCGGCGCGTTCTTCCGGCGCGGCGTGATGCTGCTCGACTTCGACGAGCACCTCCACCACCGCCGGATCATGCAGCAGGCATTCACCCGGCCCCGCCTGGTCAGCTACCTGAGCGTGATGAATGACCGGATCACGAGCGAGCTCGACGCGTGGGAGCCGAAACCCCGCTTCCTCGTCTACAGCGCGGCCAAGCAGCTGACCCTCGACGTGGCAACCGACGTGTTCGTCGGCATCTCATCGGGTGCGACCGCGCAGGAGATCAGCAAGGCGTTCATCGACGCGGTCCACGGCGGCCAGGCGATCGTCCGCGCGAACATGCCGGGAGGCGTTTGGGCAAGAGGCCTGCGCGGCCGGCGAACGCTCGAGGAGTATTTCCGCTCACAGCTCCCAGCGAAGCGCGCCGGAAGTGGAGACGATCTGTTCAGTGTCCTCTGCCACGCCGAGTCTGAGGACGGCCATCGCTTCAGCGACGACGACATCGTCAATCACATGATCTTCGCGATGATGGCCGCCCACGACACGAGCACGATCACCGTCGCGATGATGGCCTACTTCCTCGGTAAGCATCACGAGTGGCAGGAACGGGTCCGCGCGGAGTGCCTGGCCCTGGGCAAGGCGACAATCGATTACGACGATCAGGAAAAGCTGCCGCTGCTCGACTGCGTGATGAAGGAGACGCTGCGGATGAACGCGCCGGTCGGTGGCCTATTCCGCGAAACGGTCAAGGACACCGAGCTGCTCGGTCGCTACATCCCCGCCAACACCCGGCTGGTCTCGATGATCCACTCGATGCAGCGAATGGAACCGTGGTGGAACGACCCGGACACATTCGACCCTGAGCGATTCGCGGAGCCGCGACGCGAGGACAAGTCGCACCGTTACGCCTGGGCGCCGTTTGGCGGCGGCGCGCACAAGTGCATCGGGATGCACTTCGGCGGCATGGAAGTCAAGGCGATCATGCACCAGATGCTGCAGCGCTTTCGTTGGACGGTGCCGGCAGGCTACGAGCCGCCATATCACTACGGCACCGGCCCGACGCCGTCGGACGGACTCCCCGTCCGCCTCGAACGCCTGTAGCGCAGCGCGGTCAGCTCGGGGATTGGTCCTACGAAGAGGGTGCGGGTTGGCCCTGGAAGGCGGACCACGCGCACGGCACTGTGTCCGCCATGCAGGACAGGCACGACCATCTCAGGCCGAACAACGGCCCGTCGCGGCGAGAGTTTCAGGAGCTGCGCCGCCGGATGATGGCGCGTGCCTACCGCGTGCTGGGCAGTCCCGAGGACGCCGAGGACGCCGTCCAGGAGGCGCTTCTCAAAGTCCACGCCGCTGAGCGCGCCGGCGTTCAGATCCACGACCGTGCCCCGTTCGCGCTCACGGTGACCGCACGCGTCGCGATCGATCGGCGACGCTGCGCCCGGGCAACACGCGAGCACAGCGTCGCCACGGCCGCACTCGGAGGCACGGTCCCGTCGCTTGAGCCCGGCCCGGTCGAGCGCGCGGAGATCAACGCCGAGCTCGAACGGGCCCTGCCGATGCTGGTCGAATCGCTGACGCCCCTCGAGCGGACGGTGTGGGTGCTCCGCGAGGCATTCGGATACTCCTACACCGGCATCGCCGCACTCGTCGGCAAGACCGAGACGAACTGCCGCCAGGTCGGGCGTCGTGCACGCACCCATCTCGAGGAGGCGACGGTCGCCGGCCAGCCGCACAGACCCGATGCCGCGCAGCTGGCCCGCGAGTTCGCCGGCGCCTGCGACCACGGAGACGCCACCGCGGCGGTCCGCCTCATGGGTGGGCAAGCCGCGTTGGCGGCGACGGCTTAGCCCATCACCGCGGCCAACTCGCGCACGGCGCTGCGCAGCGCGGGTTCGGGCAGCTGGGCATAGCCGATGATCAGCGCGGGTGGCAGTGGCGCCACGCACGTGCAGTGCCGATGGATTGCGTGCAACGCGACGCCGCGGCGCCGGGCAGCCCCGACGATCGCCACCTCGTCCGCATCGGACGGCAGCCATCCCACCAGGTGCAACCCAGCGGCCTCGCCTTCGATCTGGATCTGCGGCAGGTGCTCGGCGAGCGCGGCGATCAGAGCGTCCCGGCGGTCGCGGTACAAACGGCGGGTGCGACGGATGTGACGGTCGAGCTCGCCGGCGGCGAGGAACTCCGCCATCGCGACCTGCTCGAGCGTAGGCGGACTGGCCCAGGTAACCGCGTACTGTCGCGCAACGTCGGCGACGAGCCGGCGCGGCAACACGATCCACCCGAGGCGAAGCGCCGGCGCTAGCGTCTTCGACGTGGTGGCACAGAACGCGACGTGCTCGGGATCCATGCCCTGGAGCGAGGCCACCGGCTCGCGGTCGTAGCGGTACTCGACGTCGTAGTCGTCCTCGAGGATGAGCGCGTCACGGCGACGCGCCCACTCGAGCAGGGCCGCGCGACGCCCGGGACTCATCACGACGCCGGTCGGAAAGTGGTGGGCGGGCGTCACCGTGACCGCGTCGACGTCGAGGCGCTCGAGCGCCTCCACCACGAGGCCGTGCTCGTCGACGGGCACCGGAACCGCGGTCAGCCCGGCGTGCTCGACGGTCCGCACCTGCCAGCGCCACCCGGGATCCTCGACCCCGATCCGCCGCGCGCCCCGTTCCCGGAGCGCCGACCACACGTTGGTGAGCCCGTGCGCCAGACCGGCCGAGATAACGACGTCGTCGGGTTCGGCGACGGCGGCCCGTACCCGCCCCACGTAGTCGCTGACCGCGACCCGCAGCTGGTGTGTGCCGCGTGGATCGCCGTAGGTGAGATCGGCATCCGGGAGGGTCCGCATCGCCCTGCCCAGAGAGGCCAGGTACCGCTGTCGGGGGAACGACGCGTAGTCGGGCTGGCCAGGTCGCAGATCGAATCTGATCCGGGCCGGACCGCCGGCGTGTTCGACACCCTCGACATCCCGAAGCGCGCCGGCGCCCGCGCCGTGGGCGACGACGGTGCCCGCGCCGCGCCGGGCCACCAGGTAGCCCTCGGCGATCAGCTGCGAGTAGGCCTCGACCACGACGCCTCGGGATACCTCGAGCTCGTCGGCCAGGAGCCGGCTTGCCGGAAGGGTCACCCCGGGGCGCAGTCGTCCGGCGCGGATCGCGTCTCGGAGCTGTCGCTCTAGCTGGCGGTGCAGCGGTGCACCTGACTCGAAGGTCACGAGCAGGTCCATTGGTCCTGGATCGTAGTCCTCCATTGGCTCTGGGCGGAGGGCCAATCGGAGCGTTGACTGCGCCACATGCACATGTTCGCGACGACCGGCGAGCGCGTACTCGTGATCGGGACGGGCGGAGCCCTGGGCGCGCTGACGGCGACGGCGTTCGAGCACGCCGGCTGGGAGGTCGTCCGCGCGAGTCGCGCCGCCCCGGTTGGCAGCGCCAGCACCGCGCCCGAGGGTCGGCATATCGACCTCGACGACCCGGACACGATCGCCCCCGCGGCCGCTGGGGTGGACGTGATCGTCAACCCTGTCCCCCACCCGGCCCTGCACCTCGAGCGACACGCACTCGAGCACGGCGGCGTCGTGCTCAACAGCTCAGCGATCTCGACGGAGCACACCGCCGGCCTCGGACGACCGGACGCCAAACCCAAGGGGACGGTCGTGACCGGCGCCGGCATCGCACCGGGCCTGACCAACCTGGTCGCCGCACAACTGCTCGCCGAGCATCGCGACGCCGACGAACTCGAGATCGTTTTCACGTTCTCGGCCGCGGCCACGGCCGGACCAGCCGGCCTCCAGTTCGTGCATCGCCACCTCACGGCGTCGCCCTGGCACGAGACGACTGTGGTGCCGCTCGAGTCGCCGTTCGGCGCGCGGGAGTGCATCGGCTTTGCCGAAGGCGAGCGCGGCTGGCTCGGGACGTTCGCCGACGGCAAGAAGGTCGGGCTCTATGCATGCTTTCACGAGTCGCCGGCGCAGGAGGCGCTCCTGGCGCGCAACCGCCGGGGCACGATCACCGCGCTGTCACCACCGCTCCCCGTCCGTCGCGACAACGGCACGAGCAAGGAGCCGGTGGCGCACTGGATCGCGGTCAAGCGCCGCGGCCGGCGGCTAGCCGCACGGTCGATCCGCTGCGCGGGCGACTACCGCGGCGCGGCCCACGCCACGCTGGCGCTCGCGCAGGCGCTCCAGGACGCGCGGGCTCGGGGCCAGCTCGCCGCCGGGGCGTTTGCGCCCGAAGACCTTGTCGACGTTGCGCAGCTGGCGCCGTACCTCGCCACCGCCGGAGTAGCGATCGTCACCTCGGCGGTCTAACACGTTCCTAACCAACGAGTGTCACCAACGGTGCGTCTTATTCGTCAGAGGTTGTGAGATGACACAGACAGAGCTCCATAGCGCGCTGGTCGACCACCTGCTCGAGCTGTACTGCGAGTGGCGCGAGGACAGCACCCGCGTGCAGACGGTATACGAGCGTTTCGCGCGCGCCGATTCACAGGATCGGGACGCAGCGTTCGCCTCCTATGTGGCCGCGCTCGACCAGGAGGAGTCGGCGGCGCAGACGTACGCCGAGCAGATCAGAGCCGCCTCGGCCCAGCTGACGCCGCCCGACGGCGTCACGGCTCGCGAGCCAGCTCCTGAACGATCAACGGAAGCACATCGCGCGCCGAGTTCTTCTCGCACATGACGTCGAGATGCGCCGTAACGGCGTCCGGCATGCCGCGCTCGAGGTCGACATGTGCGCGCCGGCGGCCTAGCTGCAGCTAGCGCGGCGGGCCGCAGATCACTCGTCGAAGTCGAAGTCCCGAGGCGGCCGCTGCTCGAACCACAGGCGGTCGTGCTCCGGGGTGTCCTGCAAGAACTCGGGCGTTTCCTCGAGCACGTCCTCGTCCCGCTCGCCCGCGTGCTGGCGCTCGACGTCGTACTCGGCCGTCTCCTGGCCGACGTGGTCGAAGCCGCCGCGCTCCTCCGGGTGGTCGAGGGGCTCATCCTCGGGGTGGTCGACGGCTCCCGCGTGGTCGAGGGCCTCGGCGTGGTCGAAGGGCTGCCCGGCACGGGGCTCTTCGGACGTGAACTCGTCCTCCGAGGCGGCGTGCTCGTCGGTCTCGTAGTCGACGTATTCGTGGCCCTCTGCGTGAGGAGCGAGGGGCGGCTGCTCGACCTCCTCAGGAGACCGGCGAACCGGCCCGAGCGCCTCCTGTTCGGCGCGCTCGATCTCCACCGGATCGCCACCGTGCCGGCGTCGGAGGTCTAGGTGCTCACGTATTGCGTCATCCAATAAACCCATGGGCTACAGCGTACTCGCCTCCTCGGCACCCACCACGTCCTTCGGACGGGTTGGGGCCCGGCTGGTCCGATTCTTGCCGTCTCGTTTTGCCTGGTAAAGCGCGGCATCGGCGTCGGAGATCAGCACGTCTTTGTCCCAATCCGTGGACACCGCGACCCCGAGCGACGCTGTGATCTGCAGCTGCCCCTCTCCGTTGAGCTTGGGCACCCGCATCGCCTCGACGGCAACGCGGACGCGCTCGGCGATCGCATAGGACCCCTCGAGGTCGGTGTGGGGCAAGATCAGAGTCATCTCTTCACCGCCGTAGCGCGCGGCGAGGTCGACCTCACGTGAGTTGTCCCGGAGCACCCGCGCCACCCGCTTGAGGACTACGTCGCCCTGCTGGTGGCCGTACGTGTCGTTGAACGACTTGAAGTTGTCGACGTCGAGCATCACCAGCCCGACGGGATAGTTGTAGCGTCTCCCCTCCTCCACCTCGAGGCTCAAAAGCTCCTGGAACCGGCCGTGATTCGTGAGCCCCGTCAGCGGGTCGGTCACCGCCTGCTGCTTGGCCTGGTCGTGCCGCTCGACGTTCTCGAGCGCCGCTGTGGCCTGCAGCGCGAGCGCGGTGAGCAGGTCGCGCTCGTCGGCGCTGAAGCGCGCACCCTCGCGCGCCACGGTGATCACCCCGTGCGGGCGGTCGGTGTCCTCGAAGTCGCCGAGCGTGACCGCCGCCACGCACCGCCCGTCGGTCTCGATCTCGCGCATTCCGCCGTCTTTGAGCGTCTGGCGTTCGGCCTCGAGTACGGTCTCCTCGAGGTTGTCCAGGGAGCCAACCCGCGCCGCCTCGCTGAGGGGCGCATCCGGGCTGGTGCGCGCGCTCAGCCGCCCGCCGGTTGCCTCGACCGCATCGGCGGCGGTCTGCAACGCAAGTCGCAACAGGGCCTCGCGATTGAGGTTCGCGGCGAAGGTCTGGCCGATCCGGTGGATCAACTCGCGCAGACGGGCGCGCTCGCCCGCGAGCTCGTCGATCCGCCGCGCCAGCTCATCGGCCATCTGGTTGAACTCGTTGCCGAGCGCGGCGAACTCATCGTGGCCCTCCGTCGGCACCCGAATCTTGAAATCGCCTGTGCCGATCCGCTGCGCGGCGTGCAGGAACCGAGCGAGCTGGGACTGGAGGGCTTTCGACGCGAGCACCGCGAACGCACACGCCAGCAGCAGGAAGCCGGCGATGAACGCGATCGCGAGGGTGCGGCTGGTGCTGACCGAGCTCGCCGTTGCCCGGTCGGCCGAGAGAACGGTGACGTTGACCGGCTGGCTGCCGAATCCGCGGAATTGCTGCGTGACGGCGCGATAGTTCGCGCCGTTGACCTTGGCCGCTCCGCTCCGTGGAAGCGCCTGCTGAGGCGGGGCGGTGAAGCTCGAGCCGACCGGCGTGGCGCCCTGGCGCACGACCACGCCGACGTCGGGCGCGTCGAGCTCATGGGCGTACTGGGCCGCCGTGACTTCGGAGGCGGTGATCGTGACGGTGCCGCCGGCGCCGCCGCTGATGGTCGCGCTGCCCGGGGCGATGGCACTGTGCGAGCCGCGATCGAGCTCGGGTTTAGTTCCCCTCGCCATAGTTACGCGCGCGAGGCCGGCCTGCGCCGCGAGCTTGGCGACGCGTTGGTCTAATTTCTGGCCGCGGAGCGAGGACACCTGCCGCGCGATCGCGGCGGCGTCCGTCTTGCCTGCGGCGCTCTGGCTCTCGTACACGCTGGCCGCGGCGCTGGCCAGTCCGTTCGCGCGCGCGTCAGCCTTGCCGTCCCGGCTCTGGTTGATCAGGTTGAACACCAGCAGGCCGACGCCGATCATCGGCACCACCACGATCAGGAGAAAGAAGCTGGTGAGGCGCGTGCGAAAGCTCATGCAAATCCCTGCCGCCGGTCAGGCTATCGGCCGATTCGCTTCGGATCGAGAGCCCGCAGGGGTCTTGGTCGACAGCGTGCAGGTTCGCGCGGCCTCTTCGGGGGTCCCGCCGCCACCGGCGACCGGGGCTAAACTCCGCTGGACCGCGCGGCACCTCGCCGCCGCACGGGGCTATAGCTCAGTTGGGAGAGCGCCTGGATCGCACCCAGGAGGTCGCCGGTTCGAGTCCGGCTAGCTCCATCTTCCGGATCCTCAACGAATACGGGACTTTCCGCTCCGCTTGGAAGAGCGGCCGAACTTCTTGGACAGGGCTGCGGGTACCAAACGGGTACATGCGCCTCGCGGTCAGCGCGATCCGGCTTCGACCCAGCCCATGTCCGACCG
>DASXOS010000026.1:0-5544 GCA_036494115.1 Solirubrobacteraceae bacterium | reverse complement strand
CATACCGGCCCAGGAGCACCTACGCCGCCGTCCACTTGGGCTCACCCTGCGCAAGCAGTGGCCCGCAACGCTCGACGGTGGCGCACGCAAGATTCCCGACCAGTTGCGGCTGTCAGACGGCCGAGCGCTCGCGCGAGCCGGAGACGGCGGCTGGGACCCGCTCATCCGCGAGGGCAGGTTCGAGTCCGGGCGGTTCGACGACGCGCTCGTCGACGCCTGTGTCGAGCTCCTGTCGGGATGGCGGCCGGAGCCGGCTCCTCGGTGGATCGCCGCCGTGCCCTCACGCCGGCAGCCCGACCTCGTTCCCGACTTCGCCCGTCGACTGGCCGCCGCCGTCTCCCTCCCGTTCTGCGGACTGCTCAACCGGGTTGGAGACGGACCCCCGCAGAGGGAGATGCGGAACTCTGCGCAGCAGGCCGCGAACGTCCGGGGGGAGTTCGAGGTGGTTGGGGTGCCCCCGCCTGGGCCGGGACTGCTGGTCGACGACCTCTGGTACTCCGGTTGGACCCTCACAACGCTTGGGGCGCTCTTGCGCGAAGCCGGTTCTGGTCCGATTCACGCGCTCGTCCTCGCGCTTGCGGGCGCTTAGGCGCCCAGCTCTGAGATCTGTCTGGCGGCGGCCGTGCCAGCCTTAGCCACGGCGGCGGCGATTCCCATGGGTGATGGGTCCCAGCGCCCGGAGGGCTGACGTACGATCAGGGCGTTGGACTCAAGCACCAAGGTCGTCGGCCGGGACGGCGAGCTCGCGCTGCTCGATGGCTTCCTCGCGGGGCTCGACGGCGGCTTCGCCGCCGCGATGCTGCGCGGCGAGCCCGGGATCGGCAAGACGACGATCTGGGAGGCAGGTGTGTCGCGAGCGCGCGAGGCGGGCGCGACGGTGCTCACCGCCCGCCCGGTGGAGGCCGAGGCGGGACTGTCGTTCGCCGCGCTGGGCGACCTTGTGGCGCCGCTGGGCGATCGCGCGCTGGCGCCGCTCCCGGACCCTCAGCGCGAGGCCCTCGCCGCTGCGTTGCTCGAGGTGCCCGCGCCGGCCGAGGGGATCGACGAGCTGGCGGTGTGCGCGGCCGTGCTCTCGCTGGTGAGGAACGTGTCGCGCGAGCATCCGCTCCTCGTCGCTGTCGACGATGTCCAATGGCTCGATTCGCCCAGCGAGCGCGTGCTCAGCTTCGTACTCAGGCGCCTGAGGACGGAGCGCTCGCGGTTCCTCTTCACGCTGAGATCGGGCGGATCCACCAGCCTCGCGCCGTTGGCGCAAACCGAGATCGAGGTCGGGCCCGTGACGGTCGCGGCGCTGCACGAGCTCATCAAGCTGCACGTCGGCCGCACCTTCCCGCGGCCGCTGCTCGTGCAGATCGCCCGGGTGAGCGGGGGCAACCCGTTCTACGCGCTCGAGATCGCCCGCGAGCTGGAGCGCCGGCCGCCGGTGGACGGGCGGGTCCCGATCTCGGCGGGCGTCACCGCGCTCGTCGAGGCGCGCATCGACCGCCTCCCCGCGCGTACGCGCCGCTCGCTGCTCGCCGCGGCGGCGCTCGCCCAGCCCACGGTTGAACTGATCGACTCCGAGCTCCTCGCGCCGGCTGAGGAGGCGGGCATGGTGCGCATCGACGCCGGCAGGATCCAGTTCGCGCACCCGATCTTCGCCTCGGTGGTCTACGGCCGGGCGAACGACGCCGCGCGCCGGAGCCTCCATCGCAAGCTCGCCGCGCTGGTGCCCGGACAGGAGGAGCGCGCCCGTCACCTGGCGCTCGGATCCGCGCGCCCGGACGAGGGGATCGCCGCCGAGCTCGACGCGGCGGCCAAGCTGGCGGGCGCCCGCGGCGCGTCGGATGCGGCCGCCGAGCTGATGGAGCTGGCTCTGCGACTGACCCCGGCCGCCGCAGACCGCCGCCGGGTGGAGCGGCTGGTTGCGGCGTCGCGCCTGCACTTCGACGCCGGTGATCTCGGCCGCGCACAGTCGCTTCTCGAGACTGCCGTAGACGAGGCGCCGTCGGGGACTCTGCGCGCGGAGGCGCTGGAGGTGCTCGGGCAGATCCACAGCCGCCGCAGCAGCTTCCCGCGCATGGCCGAGTTCGCCACCCAGGCACTCGAGGCGGCCGGCGACGACGAGCACCTGCGGGCCGAGATCCAGCTCGACCTGGCCTTCTGCTGCGCGAGCATGGGCGACTTCCCTGGCGCCGTGCCCCACGCCAGCGCCGCGGTGGAGGGGGCCGAGCGCGCCGGCTCGGACGCCCTGCTCGCCGATGCCCTGTCGGTGCTCACGATGGCGGAGTTCCTGAGCGGCAGGGGGTTCTCGGAGGAGCGAATGGCCACGGCGCTTGCGTGCGAGGATCCGCATCGCGCCCGCCCGCTGTTCACCCAGCCCTCTCTCGTCGAGGGACTGCTGCTCCTGTGGACGGCGAGATGCGATCGCGCGATCGAGGTGCTGGACGGGCTCCGCACCCGGATGACGGAGCTGGGGCAGGAGAGCGGGGTGCCGATCGTGGCGATCTACCTCGTGTGGGCTTGTGTGTGGCGGGGCGACTTCGCGGCCGCCAAGCGGTATGGGGACGAGTCGCGCCAGATGGCCACGCTGCTCGACGACCTGATGGCCTCGGCGATCGCGCTCAGCGCCAGCGCACTGGCCCGCGCACATGTGGGCGAGGTGGAGGAGGCGCGTGCCGAGGCGCGGGAGGCACTCCAGGCGTTCGACCGCCTCGAATGGATTCCCGGGACGATCTGGCCGCTGTGGGCGCTCGGCTTCCTGGAGCTGTCGCTCGGCGATCCGGCTGCGGCGCACGCGGCGCTGGGTCCGCTTGCCGACATAGTGACGGCGATGGGTCTCGGCGATCCCGTTCTCGGGATCTTCCTGCCAGACGAGATCGAGGCGCTGGTGTCGCTCGGCGAGCTGGAGCGGGCGGAGCAACTCGTGGAGCCGATCGAGCAGCGCGGCCGGGAGCTGGACCGGCCCTGGGCGCTGGCGGTGGCGGCGCGAAGCCGCGGGCTGATCGCCGCCGCACGCGGCGACCTCGCCGCCGCCGTCGCATCGATCGAGGAGGCGTTGGCCCAGCTCGACCGGATCGACCTGCCGTTCGAGCGCGCGCGCACGCTGCTGGTGCTCGGTCAGCTGCGCCGCCGCGGAAAGCAGCGGGCGCAGGCGAGAGCTGCGCTGGCGGCGGCGCTCGAGCTCCTGGAGGACATGGGCGCACCGCTCTGGGCCGACAAGGCGAGGGCGGAGCTGGCGCGCGTAGGCGGCAGGATCGCCGACTCCGACGGGCTCACCGCCACAGAGCGCAGGCTCGCCGAGCTGGCCGCCACAGGACTCACGAACCGCGAGGTGGCCGAGCGCGCGTTCGTCACGGTCAAGACCGTCGAGGCGAACCTCACGCGTGTGTATCGCAAGCTCGGCGTGCGGTCGCGAACGGCACTCGCGCGGGTCCTTTCCGAGCCGCCGGACGAATAGGGTTTTCCCGCTTTCGCGCGCCCACCCTGGCCGCCTACGTTGTGGCGAATGGCCCCGGCCGAGTATGTGATCGAGTGCTTCTGGCCCGGCGTCCGCGAGAGCGATCTGCGGGCGCTGGACGACCGCGTCCGCGCCCAAGCGGCCGGGGAGCCGGTGCGCTACCTCGGCTCGCTCCTCATGCGCGAGGACGAGGTCGTCCTGTGCCTGTTCGAGGGCGACGCGGAGGCAGTGCGCCGCGTGACCGAGCAGGCGGCGATCCCGTACGAGCGCATCCTTACGGCCGCGCACTCGCCGTGGCCGCTCGCTGACAGCCCCAGCCAAAGGAGATCCACATGAGCCGTCGTTCGCATCTTGTCCTCGGAGCCTTGGCGTTGGCCCTGGCGATCGCGCTCGCGAGCGCGGGCGCGGCGTCGGCTGCCAAGGCCGTGAAGGTGAAGTGGAACCGGATCGACGGTCCCACCGGCGCCGGCAACGAGATCGGCCTCGTGCGCGGCAGCGACGGCGTGCTGCACGCGGTCTGGATCAAGGGCACGACCCCGTCCACGATCTCCGACACGAGGATCTCGGCCCGGGGCCGTCCGGCGGGCACCTCCACGGTCGCCAGCGGGTGGGACGGCAACGGCGGTATCGCCGGGCTGATGATGCCCGACCAGACGCTGCGTCTCTTCGTCACGGGCGGGCATGTGCCGAACCTGCCGACAGCACAGACGGGCGTGAACAGCTTCACCGCACCGGCGAGCGGATCGCCGTGGACGCTCGATGCGGGACGCGTCTGGGGCGGCACGATCGCCTACGACTCGGGCACCCTCGGCGCGACCCTGATGAACGACGGCCAGCCGGTGACCGCCTGGAGCGGCACGGGCGTCGGCACCGTGCACGTGGGCCTCGATCCGAACACGCCGAACAGCGCCTTTGGCAGCGACCTGGGGTCGTCATTGCTAGCCACCGACCACGGCAGCGGCGCGGTGGTCTTGTCAGGATCGACGGTCGCGGGTTCCGGCGGAGCGTTCGTGCAGCAGGTGCTGCCGAGCGCGGGCGGGAGCCAGATCCTCCCCGGAACCGCAAACGCGCAGGCCTCGGGCCTGGCGGGACGGATCGGAACGGGCGGCGTGTACGTCGCCTGGACCAATGGCAAGACCATCAAGCTCACCCGGGTGGGCGGCGGCACTCGCACCCTCGCGCGCGGTCTGTTCAGCTTCGCGAAGGTCTTCGCGGCGCCCGGTGGTCGCCTCTGGGTGGCGTGGGGCGATACGAACGACGGCCTCTACGTCACGCGCTCGAACGCCGCGGTGACCAGGTTCGAGAAGGTTCAGCATCTGAAGCTTGCCTCCGGCGACGTCGCCGGCCTGGGCAACGAGAACGGCGAGGGCTCGACGGGCCCGCTCGACTTCTTCGCCCTCTTCCAGATCGGTGCCTCCGACCGCGGCTACTGGCAGACGCACGTCTTTCCCAAGCTGTCGATCAGGAGGTCGGTTGGCAAGAGCAAGCGCGGCAAGCGCAAGGTGACGATCACGGTCACAGACGCGGGGGATCCGGTCAGCGGCGCCTCGGTGAAGGTCGGCTCGAAGAAGCTGAAGACCGGAGCGAACGGACGCGTGACTTTGTCGCTTCGGTCGGGCTCGTACAAGGAGAAGGCGACGGCGCCAGGCTATGCCGGAGGCTCGGGGCGCGTGAAGGTAAAGGCGTAGTGCACGCGCGGCGGCACCTCACCTAGCGAGCGAAGGCGGTAGCCGGCATCCCGGGTGCCGTTCGCCCAGTGGCGATGAATTACGCCCGGGCATCCGGTCTCTTAGGTGTGTCGGTGCCTACGAGGAGGTAGATCCATGGCTGAGCACAAGATAGGAACCCGCGAGGAATGGCTCGCCGCGAGCGACGAGTTGGCAAAGCTCGAAGCCGAGCAGGCCGAGCGCAACCAGGCGATCAGGCGGAAGCGACGCGAACTGCCCTGGGTCCCGGTGGAGAAGGAGTTCGTGTTCTCCACCCAGGACAGCGAGAAGACTCTCGCCGAGCTGTTCGACGGCCGCTCACAGCTGCTGGCCTACAACATCATGTACGGGCCCGACTACACCGTCGGCGCCTGTCCCGGATGCACGAACCTCGCCGAC
>DASXOS010000025.1:0-10702 GCA_036494115.1 Solirubrobacteraceae bacterium | reverse complement strand
CGCGAGCGAGCCGCCGTGCGTGTTCAGCTTCTCGCGGTCAATTTCGCCGAGCGGCTCATCCAGGCCCAGGCGCTCCTTGCAGAACACCGGGTCATTCCACGCCTTGAGCGTGCACATCACCTGCGCGGCGAACGCCTCGTGGATCTCGTAGTAGTCGAAGTCCTGAAGCGTGAGGCCGTTGCGCTCGAGTAGCCGCGGCACGGCGTACGCCGGCGCCATCAGCAGCCCCTCGCGCTTGTGCACGTGATCGACGCCCGCGGTCTGGGCATCGACGATGTGGGCCTGGACCGGGATGCCCTTGTCGGCAGCCCACTGCTCGCTGGCGAGCAGCACCGCCGAGGCGCCGTCTGAGAGCGGGGTCGAGTTGCCGGCGGTCATCGTCCCATCGGCGCCACCGAACACAGGCTTGAGCTTGGCCAGCTTCTCCATGCTGGCGTCGGGGCGCAGGTTCTGGTCGCGCTCCTGGCCCAGGAACGGCATCACCAGGTCGTCGAGGAACCCTGTGTCGTATGCGGCCGCCAGGTTGCGATGGCTGGTCACGGCGAGCTCGTCCTGCTCCTCGCGGGTGACGCCCCACTCCTGGGCCATGATCGCGGCGTGCTCCCCCATCGACAGGCCCGTGCGCGGCTCTGAATTGCGGGGGATCTCGGGGACGATCTGCCCCGGGCGGAGCTTGGCCAGCGCCTTGAGCCGGCCCGTGTTCGACTTCGTCCGATTGATCTCGAGCAGCACCTCGCGCAGGTCCTCGTTGATCGCGATCGGCGCGTCGGAGGTCGTGTCGACGCCCCCGGCGATCGCGGACTCGGCTTGGCCGAGCGCGATCTTGTTTGCGGTCAGGATCGTCGCCTCGAGCCCGGTGCCGCACGCCTGCTGGACGTCGTAGGCCGGCGTCTCGGGCGCCAGCTTCGAGCCGAGCACGCTCTCTCGCGTCAGATTGAAGTCACGGCTGTGCTTGAGCACCGCGCCTGCGGCGACCTCACCGATCGTCTGGCCCTGCAACGAGAACTTGTCCACCAGGGCGTCGAGCGTCACGGTCAGCATGTCCTGGTTGGAGGCTTGGGCGTAGGGTCCGTTCTGACGGGCGAACGGGATCCGGACGCCGCCGAGCACGGCCACACGGCGGCCATTGGAGTTCATCTGGGACTGCTCCTGGTTACGTAGTTACGGAGGTGTAGCTTCAGCGTACTGTTTGCCCGCTCCGCGGGTGCGCTAGTCGCGAGTGGCGGTGGCCGTCGTGAAGGCGCCGCCGGCGACCGCGCGCCGCACCACGCCGGGGAGCAGGATCCGCGACGCCGCCGCCAGCCAGTAGTACCGGGGCACGTAGCGTTCCGCCTTGCCACCCGGGCCGGCCTCCACGATCGCCTCCGCCACCTTGTCCGGCGTGGAGACGATCAGCCGCGTGTGCGGCTTGGCCAGCAGTTCGGTGGCGGGGAAGCCCTCCGTCTTGACGAATCCCGGGAGGACCAGGCCGACGTGAACGCCGTGCTCGAGCTCCTCGGCGTAGAGCGCGTCACTCCAGCCGATCAGGGCGAACTTGGCCGCCGAGTAGGCGCCGGAGCGGGGGCGCGCGACGCGGCCTGCGGTGCTCGCCACATTGACGATCGCCACCTTTCGCTCCGGTGATGCTGGTCGGTTGGCCGCGGACTGCCTCAGCAGCGGCAGGAGCGCTTCGGTCAGGCGGACCGGCGCCTCGAAGTCGAGCTTCAGGTGGCGCTCGATGTTCTCCCACCCAGTGTCGGCGAACGTCCCCCGCCACGCGGCGCCGGCGTTGTTCACGAGCAGGTCGAGGCGGCCGCGCTCGCGCTCGACCTTGCGCAGGACCCTGGCCGGTGCGTCCTTGCGCGTCAGGTCGACGGCCACGACCGTCGTCCGCGCGGGACCGAGCTCCTCGGCGAGCGCCTGCAGCTTCTCCTCGCGGCGGGCGACGAGCACCAGCTCGGTGTCCGGCTCGGCCGCCAGGTGGCGCGCGGTGGCCTCGCCGATCCCGGCCGACGCGCCGGTTATCAGTGCAACGTACGCCATCGGCCGCAGCCTATCGGCTGCTCGCTTGGTTCACAGGTCCGAGCGCAGCGCGAAGTAGCACGCCGCCAGCAGCTCGCTCCGGCCTGGGACGGCGACCAGCATCTTCCCGAGGTTCGCGCCCGGGACGACCTGCACGAGCTCGTCGCGGATCTGGCGGATGAGCAGCCGCGGGTTGTCGTTCACGCGCGCGTAATCGATGACCAGGACTTCGACTCCGGGGTCGAGCTTGCCGGCCTCGACATAGGTCTCGAAGCCGAACGCGGTCCGTCCCAGCGGCGAGTCGCTCATCCGGTAGAGCGGCCACAGCAGCTTCGCCGGCCAGCGCGCGCTGCCCGTCAGCGTGTTCTCGCCGCGGTCCTTCTCGGCATAGAACTTCTTGCCGAGCCACGGCATCCAGGCGTTCGTGATCGTCCCGATCGCCTTGTCGGCCGCGGGATTCATCGTCCACGTGACCAGGATCCCCTCCGTCTGGCCGTCGATGCCGGTGGCGGGTTGGCCGGATTCGAACAGCTGTTGGAGCTCGTCGAGCGCGCCGGCGCGATCGCCGCGCGCACGGCGGCCGAGCTCGGCAATCCAGTCCCAGGCTACGTCCCGGGCTCCAGCCGGGTCGGTCTGCGCCTGGGCGCATAGCTCGTCAACGCGCGCGGCCACCGGACTCCCGGACGCATTGCCGTTCGGGCTCTTTCTGGTACGGACCTTCGTCACCTCTGCCATCTGCGATCTCCCCTGTCGGATGTTCGCGAGGGTACCCCTTTGGGATAGGTTGCCGCCCGTGAGCACCTCAACACGCCGACTCAACCGACGGGTCTCCAAGCTCGCGGCCTCCGCCCCGGCGAGCTGGTTCTTCCTGCACGTCGCCAACCCGGTCGACAAGCGACTGCTCCCGGCGACGAACGGACGGATCAGCCTCGCACTCGGCCAGCCCGTGCTGTGCCTCGAGGTCACCGGAGCCAAGTCCGGGAAGCGGCGGCGCACCCCGCTGCTGTACATGGAGCACGGCGATGACCTCGTGATGATCGCGTCCGCCACCGGCCGCACACAACATCCGGCCTGGTACCGCAACCTGACGGCCAACCCGCGCGTGAAGGTGTACGCGCCCCGGGGGCGCACCGGCGAGTACATCGCCCGGACCGCCGAGGGCGACGAGCGCGAGGAGCTGTACCGCCGAGCGGTCGACTTCTACCCGGGATTCACCGTGTACGAGACTCGGACCTCGCGTCAGTTCCCGGTCGTCGTGCTCAGCCGCGCCCGCTGAGGGCAGGCGCGGGACCCGTCGCGGGCGGCGCTGTGACGTCGATCGTCTCCTGGCCATTGAGATTGGCGCCCGTGGCGCTGACCGCCGGCGGCTGGCAGTCGGCGCACCTGACCCGCCGACGCGGGTTCTCGATGCCAACCAGGGCGATCAGGCCGCCGATCACCGCGAGCCCCGCCCCCACCTCCATCCCGATCCGGAACGCGTGGACCGAGGCGTCGACCAGCGCGGGATGGATCTTCGCCCGATCGCTCGGCGACCCACCCTGGACGGTCACGACCAGAGGTCGGGTCCGTGCCTGCTGGACGACGGCCTGACCCTGAGAACTGAGTTGCCCGGGGTCGATGTCCCGGTCGAGCCGGGCCTGAAAGGCGCTCGCCACCACCGCGCCGAGCGCCGCGATCGCGAGCAGACCGGCAACCCGCGAGACCGCGTTGTTGACCCCACTGGCCAGCCCGGAGTGACCCTCCTCGACCGAGCTCAGCACGGTGGCCGTGAGCGGCGCCACCGTCGCCGACAGGCCGAGTCCGAACACGACGACGCCAGGGAAGATCTCGGTCAGGTAGTTCGCGTCGGCGCTCGTTCGTGAGATCAGCAGCAGGCCGCAGCCGGCGACGATCGGGCCCACGGTCATGAACAGGTGTGGTCCGATCCGGTCCGCCAGAGCACCGAACCGCCGTGAGAACAGGAACATGATGATCGTGATCGGCAGCAGCGAGACGCCGGCCTCGATCGGCGTATATCCGCCGACCTGCTGGATGAACAGAATGAGGAAGAACGTGGCGACGCCGAGCCCGGAATAGAGCAACAGCGTGACCAGGTTCCCAATGCTGAAGTTCCGGATCCGGAACAGCGCGAGCGGCAGCATCGGCTGGCGGTCATAACGCTCCCAGACCACGAACGCCACCAGCAGCGCGAGCCCGCCCACGAGCGGGATCAGCACCCGGGGGTCGCCCCAGCCGTAGGTCGGCTGCTCGATCAGCGCGAACACCGGACCGCCGAGTCCGAGCGCACACAGGATCCCGCCGATGACATCGACATGGCCGGGTGTGCGGTGGTCGGCCGGCAGGCGCTGGAGCAGGAGCAGCGTGATCGCCACGGGCACGATGTTGATCACGAAGATCCATCGCCACGACGCCGCCTGGACGAGCGCACCGCCCCCGAGCGGTCCGATCACGGTGGCCACTCCGGTCCACGCGGTCCACGTCCCGATCGCCGCCGCCCGCTCCTCCTGGGGGAACGTGTCGACGATCAGGGCGAGTGTGCTGGGGACGAGCAGGGCGCCGGCGACACCCTGGAGGCCGCGGGCGAAGATCAGAAACTCGCTGCTCGGCGCCACGGCGCACAGCAGTGAGCAGATACCGAACCCGACCAGCCCGATCGAGAACACGCGCCGACGCCCGTACAGATCGCCGAGCGAGCCGCCGATCAGCAGCAGCGAGCCGAGGGTCAGCAAGTAGGCCTCGACGACCCACTGCTGGGAGGCGAGGTCACCGTGGAGGCTGCTTCTGATCGCGGGCAGCGCGACGTTGACGATCGTGCCGTCGAGGAACACGACGCCCGATCCGAGGATGCTCGCGACGAGCGCACACCGCTTTGCGGCCGGGCTGGCCGGCACCCGCGCCGTGAGCGGGACGGTGGTCACCAGGCCCCTTGGGCGAACACCGCGTTCGACTCGTACCCCGCGAAGCTCACGCTCCGCTGAAACGGCTGGTCGGTCTTGACGACCACGCAGTAGTGCCGCGCCGTGCTCGGGACGCAGATGCGGAAGACGTGGCCCGGCTCGATCGCGTACACGTCCAGTTCCAAGGCGTTGCGACGGAACTCGGCCGGCGCGTGGTCGCCGATCCAGGCCTGTGCACGGGCGGTGGCGTCGCGCATCGCGCGCTGGTGCTGCTTGATCGTCGCCCGGTGCGCGAGGCCAGCAGCCAGGATCCCGACCGCGATCACCAGGACCACGGCGCGGCCGGCGTAGTCACGGGCGACGATCGTCGGCAGGTCCGGACGGTAGTGGCGGATCGCCATGCTCAGCGGCCGGGTCAGCAGCACGACGGCGATCAGGTTCAGCACGCACGCGACCAGGAGCGCGCCCATGAACGACTGCGACTCGCCGGCCGGCGGGAGCGCATGCCCGATCGCGGCGTCTGCGATCGTGACGCCGACGAACATCGGCCACATCCACGCGCCACGCCGTCGCCAGCGAAGCCGCGTGAGCGTCGCACCGTCCATCGGTCAAGGTTAACCACGGGAGCCGCGTCCGCAATCGAGCTGCCGTTTCGCCCGCCCGCAGCGAGGAGTAAGCTCGCGCGTGCCCTGACGGAGCTAGACCGGAGATCCCGGAAAGGCTTTGCAAAGTGGGGCCGGGAGGAGATCCCTTCCGGCCCACGGACGAAAGGGAATCGCAACCGATGGCGACCCATATGGCTGAGCCGGCCGTACCCGGAACCGCCGGCACGACCGAGCATTTGACTCAGGAAGATCGCGTGTGGCTGCTCCGCGCGATGCTGCTGATGCGGGGGCTCGAGGAGCGGGCCATGACCCTGTATCGCCAGGGCAAGGTCCCTGGCTCCTTCTACGACGGCTTCGGGCAGGAGGCCGTGTCCGCCGGCGCGGCCTTCGCGATGGCGCCCGAGGACCGCCTGTGCATCCTGCACCGCGACCTCGCGGCCCACATCATTCGCGGCGTCACCCCCACCCGGATCCTGGCCCAGTACCTCGGCCGCGCGGCCGGCGTGACCCAGGGGCGCGACGGCAACGTCCACTTCGGCGACCGCACCCTCGGCTGCGTCGGGATGGTCTCGATGCTCCCCGACATGATGCTCGTCGCCACCGGGATGGCGATGGCGTTCAAGCTGCGCGGCGAGAAGCGCTGCGCGATGACCTGGTTCGGCGACGGCTCGACCTCGCGCGGGGATTTCCACGAGGCCATGAACTGGGCCGGAGTACAGAAGCTACCGGTGGTGTTCGTGCTGGAGAACAACCAGTACGCGTACTCGACCCCGCTCGACAAGCAGTTCGCGGTCGACCCGGTCGAGCGTGCCGCCGCCTACGGGTTCGTCGGCGTGACGGTCGACGGCAACGACGCCGAGGCGATGTTCGAGGCTTCACGGGAGGCGCGCGAGCGTGCTGTTGGCGGTCACGGTCCGACGCTGATCGAGGCGGTGACGATGCGGATGCACGGCCACGCCGCCCACGACGACATGAAGTACGTGCCCAAGGAGCAGGTCGAGGAGTGGCGTAAGCGCGACCCGATCGACCGCCAGGAGGGGCGGCTGCGCTCGGCTGGCGTCGACGTCGAGGCGGTCCGCGCGTCGGTGGCGGAGGAGATCGACGCCGCCACCGAGGAGGCCCTGGCCACGCCGATGCCCGATCCGGGCTCTGTTTTGGAGGGCGTCTTTTGTTCCGGCGAGGCGGAGCCGCTCGGAGATGGCGTCGCGCGCTGGAGCGGGTTCCGCTCATGAGCACGATGACCTATCTCCAGGCGATCTCCTCCGCGCTGCGCGACGAGCTGCGAGCCGACGACCGCGTGCTCCTGATGGGCGAGGACATCGGCGTGTTCGGTGGCGCGTTCAAGGTCACCGACGGCTTCGTCGAGGAGTTCGGGACGGACCGCGTGATGGACACCCCGCTGGCCGAGGCCGGGATCATCGGCACCGCGATCGGCGCGGCCGTGGTCGGGATGCGGCCGGTGTGCGAGATGCAGTTCGCGGACTTCATCTCGTGCGGCTTCGACCAGCTCGTGAACGTCGCGGGCAAGATGCACTACCGCCAGGGACTCGCGGTGCCGATCGTGGTCCGGCTGCCGTCGGGCGGCGGCTTCTCGGGCGGCCCATTCCATTCCCAGAACCCCGAGGCGTGGTTCATGCACTCGCCCGGGATCAAGGTGGTGGCGCCGTCGACGGCTTCGGATGCGAAGGGGCTCTTGCACGCCGCGATCCGCGATCCCAACCCGGTCTGCTACATGGAGCACAAGCACCTGTACCGCCGGGTGCGAGGCGAGGTTCCCGACGGCGTGTTCGAGACCCCGTTCACGGCTCGTGTCGCGCGTGCGGGATCGGATCTCGTCGTGATCACCTACGGCGCGATGGTTCAGGTGGCACTGGAGGCGACGGAGGACCTGGACGGCGCCGCGGTGGAGGTTTTGGACCTGAGGTCCTTGGTGCCGCTGGATTCGGATGCAATCTTGGACTCGGTGACGCGGTGCTCGAAGGTCGTGATCGTCGACGAGGCGAACTCGACCTGCGCCGCCGGCGCCCAGGTCGCCGCGCTGATCGCCGAGAAGGGCTTCGAGGACCTCGACGGCCCCGTCGTGCGGGTGTCGACGCCCGACGTCCCGATCCCGTTCTCACCGCCGCTCGAAAAGGCGGTGCTCCCCGGTGTCGATCGCGTGAAGGAGGCATGTCGTGAGCTCCTCGCGTACTGACACCCTGGTCGACGTGACGATGCCCCAGATGGGCGTCTCCGTGGCCGAGGGCACGATCGTCGCCTGGCGCGTCGAGCCGGGCGACCGGATCGCGGCCGACGCCACGATCTGCGAGATCTCGACCGACAAGATCGACACCGAGGTGCCGGCGCCGGTCAGCGGCGTCGTCGCCGAGATCCTGGTGGCGGTCGAGGAGACGGTCGAGGTCGGGACGGTGCTGGCGCGGATTGCCACGGGCGACCTGGGCGTCCCCGCGCCACCGGCCGACCCGGACGCCCCCGCGCCACCGGCCGACCGGGGCGCCCCCGCGCCACCTCCCGGCCCCACGAATGGCGCACCTCCTTCCGGTGCATCGACGGGGAACGGCCACCGGACGGCGAGCGATCGTCGGCGGTACTCCCCCGTGGTCCAGCGGATCGCGGCCGAGCACGACATCGATCTGAGCGCTGTGGAGGGCACCGGCCGTGGCGGCCGCGTGCGCAAGCAGGACGTGCTGGCGTTCATCGAGTCCGCGCCCGAGCCGCCGATGCACATCGAGAGCCCGTACCGGCCGGACCCCGTACCGGCGGCCGCCGCGCCGGCGCCCGCGGTCGCTCCCGGCGGTCTCTCCCGGATGCGCCGCCAAATCGGCGAGCACATGAAGCGCTCGCTCGAGACCGCGGCCCACTGCACGAGCTGGATCGAGGTCGACATGAGCCGGGTCGAGGAGGCCCGGATTCGCCTCGGCTTGACGGCGCTGTCGTTCGTGGCCCGGGCGACGATCGCCGCGCTGCGCGAGCACCCGGCGCTGAACGCCACGCTCGAGGGCGAGGAGTACACCGTCCACCAGGACGTGAATCTCGGGATCGCGGTGTCGCTCGGCGGCGATGGGCTGATCGTGCCGGTGATCCAGGGCGCCCATGAGCTCTCGGTCGAGGGCATCGGCGCTCGGGTGAAGGACCTGGCCCGGCGGGCGCGCGCTCGCGAGCTGTCTGCGGACGACGTCCGGGGCGGCACGTTCACGATCACCAATCCCGGCCAGTACGGGACGATCATGGCGACGCCGATCATCAACCAACCGCAGGTGGCGATTCTCGACCTCGAGACCGTGGTCAAGCGGCCGGTGGTCATCACCGACGCCGACGGCAACGACTCGATCGCGATCCGGTCGATGACGATCCTCGGCCTGAGCTGGGATCACCGTGCCCTCGACGGGGCGATGGCGGCGCAGTTCCTGGCCACGGTGAAGCGACTCCTGGAGGGATGGACGGGTTCCTAACATCGGTGTCGTGACTTCAGAGCTTTGGGTCTGTCACCTGGGGACGGTCGAGTACCGGCCCGCGCTCGCGCTCCAGGAACGGGTGCGAGCCGCCCGCCTCCAGGACGCCATTCCGGATGTGCTGCTGACGCTCGAGCACCCTCCCGTGTACACGCGCGGAAGGCGCTCGGTGCCGGGCGAGCTCCCGATGGGCGAGGACTGGTACCTGATGCAGGGGATCGAGATCGTCGAGACCGACCGCGGGGGCAAGGTCACCTACCACGGCCCGGGACAGCTCGTCGGCTATCCAATCGTTCGGGTCGACGACGTCGTGGCCTATGTGCGCCTGTTGGAGCAAGCCCTGGTGGCTGCTCTGTCCGAGGAAAGTGTCGCCGCCCGGGCCCGCCCCGAGGACGGTCCCGACTACACCGGCGTCTGGGTCGAGGACCGCAAGATCGCCTCGATCGGCGTCCACGTCGCTCGCGGCGTCACCACCCACGGGTTCGCGGTCAACGTCGAGAACGACCTGCAGCCGTTCAGCTGGGTGGTCCCGTGTGGTCTCGAGGGCGTGCGGATGACGTCGCTGATCAAGGAGACGCATCGCCTCGCCGGGCAGATGCGCTGCTTCCGCAAGCGCGCCGCGTACCAGGTGGCGCAGGCGCTCGATCGGCGCCAGCGCCTCGTCAGCCCGGATCGACTCGAAGCAGCGGTCGGCGCGCTTCAGCCTCACTGAGCAGCTCCGTGATCAGGGTGATGATGCGGTCGGGCTCGGTTTCGAGCTGCTGCCAGGTGATCCGGATCACGGTCCAGCCCGCGGCGATCAGTCGCTGATCGTCGCGGCGGTCGCGCTCGAACGCCTGATGGGTGAGATGCGTCTTCTTCCCGTCGGTCTCGACGATCAGCTTCTGCGCACGCCAGCAGAAGTCCGCGCAGATCGCCCGCTCGCCGTCGTCGAGCACGATCCACTCGTTGCGTTGCGGCAGCGGGAGCCCGGTCGCCCGGAGGTGGTCGTGCAGCCGGGGCTCGAAGTTCCCCCGCGACTGCCCCGAGAACGTGTACTCATCCAGCACGCTGCGGATCGGCCGGCACCCCGGATGTGTCCGATTACGCGCCAGCTGATCACGGACCGCGCGCAGGTCGAACACCTCGAGGATCTCGGCCTGATCAAACGCCCGATGCAACTGCCCATCACTGACGGTCGGCGCGATGTCCAGCAGTGTCCGCGCCACCGAGGTACACCGAATCGCCTCGATCACCACCACGTCGCGTTCGATCAGAGTGATCGAGCGATGGATGTCCAGGGCAGGCCGCTTCCTCGGCGCCCTGGTCGGCACGGTCACGTCGACTCGCGTTCGGCGATTGAGCAGCAGCCCGTGCAGCGAGGCCGCAGAGCGGTGCGAGAGGGCCGCAGCCGGACCGCAGGCCAAAACGGCAGCCATGAGGAGAGCGTTCTGGGGAAGCAGCCGCCTCGGCATCAACGCGTACACGCCGTGGTGAATCCTGTGCAACCGGCCCGCCGCCGCCCACCGGTGCATGGTGCGCTCCGGCACCCCCAGCGCCACCGCCTGCGATAGCGCCACCACCCCATGCTGTCCCAGCGCCAGCTTCACCACACGCGTCCACCAGGCCTGGTCGAAAACCCGACCCCATGCGGCGGTTTTACGACCACCCCCTGAGCGAGTCCTGGACACGAGGCGATCGTCCCGGAAAAGACGTCACATGTCTGGCACGGCTTGCAACAAAAGTGCGGACGCCCGGACGCCCGGAC
>DASXOS010000024.1:0-10878 GCA_036494115.1 Solirubrobacteraceae bacterium | reverse complement strand
GGGGTACTGCAGGAAGGCCGCGCGCGCCGCTCGGCGCGAGAGGCCCGGCGCCGCCGGGCGCGCCGGCGCCGGCGGATCCGTGACGCCGTCCTCACATTGGCGGTCGGGCTGGTCGCGCTCCTGCTGTTCATGGCCCCGTCGATCACCGACACTGGATCGAGCTCGCACGGCGCTGTGCCCCCGGGGGGCAGCCCGACCGCGAAGGCCACGCCACTGAAGACGGCGCCCCCGCACAACACGTACCTGCTCAAGCAGGCGCCGCGGACGCTGCGCGTGAAGCTGAAGCCGCAGCCGACGGCGGGGCTCGTGTTCGACATCCGGACCGGCCGCGTGCTGTGGGCGCGGGACACCACCCAGCGGCTGCCGATCGCCAGCCTGACCAAGATGATGACCGCGCTCGTCGTGGTTGCTCACTCTAAGCCGAGCGATCAGGTGATGATCACCCGCGCGGCGACCCACTTCTCGGGCTCGGGGGTCGGGATGCTGCCGTTCGGCAAGAAGGTCCCGCTCGAGGATCTGCTGTACGGGTTGCTGCTCCCGTCGGGCAACGACGCCGCGATCGCACTGGCCCAGCACGTGGCCGGGACACAGCAGCGGTTCGTGACGATGATGAACGCGCAGGCCGCCAGGATGGGTCTGGGCTGCACCCATTTTTCGACGGTCTCGGGGATCGTCGACCTCGGGAACTACTCATGCGCCAACGATCTCGCGGTCATCGCCCACGCGGTGCTGGTGCAGCCGAGCCTGCGCAAGATCGTGGCCACGTCGAGCACCGAGTTCCCGTTCCCGATCAAGCGCCACAAGCTGTTCCTCTACAACAACAACCCGCTGATGCACCTGCGCTATCCCGGCGCCGACGGGGTCAAGACGGGCTACACGACCCTGTCCGGCCTGTGCATCGTCGGCGCCGCCCGGCGCGGCAGCAAGTGGTACGGCGTCGTCCTCCTGCACACCCCCGACTGGGGCACCCAAGCGGAGCAGCTGCTGAACGCGGCCTTCAGCGCGAAGGTCTGACCAAGAGGTTGTCTCAGAACTCCCCGTGTGCGGCTGGCGAGCGCCGGATCAAGTGAGGCGCGGACGCAGGACCCGAGGAATGGCAGCGCCATTTCCGGGTCCGAGGACAAAGCATCACGCCGATCCGCCGCCGCCAGACGTGCGCGCGGGGTTCTGAGACAGCCTCTAGGCCGCGACCCGATCCCCGTCGGGACTATCGAGCAGCTCGCTGACCTGCTCGGCGCTCTGCGGGCGGGAGAACAGATAACCCTGCGCGAACTCGCAGCCCCGGGAGCGGAGCAGCGAGAGCTGGCCTGCGGTCTCGACTCCTTCGGCGGTGACGCCGACGTCGAGCGCGCCGGCCATGCTGAGCACGGCGTCGACGACCGCGCCGGCCTCGTCTCGCCCGCCGATCCGCCCCACCAGCGAGCGGTCGATCTTGACCGCGTCGATCATCAGCCGGCTGAGATGGCTGAGCGACGAATACCCGCTGCCGAAGTCGTCGATCACCAGCCGCACGCCGAGCTGGGCCAGACGATCGAGCACCTGGCCGCTCGCCTCGGGATCCTCGAGCAGGACACGCTCCTCGATCTCGAGCTCGAGCAGGCTCGGGTCGAGCCCGCTGGCCCGGAGGCTCGCCGCCACATCGGCAGCGACGTCTGAATGCAGCACCTGCCGGAGCGACAGGTTCACGGAGACGTGGAACGGCGCGCCATCGGGCCCGCGCCGGCTCCAGTCGGCAGCCTGGCGGCAAGCCTCGTCGATCACCCATCGTCCGATCGGGACGATCAGCCCGGTGCTCTCGGCGACGTGGATGAACTCGGCGGGCTCGAGCAGGCCGCGCTCGGGGTGTTCCCAGCGCAGCAGCGCTTCGAACCCGGCGATCCGCCCGTCGTGGAGTGAGACCACCGGTTGATACACGAGCCGGAGCTCGTCGCGCTCGAGCGCGCGACGCAGGTCGCTCTCGAGGCCGACCCGGTCGACCAGTTGCGCCCGCATCCCGTCGTCGAAGACCTCGACCCGCCCCTTGCCCAGCCCCTTGGCCCGATACATGGCCGCGTCCGCGTCGCGGAGCAGGTCCGAGGCGGTCGCCGCTCGTCCTCGTCCGATCGCCACACCGGCGCTGACCGTGATCTCGTACCGCTCCCCGCGGATCGTCACCGGGCGCCGGCACGCCTCAGCCATCCGCTCGGCGATGTGAATCCCGTCCTCTTCGCTCGAAAGGTCTTCACACAGGACGACGAACTCGTCGCCGCCGAACCGGGCGATCGTGTCCCCGGGACGGAGTGCCGCGCTCAGCCTCGGCGCCAGCGCGAGCAGCAGCTGATCGCCGGCCTCGTGCCCGCGCGTGTCGTTCACGACCTTGAAGTCGTCGAGGTCGAGGAACACCACGGCGAGCCGAACGGCGGAGCGCCGCGAGCGGGCGAGGGCGTGCTCGAGCCGGTCGAGGAACAGTGTCCGGTTGGGAAGCCCGGTCAGCGGATCGTGGCTGGCTTGGAAGACGAGCTCGCCGGCCGCCAGCTCGCGCTCGGTGACGTCCTGCGCCGTCCCCAGGATGCGCACCGGCCGCCCTGCCCGATCCACCTCGACGGTGCCACGGCATTCGACCAGGCGGATTTCGCCGCCGGGTCGGACGATCCGGTAGACGACGTGCCAGGCATCCCGCTTGGCCACGGCTTCACGCACCGCGGACTCGACCATCTCCCGATCGTCGTCATGGACGGCCGAGAACCAGATCTCGCCGGCAACGATGCGCCGCTCCGGATCGAGTCCGAGGATCCGGTAGAGCTCGTCCGAGCAGACCGTCTTGCCGGTTCGCACATCGGTCTGGAAGCTGCCGATGCCGGTCAGTCGCTGCGCCTCAGCCAGCGCGCGCTGACTGTCCGCGAGCCACGTCAGCGCTCGCCGGCCGCGCAGCATCAGCGCGCCCAGCGCCAACACCGCAGCTGCGAGCAGAACGTCGATGCCGACCTGGTCGCCGGCGATCTCCAGACCCAGCCCCACCGTGGCGGCGCCGGATGCGATGAGCAGGGCCAGCATGACGAGCGGCTCGGTCACGGCGAGGCGGCCGCTCGGGGAGAGACGACGGACGATGTCGCCCTGCGGCAGGGGCTGATGGTCGCTTTTCATGTTTCATGTCACGCATCGGCGGAGTCAGGGGAAGACTTGAGTAACTTTGGCAACTCTTCACAACCTATAGGTCAGGATTCGGACTACGACTGGATCGTGATCGGATCGGGGTTCGGCGGCAGCGTCTCGGCGCTGCGGCTGGCTCAGAAGGGCTACCGGGTGTGCGTCCTGGAGGCCGGCTGCCGGTTCGAGGACGCCGACTTCCCCCGATCGGCCTGGCACCTGCGCCATTTCCTGTGGTTTCCGCTGATCGGGCTGCGCGGGATCATGCGGATCTACCTGTTCAAGGACATCGCGATCCTGGCCGGGTCCGGCGTCGGCGGCGGCAGCCTCGTGTACGCGAACACGCTGTACGTGCCGAATCGCGGGTTCTTCGAGGCCGAGGAGTGGCGCGCGCTGGGGGACTGGGAAGACGACCTGCGCCCCCACTACGAGGAGGCTCAGCGGATGCTGGGCGCCACCGAGGTGCCGTTCGAGAACGACACCGACGCGCTGTTCCGCGAGCTGGCCGCCGAGATGGACGTTGACTACCGGCGCCCCACCGTGGGCGTGTTCTTCGGCGAGCCCGGCCAGACCGTCCCCGACCCCTATCTCGGCGGGGACGGGCCGGACCGCGCCGGATGCATCCGGTGCGGCGCCTGCATGGTGGGGTGCCGCTACAACGCCAAGAACACGCTGACCAAGAATTACCTGTGGCTGGCCGAGCGGCTCGGGGTCGAGATCCAGGCCGAGCGGCACGTCGTCGACATCAAGCCGCTGGGGGCGGCGGATGGCTCCGAGGGATACGCGGTCACCGCGCAGCGGGCCGGCGCCTGGTTTCGCAAGCGCCGCGAGACGCTCACCGCGCGCGGCGTGGTCGTGGCCGCCGGCGCCGTGGGCACGAACTGGCTACTGCGCTCGTGCAAGGACCTCGGCTCGCTGCCGCGGCTCTCGGACACCCTCGGCCATCGGGTGCGGACCAATAGCGAGGCTCTTCTAGCCGTCACTGCGACGAAGGACCGCTACGACTTCCACCGATCGATCGCGATCAGCTCGAGCATCTATCCGGACGCGGACACCCATATCGAGGGCGTCACCTACGGCGAGGCCGGCGACGCCATGGGGATCCTGTTCACGACGCTGACCGCCGGCGGGACCCGCATCACTCGTCCGCTCAAGTGGACGGCCGGCAGCGTGTCGCACCCGATCCGATTCCTGAAGCTGCTGTGGAAGCGCGGCTGGGCCCGGCGGACCGTGATCCTGCTCGTGATGCAGACCCTCAACAACTCGATGCGCCTGCGGCCGATCCGCTTCGGCGATCGCATGATCCTGGGCACGGAGCAGGATCCGGAGAACCCCAACCCAACCTGGATCCCGGTCGCCAATGAGGCTGCCAAACGCGTCGCGGACAAGATCGAGGGCGTGCCGCAGTCGAACCTGCCGGAGGCGCTGCTCAACATTCCCGCCACCGCCCACATCCTCGGCGGCGCGGTGATCGCCCGGGACCCGAGCACGGGCGTGGTCGACGAGCGCCAGCGGGCGTTCGGCTACGAGAACCTGCTCGTGTGCGACGGATCGGTGGTTCCGGCCAACCCGGGCGTCAACCCGAGCCTCACGATCACCGCGCTCGCCGAGCATGCGATGTCGTTCATCGAACCCGAGGCCGGGTAAGCGTTGTGACGATGCCGACGAATCGCTCGATGCCGGCCGCGGCGGTCATCCCGGTGCTCGTCTACGAAGACGTGTCCGAGGCGGTCGAGTGGCTCGTCGACACGTTCGGGTTCTCCGAGCGCGTGCGCAATGGCGATCGAATGGCGGAGCTGACGATCGGCGACGGCGCCGTGATCGTCACCGAGCGCCGGGTCACTCAGGTGCTCGACTCGCCGGACGCCACCGTGCTGCGGCCGCCGCGGAGGGGCGTCGTCAGCCATGCCACGGTCGTCCGCGTGGACGACGTCGACGCGCACTACCGGAAATCGCGCCAGACCGGGGCGCGGATCGTGCAGGCACCGGAGGACAAGCCGTGGGGGGAGCGCCAGTACACGGTCGAGGACCTGGCCGGGCACAGCTGGACGTTCTCCCAGACGATCGCCGACGTCGACCCCTCGAACTGGGGCGGCGAGCTGCTCGGCTGAGCTCAGGCGCCGAGGACCGCGTCGAACTGCCGGATCAACACGGCCTGGGGCGTGTGGCTGGCCAGCGCATCCCGGATCGAGGCGAGCAGCGGGCTCGATCCCTGCAGAAGCCATCCCATCGCCCGCGACAGGGTGACGATCCGCTCCGCCCGGCGCTTGCGCTCCGCCTCGTAGGCCCGCAGCGCATCGGCGAGGTGGCGATGTCGCGTCAGCGCCCCATGGAGCGCCGCCACGTCCTCGAGCGCCTGGGCCGCGCCCTGCCCGAGGTTCGGCGTCATGGCGTGGGCCGCGTCACCGATCAGTACCACGTCGCCACGGTGCCAGCGAGGCAGGCGTGGCAGGTCGCCGATCGGCTGCCAGGTCCGGGCGCTCTCCGGGGTCGCGTCGAGTGCGTCGGAAATCGGATCGTGCCAGCCGGTGAACGCGCGCCGGAGGTCAGCGCGGGCGCCGGCCGGGTCCGGCAGTGCGGCGAACCAGTACGTCCGGCCCTCGGTGAGCCCGACCAGGCCGAACCTCCGGCCGCGACCAGTCGTTTCGAACGCACCCGCGGGCGCCAGCGGGGATGCGCCCGCGGGGGTGACCGCGCGCCAAGCGCCGTAGCCCGCGGGCCGCGGCCGGATCCCGGGGGCGACGAGCTCGCGGACGACCGAGCCGATCCCGTCGGCGCCGACGAGCAGATCCGCCTCGAGTGGCTCGTCGCCGGCGCGTAGCGCACCCCCGCTGACCATCACAGGCTGCCCGAACTCGACCCTCGTTCCGCTCGCCTCCGCGAGCGCCGTCAGGAACTCGGCGCGATGGACGCTGCGCAGCTGTCCGTGCCGGCGCTCGATCTCAGCGATCGGCAGCTGCGTCAGGATACGGCCATCGGGCGCGCGGGTCGCGCCCTCGCGGATCGTGGAGCCGTGCTTAAGCACCACCGCCTCGAGGCTGAGTGATCGCAGCGCGCGTCCCGCGTTCGGCCACAGCGTCAGACCGGTTCCCTGCGCCCGGAGGGTCGGCTCGCGCTCGAGCACCCGCACGTCGTAGCCGCCATCGGCCAGCGCGCGGGCGGCGGCGAGACCCGCGATCCCAGCTCCGACCACAATCGCCGTGGGCATTTGGGTGCAAACTAACCGCACGTGGGAAACGCAGAGATCCTGATCGCTGGGCTACTCGTGGCCGTGGCCGGGCTGAGCACCCTCGGCCGCCAGGTCGGGATCCCCTACCCGATCGTGCTGGTCGTGGGCGGCGCCGTCTTCGGGTTCGTGCCGGGCATCCCGGAGATCACGCTCAACCCCAACATCGTGCTCGTCGTGTTCCTGCCGCCGCTGCTCTATTCCGCGGCCTTCTTCACCAACCTCGGCGACATCAGGGCCAACCTGCGCACGGTCACGATCAACTCGGTCCTGCTCGTGCTGGCGACGATGGTGGTCGTCGCCGTGCTCGCTCACACTCTTATCGCCGGCATGACGTGGGGCGCGGCGTTCGCGCTCGGAGCGATCGTCTCCCCGACCGATCCTCTGGCCGCGGCGACGATCATGCGGCGACTCGATTTCCCGCGGCGGCTGATCAGCGGGATCGAGGGCGAGGGCCTGTTCAACGATGCCACCGCGCTGGTGGCCTACCGGGTGGCGGTGGCCGCGGTCGTCGAGGGAAGCTTCTCCCTGGC
Source organism: Solirubrobacteraceae bacterium (assembly GCA_036494115.1). Classification (GTDB taxonomy): domain Bacteria; phylum Actinomycetota; class Thermoleophilia; order Solirubrobacterales; family Solirubrobacteraceae; genus Palsa-465. Next base: position 3,993 of record DASXOS010000024.1, on the reverse strand, counting down.
CCACGCCAGCCTCTCGTTCCTGCTGGACGCCGCGGGTGGCATTGCGATCGGGCTCGCGGTCGGCTGGGCAGTCGCTCAGATCCGCGGCCGGATCGCCGACGCCCAGACCTCGATCACGATCTCGCTGCTGAGCGGCTATGCAGCGTTCATCCCAGCCGACGCGCTTCATCTCTCCGGCGTGCTGGCCGCCGTGACCACCGGGCTGTACATGGGCATCAAGGGCCCGTCGATCATCCCGGCGCGTACGCGGCTGCAGGGGTTCTTCGTGTGGGACGTGCTCGACTTCCTGGTGAACGCCATCCTGTTCGTGCTCGTGGGGCTTCAGCTGCGCAACGTCGTCGATCGCCTCCCCAGCAGGCCGGTGGGCACGTACGCCGCGTATACGCTCGTGATCAGCGTCGCGGTGATCGTCACGCGGATGGTGTGGGTGTTCACGATCCCGTATCTCATCCGGGCGCTCGACCGCCGTCCCGCCCAACGGGCACGCCGGGTGGGATGGCGGCCGCGACTGGTCATCGGCTGGAGCGGGATGCGCGGCGCGGTCTCGCTCGCTGCGGCGCTGGCGCTGCCCTTCAGCACGCACGCCGGCGACCCGTTTCCGCAACGCGACCTGATCATCTTCCTGACGTTCGGCGTGATCCTGGCCACGCTCGTGATCCAGGGCTTGACGCTGCCGATGCTGATTCACCGCTTGGGGATCACCCGGCCGCAGGACGAGGACGACGAGGAGCTCCGCGCGCGCCTGGTTGCGACGAAGGCGGCGCTCCGCGAGCTCGACGAGCTCGAGCACGAGGACTGGACCCGCGACGACACGATCGAGCGGATGCGCGGCCTGTATGACTACCGCAAGCGCCGGTTCGCCGCCCGCGCCGGCAAGGTCGAGGACGACGGCTACGAGGACCGCTCGCTCGCCTACCAGCAGACCTTGCAGATGGTCCTCGCCGCGCAGCGCGACGCGCTGATCGAGCTGCGCAACGATGGCCGGATCTCCAACGAGATCATGAACCAGGTGATCCGGGAGCTCGACCTGGAGGAATCCCGGCTCGAGATCTAGTGGGGGACGGCCGGGGACTCGGCGAGCGCCCGCCCGGAATCGCTCAGCGCCTGCACGGCGAAGTAGCGGTGCGGTTGCCGAACGGTGATCGCGGTCTCGAAGCCGCTTCGCGGCGCCACAGCAACCTGTGTCAGCGACCCTGGCGCCTCGCCGGCGAGAACGCGCCATCGCGCGACGTCGGTGGCGCCGTTCCAGCTCGCATAGACCACCGTCTCAGCGCCAGCGTTCCGTGACACGGCGACAGCCGGGCGGGTCGCCGGCTGCGCATTCCACGCATGCTCGTAGGCGCGGTAGCTCGAGGTCCCTCCGGTGAAGCGGCCGGCAAAGGTCTCGCGGCCGCCGCGGTCGAACTCCGTGAACTCCGGCAGTCCTCCCCAGTCGACGAACACCTGCCCGCCTACCAGCAGCTGAGCGGACCCCTCCCAGGGCGAGAAGAGGCTTGGAGAGTCGTCGAGCTGCCGGATGAGCGTCACCGTGTGCCGCGCCGCATCGATCTGCTCCAGGACCACCCGCGACTGCGCGGGGACGGCCCCCCAGTCCTCGTTGTCGAAGATCGTGATGAGCCCCCCGGGATGGATCGTGGCGTCGTGCTGCAAGACGGTGCGCGTCCCCGGTCCCATCGTGAAGCTCGAGTGCTTGCCGCCCAACTCCCACAGGACCCTCCCCGTGCGGTGGTCGATCTTGTAGATCGCCCACGTGTCGCGGCCCGAGATCACGAAGTTGCCATCTGGAGCCTGCGCGACCGAGTTGATGTGGAAGTAGTCGTCCACGCTCCCGAAGGGACTCGGCTTGCCGTACGTGTCGGCGACGGGTATGTGATCGAGGCTGTCCCACTGGAAGAGGACGTTCCCGGTGCGGATGTCGATCTCCTGGACGAAGCAGTTGAGCACCGGCATGTGGTGCGCGTTCAGGCGGACCGGGCGATAGGCGGTGATCAGCGCCGTGTTCTGCGGGGTGATCGTGAACTCGTGCAGGTCGGTCGTGAGCCCGTTGCCCGCCCGGACAGTGGCGATCGTCTGGTATCTGCGGTTGACGATCACGTCCTCGTTCGGAGCCGGGTTGCCGTAGTTCTGGATGCCCTGCCACCAGGTGAGGACGGGGTGCCCGCGGTACTCCTGGACCCGGACATCGGCGGCCACCGACCGCGGTCCATGGATCGGCTTGAACCAGACGAGCGACCCTCGCGAATCGACGATCATTGGGCCCCACTGGAGCGGGCCGTGCATCGACGCCAGGAACAAGTCCGGCGCGCCGGGGCGCGGGAACGTGATCTGAACGGATGCCGGGCGGAGATCCGGACGGGAGTGAAACGCCTCAACGTCGCCGGGGACGCGTGGCACTGTGACGCGCCTGCCCTGCGGAACCGGTGCGGCAAGACGATCGATCCGGAACGCGAACCGACCCGCTCGCCCGCCGCGAATCGGTAGGGCCGTGCGCACCGTCACTAGCTCGCCCGCAGCGAACCGGCGGCTGGGGTAGAAGCTCGCGCCCCGGCCGTCGGAATCAGGCGTGACGTGTCCGTGGTGCACGCCGCTGCGCGAGCCCGTGACGGTGAACACGCCGAGGGCGCGGCGGGGCACCCCCCGGAAGGAGATCTGGGTCTGCGGCGTGGCGAACCGGGTGCCGGGGCTCGGAAACACGGACACCGGTGACGCAGCCAAAGCGCCCCCGGCGAAGAGCAGCCACATCAGCACCGACACACAGCCCACTCGTGCCGTTGGTGCGAGCACTCTCAGGAGCGCATCATACGGTCAGTGGCTTACGGCCGCGGCCGCCAACTCCGAGACCAGCTCGTCGCGGTAGAAGCGCTCGAGCGTGAACGGCGCGATCAGCTCGGGGGTGCGGCCGGTGGCAACGAACTCGGCCAGGGTCTTGCCGACGATCGGTGCCGCCTTGAAGCCGTAGGTTCCCCAGCCGGCGCTGAGGACGAAGTTCTCGACCTCGGTCGCGCCGAGGATCGGGCTGTAGTCGGGGCTGACGTCGCACAGGCCGGCCCACGAGCGCAACAGCCGCGCGTGCTCGAGCTGCGGGAACAGCTCGAGCACGTGGCGCGAGAGCTCCTGGAGGAAGTTGAGCGTCCCGCGCATCCGATAGGTCGTCCAGGGCTCGATCTCCGATCCCATCACGAACTCTCCGCGATCGGACTGGGATATGTAGACGTGCAGCTGGCTCGAGACGACGACCACGTCGAGGAGCGGCTTGACCGGCTCGGTCACGCAGGCCTGGAGCACGTGCGTGGTGATCGGCAGGCCGACCCCGGCCATCGCGGCGATCTGGCTGCTCCAGCCTGCCGTGCACGAGATGACCGTGCCGGCGCTGACCGTGCCGCGAGTCGTGTGGACGCGCTCGATGCGGTCGCTCGTCCGCTCGAGTCCCGTGACCGTCGTGTAGGGATGGATCTCGATACCGGCACGGTCGGCGCCGCGCGCGAACCCCCAGACGACCGCGTCGTGGCGGATGATCCCGCCGGGCGGGTGGTACAGCGCTCCCAGGATCGGATACGCCACTCTGGGCGACACGTTGAGCGGCGGGCACAGCCGCGCGACCTCCCCGGTGTCGACGAGCCGTGAGTCGATCCCGTTCAGGCGGTTGACCTCCGCCCGGTTGGCCATCACCGACATGGCGCGATCCGTGTGGGCGAGCGTGAGGTGGCCGCACTGTGAGAACAGGAGGTTGAAGCCGAGCTCCTGAGCGAGGCCCTCATAGAGCCTCAGCGAGGCGTCGTAGAAGCGGGCGCCTTCGGGCGTCTTGTAGTTCGAGCGCAGGATCGCGGTGTTTCGGCCGGCCGCGCCCGAGCCGATGTACCCCTGCTCGAGGACGGCCACGTCGGTGATCCCGAGCTGGGCGAGGTAGTACGCGGTGGCGAGCCCGTGCGACCCGCCGCCGATGATGACCACGTCGTAGCGGTCCTTGAGGGTGCGCGGGCGGCGCCACATGCG
>DASXOS010000023.1:0-6649 GCA_036494115.1 Solirubrobacteraceae bacterium | reverse complement strand
ACGGGGTCGAGCTCCTTGCCCGGGAGCTCGGAGATCGCGGCCAACGTACTCGGCGAGAACGATGTGCCGATCACCGCGGCGTCCTGAACGAGCGCTCGCTCCTGACCGTCGAGGTCATCGAGCCGAGCCGCGATCAGCGCCTGGAGCGTCTCGGGAATCTCGAGATCGGTGACGTCGCCGGAGACCACGTACTGAGCCCCGTCCTGGGCCACCAATCCGCGGTCGAGCAGCATCCGCACGGTCTCGATCGCATACAACGGGACGCCCTCCGCGCGGCGGCGAATCTGCGTCGCCAGCTCGTCGGGCAGACCCGGGACGAGGCCGGCGAGCAGCTGTCCCATGACGTCCTCAGCGAGCGGGTCGAGCGTGATCGTCGGCGTCCACTCCGGGCGCGCGGCGAGCAGTTCACCCCGCCCGAGCCCGAGGATGAAGATCGGGTACTCGGCTGACCACTCGAGCAGGTAGTCGATGAAGTCGAGCAACCCGCTGTCGGCCCACTGCAGGTCCTCGAACGCCAGCGCGACCGGCTGGTCGGAGGCGATCCGCTCGAAGAACAGCCGCCAGCCGCTGAACAGGTCCGCCCGGTCCGCCGCGGTGCGCTGCTCCAGGCCGAGCAGATGCGCCAGTCGCGGCTCGACCAGACGCTGCTCGCGCTCATCGGGGACGAACTGGGCGACCGTCTCCCGCAGCTTGGTTCTCGCGGTTGCGGCGTCCTCCTCCTCGAGGATCCCCGCCCGCGCCCGCACCATCTCGGCCAGCGCCCAGTACGCGACGCCCTCGCCGTAGGCCAGACACCGACCCTCGTGCCAGCGGACGACGCGCTCGATCCCGTCGATGTACTTCTCGAATTCCCACAGCAGTCGTGACTTGCCCGAGCCGGCGTCGCCGACGACGGTCACCAGGCGCGCCCGATGCTGCTCATGGGTCGCCTCGAACGACTCGATGATCGCGTGGAGCTCACGCTCCCGTCCCACCAATGGCGCCTCGAGCGCGGTCGAGCGCCGGTTCCCCCGAGCGCCGGCGACGACCCTCAGCGCCGTCCAGGCGTGGACGGGCTGCTCGCGCCCCTTGACCTGGTGGACGCCGGCGTCCTCGTAGGCGACCGCGGCCTCAGATCCCCGCTTGGTGACGTCGTCGACGAGCACCGTCCCGGGGGCGGCGAGCGACTGCAGCCGCGAGGCGGTGTTGACCGTATCCCCAAGGACCATGCCCTCGCCCTCGGCGCCGAGCTCGACCGCGGCGTGACCGGTGAGCACGCCCGCCCGGACCCGGAGCTCGGGCATTCCCACCTCCTCCCCGAGGAGGGTCACCGCCTGGGTCAGCGCCAGCGCGGCGCGGACCGAGCGCTCCGCGTCGTCCTCGCGCGCCACCGGCGTCCCCCACACCGCCATCACCGCGTCGCCGATGAACTTCTCGACCGTGCCGCCATAGCGCCCGATCAGCGATCGGCAGCGGTCGAAGTACCGGCTCAGGAGATCGCGCACTTCCTCAGGGTCCCGGTGCTCGGACAGCGTCGTGAATCCGACCAGATCGGCGAACAGGACCGAGACGAGGCGTCGCTCGGCGATCGACGTCGGGGTTCCCGGGGCGCCCGATCCCGGAGCCGGCTGGGACGACGCTGTGCCATTGGCCGCGACCGGCGTTCCGCACTCGGCGCAGAACTTGGCGCCCGAGATGAGTGCCTCGCCACAGGCTGCGCAGGTTGCCTGTCGCGGAGTCCCGCAGTGGATGCAGAACTTCTTGCCCGACGGGGTCTGCTGGCCGCAGGCCGCGCAGGCGACCATGGCCATGGCGGTCACGCGGGCACCACCGATCCAAGCGCGTCGGCACGCTCGAGCCACGGGGTCGCGCGGAGCCGATCGAACAGCCGGCGGCCCTCGAGGATCAGAGGAGCTGCCTCGTCCTCGCGGTCGAGCGCGCGCAGGACCTCCGCGCGTTCGATCAGCACCTGTCCGAGCGGGAACGGCGTCTCGACTGCGCGGAGCTCGCGCTCGGCCGCGGCGAAGCGTTGGTCGGCGACGCGTAGATCACCGCGGCGCTGGGCCAGGAGTCCCTCGAGTCGCGCGGCGCCGGCGCGCAGCAGCGGCGAGCGCATTGCGGGCGGCAGCTCGGCGACGTACGTGGTCAGCCGCTCGACGGTCTCCTCGTCGCCGATGGTGAGCGCGGCCAGCCCGGCCTCGATGTAGGCCTCGCGCCGATCCTCGTTGGGGATCTCCGGGCCGCTGAGCGCAACCGGCACCGCCATCTCGAGCGCCTCCGCATTCCGGCCCAGTGCCCGCAGTGCGATCGCGCTGGCCACCCGCGGACCAAGCCCGTATTCGATGTTGGTGCTCCCCGCCCGCTCGGTCGCGAGCTCGAGCGTGCGCTCCAAGCCCTTCAGGTCGCCCCGCCCCGCCTGAACCCGCGCGATCAAGCTGAGGTAGGTGAGCTTGGCCAGCTCGGCGCCGAATGGCAGTCCGTCGCCGTCCAGCGGCGGCAATGCATCCCACTGGCCGAGACCGATCCTCGACGTCGTGATGTTCAGCCCCAGAAACTGTTCCCAGCGCCGGTCGCCGCGCGCCCGGGCCAATGCCAGGCCACGCTCTCCGACCGCCACGGCCTCGGCGAACCGGTCGAGCTGGAGCGGCATGTCGGCGAGGTTGTTGTAGGTCCGCAAGGCTTCCTCGATCAGATCGTTCTCGAGCGCCAGCGTCAGCGATCTCTCACGGAGAGCCATTCCCTCCTGGACGCGTCCCTGCCTCTGACGGATCACGCCAATCGTGTTGAAGGCGTCGACGACGACCTGCCACTCTTCGAGCGGCTCGGCGATCGTCAGCGCCGCGTCGGCGGCCGTCAGGGCCTCTTCGACCTGGCCACGGAAGCCGAGGTTCTTGGCCAGCGCTGCGAGCGCAGCCGCCTTGTCGGCGCTTGCATCGGGCAGGTCTGCCACCGCACGGTGGTTGAGCTCGACCGCGTCGTCAAGCCGATCCTGGGCCTCGAGCACGCGGGCGATCGCCGCCATGGTCCTGGCCGCCGACTCCCGATCGCCGATCGCGTCGAAGATCTCGAGCGCGGCGCGCAGACGCTCGGCGCTGACGTCGTAGTTGGCGTTCAGGAGCGCGGCTCGTCCAGCCTGGTCGAGCAACCCGGCGCGCGTGGCGTCATCCTCGGCCAGCTCGGCGCCCCGTTCGAAGGCCCTTTGCGCCTCGGCTCCGAGGGCCAGGGACAGCGCGCGTCGCCCGGCGTCGGCCAGCGTCTCGCATGCCGCCGCCCTGATCCGGCCGGAATCCGCGGCCTCCGGATCGGCGTCCGCGGCGGAGACGAAGTGCGCGGCCAGGACCTCGGCGAGCTCGGGAGCCTCGTCGCCCCACGACTCCTGGAGGTGCCGGGCAGCCGCCAGATGCCGCGCCTTGCGGTCGCGGCGGCCCAGCGTGCCGTATGCGGTCGTGCGAAGCAGTCCCTGGAGGAAGTGATACTGGCCACGCTCGGCTGACAGCGGATCGTCGTCGAACCCCAGCATCTGCTTGGCCACGAGGCCGTCGAGGATCCGTTTGACCTCGTCAGTCGTACGGCTCGACAACGCGGCGACATCACTCGGCGTGAAGGACTGCCCGTACACCGAAGCGTCCTGGAGGACGGAACGCTCGTTCCCCGCGAGGTCATCGAGCCGCGCGGCCGCGAGCGCGTGCAGCGTCTCGGGCACATCGAGCTCGCCGACGTCCCCGGTGAGCACGTAGCGCGACCCGTCCTGGGTGAGCAGACCGCGATCGAGCAGCATCCGTACGGTCTCCATCGCGTACAGCGGCACTCCTTCGGCCTGCCGGAGGATCCGCGCGCTCAACTCCTCCGGGAGCCCCGGCACGAGCCCCTCGAGCGCCTCGCGGAGCGCCGCATCGTCGAGCGGCCCCAGGATCGCAGCCTGAGCCCGCCACTCGGGGCGCGCGTCGAGCAGCTCGGGACGCGCCAGCGCCAGCACCATGATCGGCCGTTCGGCCGACCATTCGAGCAGATAGTCGATGAAGTCGAGCAGGCCGCTGTCCGCCCATTGCAGGTCCTCGAAGACGAGCACGACCGGGGCGTCTTCCGAGACCCGCTCGAAGAACAACCGCCAGCCGCTGAACAGATCCGCCCGATCGGTGGCCGTGCGCTGCTCGAGCCCCAGCAGGTGCGCGAGGCGCGGCTCGACCAGCCGCTGCTCGCGCTCGTCCGGCACGTACTGGGCGACCGTGTCGCGGAGCTTCTGACGTGCCGAGGCCGCGTCCTCCTCCTCCACGATCCCGGCCCGCGCCCGGACCATCTCGGCGAGCGCCCAGTACGCGACGCCCTCGCCGTAGCTCAGGCACCGGCCCTGGTGCCATTTGACGACGCTCTCGACGCCGTCGATGTACTTGTAGTACTCCCAGAGCAGCCGCGATTTGCCGGAGCCGGCCTCCCCGAGCACCGCCACCAGCTGGGCCCGTCCCGAGCCGGCGACCTCCTCAGAGGCGGCGATCACCCGGTCGAGCTCGGCCTGCCGCCCGACGAACGGAGGCTCCAGGCCCGCGCCCCGGCGAACCCCGCCGACGCCGGCCACGACCCGGAGCGCGGTCCAAGCGTGGACGGGCTGCTCGCGGCCCTTGACGTGATGGGAACCCGCGTCTTCGTAGGCGATTGCCGCCTCCGAGGCGCGCCGGGTGACGTCGTCGACCAGCACCGTTCCCGGCTCTGCGATCGACTGCAGTCGGCTGGCGGTGTTGACCGTGTCCCCCAGCACCATTCCCTCGCCTTCGGCCCCGACCTCGACGGCCGCGTTCCCCGTGAGGACGCCGGCGCGCACGCGCAGGTCGGGCATCCCGACCTCGGCCCCGAACGCGGTCACCATCCGGGTCAGAGTCAGCGCGGCGCGGACCGCCCGTTCGGCATCGTCCTCGCGCGCCACTGGGGTGCCCCACACGGCCATGACCGCGTCCCCGATGAACTTCTCGACGGTCCCGCCATATCGCTCGATCAAGGCCCGGCAGCGCTCGAAATAGCCGCTCAGGAGCTCGCGGATCTCCTCGGGATCACGATGTTCGGACAGCGTGGTGAAGCCCACTAGGTCGGCGAACAGCACCGAGACCAGCCGCCGTTCGGCGACCGGGGCCGACCCGCCGTTTGCCCCCCGGGCGGGGGGCGCACCCGCGCTCAGCGGCGCACCACAGTCGCCACAGAAGCGGTCGGCCGGCTCGTTGGTCGCGCCGCAGCTGTCGCATCGGAGTTCCAGCGCCGCCCCGCACTGCGAACAAAACCTGCGTCCCGCCCGGTTGTCCGTACCACACGCCGAGCAGATCACGTGAAAATCGTATCCCCCACCATGAAGGTAGGGTAGGCCGTGATGGGGGGCTCGCGCTTCGCCGGATGGCTGCAGGGGTACCGGTCGGCGCTATCGCACCGGGATCTACGGCTGATGTTCAGCGCGATGGTCGTGTCGCAGGTCGGCGATTGGGCCTACAACGTCGCGTTGCTGGCGTTCGTATTCGACCGGACCCACTCCCTCGGCTGGGTCGGGGCCGCGGGCCTGGTCCGCTTTCTACCGGTGCTGATCCTGAGCGCGTACGCCGGCGTGATCGCCGAGCGGACCGAGCGGATCCGCCTGATGCTCGGCGCCGACGTGCTGTGCACGCTGTGGATGGCAGCGCTGTCCCTCACCGCCGCCGCGGCTGGCCCGGTGGTGCTCGCGCTCGTGTTCGTGGCGCTGACCTCCGCCACCAACACCGTCTACAACCCGGCCGTCGCCGCGACCATCCCCTCCCTCGTCGGCGAGGACGACCTCGTCGCCGCCAACGCACTGAACGGCACGATCGAGAACCTGGTGGTGATCGTGGGACCGGGGATCGGCGCCGTGCTCCTGCTGCTGGGCTCGCCGACGACGGTGTTCGTGATCGACGCGGCGACGTTTGCGCTCTCGGCGCTGATCGTGCTTCGGATCAGCGCTCGCAGCCGACCGGTCGACGTGACCGAGGAGGGGAGCGCCGGGCCGCTGCGGCAGATCACGGTCGGGGTCCGCGCGATCGCGAGCTCTCACGCCGCCCGGACGCTGGTCGCGTTCAGCGCGCTCGTCAGCTTCGTGTACGGCACCGACACCGTGCTGTACGTGGGTGCCTCGGCCCACAAGCTGGGGACCGGGACCCACGGCTTCGGCTACCTGCTTGCGGGCCTCGGGGTGGGAGGGATCCTGACCGCCCCGGCCGTCGACCGCCTGGCCGGCGCGCGCCGGCTGGCACCGATCATCCTGGCGGGCACCCTCGGCTACTGCCTGCCCACGGCGCTCCTGACCGTGATCCACAGCCCGGTGTTGGCGTTCTTCGTACAGGTGATCCGCGGCGGGGCGACGCTCGTGGTCGACGTGCTGGCGGTGACGGCACTCCAGCGCGCCGTTCCCGGCGAACAGCTGGCCCGGGTGTTCGGGGTGTTCTTCGCGTTCATCCTCGGAGCGATCTCGCTGGGAACGCTCCTGACCCCGATCGTCGTCTCCGCGACCAGCCTCGACACGGGCTTCGTGGTGATGGCCGTCGCCCCCTCGCTGCTCGGCCTGCTCGGGTTTCCAGCGCTGCTGGCGATCGACCGGGCGACCGCCGCCGGGGCCGCCGCGCTCGCGCCCAAGGTGGCCGTGCTCGAGCGACTCGAGATCTTCGCCTCGGCCAGCCGATCG
>DASXOS010000022.1:0-32234 GCA_036494115.1 Solirubrobacteraceae bacterium | reverse complement strand
ACGGCTGGTTCGGCCACTGGTTCATCGACCACGGGATCCGGATCATCTACGCCGTTCCTGGCATGGTGATCGCGACGATCTTCGTCTCTCTCCCGTTCGTCGTCCGCGAGGTCACGCCCGTGCTGGCCGAGATCGGCGACGAGCAGGAGCAGGCCGCCGCGACGCTCGGCGCTTCGCCCTGTCAGACGTTCTGGCGGATCACGCTGCCGTCGATCCGGTGGGGCGTGGCGGACGGCGTGGTGCTGACGACCGCGCGCGCGCTGGGCGAAATTGGCGCCGTGCTGGTCGTCTCCTCGAACGTGCCCGGGCAAACGCTGACCCTGCCGTTGCTCGTCTGGCAGCGCGACTCCCAGCTCGGCACCACCCAGATCAACGGCGCCTATGCGGCGGCCACCGAACTCGCGGTCATGTCCCTCATCGTGCTGATCGCGATGACGTTCCTTGCACCCAGGAAGGAAGAAGCCACATGAGAATCGACATCCAGAGTGTGTCGAGGAGGTTTGGGGACTTCACGGCGCTCGACGATGTCTCGCTCGAGGTTCCCAAGGGTTCGCTGACGGCGTTGCTCGGTCCGAGCGGTTCTGGCAAGTCGACCTTGCTGCGGATCGTGGCCGGATTGGAGACGGCCGATTCCGGCACCGTCCTGATCAACGACGACGACGTGACCGACGCCCGTCCGCAGGACCGGGCAATCGGGTTCGTGTTCCAGCACTACGCGCCGTTCTCGCACATGACAGTCCGCAACAACGTCGCCTTCGGGCTCAAGATTCGCAAGCGGCCGAAGAACGAGATCCGCGCTCGGGTCGACGAGCTCCTCAAGCTCGTCGGGCTGACGACCTGGTCCGAGCAGCGCCCGAGCCAGCTCTCGGGCGGTCAGCGCCAGCGCATGGCTCTGGCCCGGGCGCTGGCCGTGGAGCCCGAGGTGCTGCTGCTCGACGAGCCGTTCGGGGCGCTTGACGCGACCGTGCGGACCGAGCTGCGGCAGTGGCTGCGCCGCCTGCACGACGAGCAGGGGGTGACGACCGTGCTCGTGACCCACGATCAGGAGGAGGCGATGGACGTCGCCGACCGGATCGCGGTGATGAGCTCGGGCAAGATCGAACAGGTCGGCTCGCCGCGCGAGGTCTACGACACCCCCGCCAGCGACTTCGTGATGAGCTTCCTCGGGCCGATCAGCCAGCTTGACGGCAAGCTCGTCCGCCCCCACGACGTGACCGTGTCCCTCGAGCGCACCCCGGGCTCACTCGAAGCCACCGTCTCGCGCGTGGTGCACCTCGGGTTCGAGGTCAGGGTCGAGCTGACGATGCCTGACGGCGCGAGCGCCCGAGCCCAGCTGACGAGGGCTCAGACCGCGGAGCTCGGCATCGATCGCGGCGATCGCGTCTTCGTGCGTCCGCCCGAGCAGCCCCTCGCGGAGGCGAACGGGCACAACAGGGCGGCCGCCGCGACGGACGCCGAGTTCGACCCCGAGCGGCTCAGCGTGTAACCCAGGCCTCAGGGTCGTCGGCCAGGTGGTCGATCGACTGAGGGAGCTCACCAGAGGCGATGTCGGCGAGCGTCACGTGCTCGGCGACACTGCGCAGGCTGGAGCGGACGGCGATCCAGACGCGCAGCAGCGCCTCTGAGGCGCCGGCGTACTCGACCTCCTCGGGCGGGCCGCCGCGGACGCTGGCCAGCGGTCCCTCGACGGCGCGGATGATGTCCGCCACCGTGGTCTCGTCGGCCGGCTTGGCCAGCCGGAAGCCTCCCTCGGCGCCGCGGTGGCTGCGGACGATGCCGGCATGCCGGAGCTCGCCGAGGATGTTTTCGAGAAAGTTCAGGGGGATGCCCTGGGCGTTGGCGATGCGCTCCGCCTTGACCGGCTTCTCGTCGGTGGCCGCGGCCAACTCGACGCCGGCCCGCACCGCGTAGTCGACCTTGGCGGAGATGCGCACGTTCGCCCCTACGCCGCCGACGGCGCGAAGCCGTAGGCCTCGGCGAGGTCGGGGTCCTTGTTGGCCAGCATCTCGGCCAGCGTCACCATCACCTTGCACTGCTTCCAGGTGGCGTCGTCCTGCATCTTGCCGTCGATCATGTGGACGCCGCGGCCGTCGGGGATCGCCTCGAGCACCTTCTTGGCGAACAGCACCTCATCGGGATCCGGGCTGAACACCTTCTTGGCGATCCCGATCTGCACGGGGTGCAGCGACCAGGCGCCGACGCAGCCGAGCAGGAACGCAGCGCGGAACTGGGTCTCGCAGCCCTCGACGTCACGGATGTCGCCGTAGGGCCCGTAGAAGGGCAGGAGCCCGTTCGAGGTGCAGGCGTCGACCATGCGGGCAATCGAGTAGTGCCACGGGTCCTGCTGGGCGGTCACGCGAGGCAGCTCGGGGTCGTTCGGATCCGGGTCCTCGATCACGCGGTAGCCGGGGTGCCCGCCGCCGACGCGGGTGGTCTTCATCCGGCGGCTGGCCGCGAGGTCGGCGGGGCCGAAGCTCATGCCCTGCATCCGCGGGCTGGCGGCGGCGATCTCCTCGAGGTTGACGACGCCGAGCCCCGTCTCGAGGATCGCGTGGATCAGGATCGGGCGGTCGAGCCCGGCCTTGGCCTCGAGCTGGGCCAGCAGGCGGTCGACGTAGTGGATGTCCCACGGCCCCTCGACCTTGGGGACCATGATCACGTCGAGCTTGTGGCCGATCTCAGAGACGAGGGTCGTGATGTCGTCGAGCACCCAGGGGGACTCGAGGCTGTTGACCCGGGTCCAGAGCTGGGTGTCGCCGAGCTCCATCTCCCGGCCCACGGTCACGAGCCCCGCGCGTGCGGCCTCCTTGCGGTCGACCGGCACGGCGTCCTCCAGATTGCCGAGCAGGATGTCGACCGTCGGCGCGATGTCGGGCACCTTGGCAACCATCTTCTCGTTCGAGAAGTCCAGGAAATGGATCATCCGGCTGGGCAGGTACGGGATCTCGAGGATCGGCGCCGGCGCGCCGATCGCCAGGGGCTTTCCGAAGTCGCGGGGGTTGCGCACGTATCAATTCTCCTGATCGGGTCGGCTCGAACGCTAGCGGGACGCGTGTACGAACGCCTCAACCGCTCCCAGATAGTCCGCCCACGTCCACCTTCGGGCTCGCTCCGCCGCCGCGCTGACGAGCCGTTCGCGCGCGTGCGCGTCGGCCATCAGGCCATCCACCGCGTCACGCAGCGCGCCCGCATCGCCGGGTTCGACGAGCAGGGCCGTGACTCCGGGCTCAACATAGCCTTCGAGGCTACGTGTCCGTGAGGCGACGACCGCGGCGCCCCCGTCGACCGCGTCCTTGAGCCGGATCTGGCCCTGGCTCACGCCGGACTCGACCATCGGCAGCACGGAGACCGCGGCCTGCCGGAGCAGCGCGGACACCTCCTCGCCCTCGAGATCGGAGCGCACCGTTGCGCGCCCCGAGTGGTTCAGGCGCTCGACCAGCGGTCGATCGGCGCCGGAGCAGACGACCGTCAGCTCCCAGTCGCGCGGACCCGCCGCCTCGAACAGCGTGGGCCAGTCGCAGAAGGCCCGGCCGGCAGCCAGGACCAGCCGGCGCTCGGCTGCGCCGGCCGGCGGCGCGGACCCGCCGCCGGTGGACCAGGCAAACGGGATGTGGCGAAAGCGGCTGGGCTCGACCCCGAACCGCTGTGCGTATAGGTCGACCTCCCACGCGGAGAGCACCTGAGCCGCCCGTACGGCGCGGCGGGTCGCCCAGCGCTCGACCGGCCGCCACGTGCGGTCGATGACGGCGCCGCGTCCTCGGGGGCGAGGCGGCAGGTCGATGAACTGCATCACCACGAGCTTGCGGCGCCGGCCGAACAGCGCCCGCCCGAGGAGAACCGAGCGCCAGCCCAGCGTCTGGCGGACGACGACGACCGTGTCGTACCGAGTGGCGGCGAGCAGCAGGAGCAGCGCCCGAAAGGGCCCCAGGCGCCAGGTCAGCGCCTGGAGCGGTCCGGGCCAGCTCGCAACCAGGTCCGTGAACGGTCGAACGCTTCCGATCAGCCAGCTGTACCAGCCGTCGGCCAGCACCCTGGCGCTCGGGACCGGCGTGGCCGCTGGCATCGGGCGAAGCGTAATGGCGCCGCACTGAACCCTTTCGGCTGGCATTCTCAGAGCTACACCGACGTAGGAGCGAATATGAGCGAAGTCGATACCGATCAGGCGTCTAGGGAGGCCTCGGGCGCCCATTCCTATGGTCGCTACCTCGAGGAGTTCGAGGTAGGGGCGGTCTACAAGCACTGGCCGGCCAAGACCGTGACCGAATCAGACGACCATCTGTTCTGCCTGATCACGATGAACCACCACCCACTGCACATCAACGACGTGTACGCCCAGCAGTCGCAGCAGGGCCGCAACGTGGTGGTAGGGCCGCTCGTCTACTCGCTCGCTCTGGGGATGAGCGTTTCGGACGTGAGCGGCAAGGCGATCGCCAACCTCGCGACCGAGGAACTCAAGCATCCTGCGCCCGTCTTTCACGGCGACACCCTGTTCTGCGAGTCCGAGGTGCTGGACGTGAAGCCCTCGCAGTCGAAGCCAGACCGGGGCACCGTCCGCGTCCACACGCGCGTGGTCAACCAGGACGGCGTCCTGGTGGCCGAATTCAAGCGTCTCGTGCTCGTTCCCCGGAAGGATCCGGGAGCGCCGATCCACGGCGCCGAGACGAACGTGGAATAACCCGCAGCGCAGGGTAATTACAGGAACGTCAGACCACGAACCGACGAATGCAGTGCATCCGCGGGTAGCCTTCTGGGCGCCCGACTTCGTCATTTAAGGAGTAATCGAGCTAGCTATGGCACACACCGCCCCTTCGCACCAAGCCACCACGAACCACTCCCGTTTGCATGAGTGGGTAGCCGAGGTCGCGGAGCTGACCCAGCCGGACGACATCTACTGGTGCGACGGATCGGCGGAGGAGTACGACAAGCTGGCCGAGACGCTCGTGGCCGCCGGGACGTTCGAGAAGCTCTCCGACGCCAAACGTCCCAACTCGTACCTCGCGCTCTCGGACCCGGCGGACACCGCCCGGGTCGAGGACCGGACGTTCATCTGCTCTCCGACCGAGGAGGAGGCCGGGCCGACGAACAACTGGCGCGACCCCGACGAGATGCGCGAGACCCTCAGCGACCTGTTCAAGGGGTCGATGCGGGGACGCACGATGTACGTCGTCCCGTTCTCGATGGGCCCACTGGGCTCAAAGATCTCCTACATCGGCGTGCAGCTCACCGACTCGCCCTACGTGGTCGCGTCGATGCGGATCATGACCCGGATGGGCCAGGAGGCGCTCGACTGCCTCGGCGACGCGGGGGACTTCGTGCCCTGTCTGCATTCGTTGGGCGCGCCGCTGGCAGAGGGCGAGCAGGACGTGCCGTGGCCGTGTAACGCGGAGAACAAGTACATCGTCCACTTCACCCGCACGCGGGAGATCTGGTCGTTCGGCTCGGGCTACGGCGGCAACGCGCTGCTCGGCAAGAAGTGCTTCGCGCTGCGCATCGCCTCGGTCATGGCCCGCGACGAGGGCTGGCTCGCCGAGCACATGCTGATCGTCAAGGTGACCTCGCCCGAGGGTGAGGTCAAGTACATCAGCGGCGCGTTCCCGAGTGCGTGCGGGAAGACCAATCTGTCGATGATGATCCCGACCCTCCCGGGCTGGAAGGTGGAGACGGTCGGCGACGACATCGCGTGGATGAAGTTCGGCAAGGACGGGCGCCTGTACGCAGCCAACCCAGAGGCCGGGTTCTTCGGCGTCGCTCCGGGCACTGGCATGCGCACGAACCCGAACGCGCTCGACATGGTCTCGCGCAACACGGTGTTCACCAACTGCGCCAAGACCGACGACGGCGACATCTGGTGGGAGGGCATGACGGCCGAGCCGCCGGAGCACGCGATCGACTGGCGCGGCAACGAGTGGACCCCGGAGTCCGAGGGCACCGCGGCCCACCCCAACGCCCGGTTCACGGTCGAGATCGCCCAATGCCCGTCGGTGGCGTCCGAGTGGGACGACCCGGAAGGCGTGCCGATCGACGCGATGCTGTTCGGCGGCCGCCGCGCCACCGTGGTGCCGCTCGTCCACGAGGCGACCGACTGGGAGCACGGCGTGTTCATGGGCTCGATCATGTCCTCGGAGACGACGGCGGCCCAGGCCGGCGCCGTCGGCAACCTGCGGTTCGACCCGATGGCGATGCTGCCGTTCTGCGGCTACAACATGGCCGACTACTTCGCGCACTGGCTGAAGATCGGCGAGCGCGAGGGGGCCAAGCTGCCGAAGATCTTCTACGTCAACTGGTTCCGCAAGGATGACGACGGGAAGTTCCTGTGGCCCGGGTTCGGCGAGAACTCGCGGGTGCTGGCATGGATCTTCCGCCGCTGCGAGGGCAAGGCCGATGGCGTGGAGACGCCGATCGGCGTCGTTCCCCCGGTGGGTGAGGGCGGCATCAACACCGACGAGCTCGACGTCTCCGAGGACACGATGGCGAAGCTGCTCGAGGTCGACACCGAGGCGTGGACCGAGCAGCTCCCGCAGATCCAGGAGCACTACGAGAAGTTCGGCGACCAGCTCCCGCCCGAGCTGCGCCAGCAGCTCGAGAGCCTCGAGCAGCGCCTGAAGGCTTAGCGGAGTATCGGCGCCGGGGCCTGCCGCGGGCGGCCCCGGCGTCTTACCCTTCGGGGGATGGCTCTTGCGTTCGTGCCATCCGACGCCGGTCTGCTCGTATTGCAGGCTGCGTGCGTCGCGGCGCCACGGCCGGCACCGAAGATCGCGCTCTTCGACCGGCTGGGCGGGCGCGGTTGGGCGATCGTCCCGATTGCGTCGATCGTGGTCGTGATCTTCGCGATCCGCTACGTCTCGAGCACCGCGACGGGGCTGACGTACCTGGCCCTCATCGCCGTACCGCCTCTGGCCGCCGCCGCGCTCGGGTGGGCGTGCCGCGGGTCGACGCCATGGGGTGCGATTCTGGCGATCCCGCTCTTCCTGCTTGCCTGGCTCGACAAGACGTCACTGGCAGGGCAGGCCGCGGGGTCGATCCTGGCGGCCCTGAGCTGTGTCACCCTCGCGGTGCTCCTCGCCGCGGTCACGCCGCCGGGATGGCTGAAGGTCGGAATCCTCCTGATGGCCGCTGCCGATAGCTGGCTCGTGTTGTCGGACCTGCTTCAGGCCCCGAACGCGACGCTGGTCGCCGCGGCCCCCGGCGGCGGTCTCCCACAGCTCCAGAACGTGCCGTTCGGAACGGCCATCATGGGCTATGGCGACGTGTTCGTCGCCGCCGTACTCGGGGCGGTGCTGGCGCGCTCGTCTCGTGAGCTGCAGTGGCGCGCTGCGCTGCTCACGCTCGTGATCGCCGGGCTGTTCGACCTGCTGTTCTTCGTGTTGAACGAGCTGCCGGCGACCGTGCCGGTAGCGCTGGCGCTGATCGTGGTCGAGGTCGGTGGGTGGCTTCGGCGCCGCCGCCGTTCGAGGGCTCACGCGTCGGCCGAGCGGTCGAGAGGCCGCGTCTTTAGTGACTCGGGATTGGCATCGAAGGGGGGCGGGTGACCGGGTGGCGGCGGCGGGCTAGTGCTGGCCGTCGTCAGTCGAAGCCGGGGGCCGCGACTCCTCGGCCAGCGAGGTGATCGCCAGCTTGCCCCGGGCGGCGTCCTCGAGGACCTCGGTGGCCTCCTCGGCTGAGCGGGCGTAGAGCTCGACGAGCAGGTGGACGACGATCCGGTCCTCGTCGTGCTTGTGGAAGCGGACGTGGGTGAAGAACTCGCGGGTGCCGTGGTCGCCGAAGGCGGCGTAGGAGAGCGCGTCGCCGGCCTCGGGTCCGGAGCAGGTCTCGACGTCGTCGGCGTCGACGGTGACCGTGCAGGACGCCACCCATGGCGTCCCGGCGATCATCCGCTCCCACCGATCCTCGATCGGCTCGACCCGGCCGTTGTGGAAGCCGAGGTGGGGCTGGTCGTGCATGCACTCGAGGCACTGCACCACCGCTTCCTGCATCTCGTCGACGACTTCGGCGCGCTCCCCGCTCTCGGGGTCGATGCGGTGAATTCCTTCGTAATGCACCTGTACCTCGAGATTCTGCGACCAGCAGCGATAGCACCGCAGCCAGCTCCGCACTTCCGTGCTTCCCTCCATGCATTTGATTCTACGATGGCTTCGTGAGGAAGCCGGAGCGATCGAAAAACACCGCGGTTTCCAGGCCAATCGGCGTAGTTCTGGCCGGTGGGAGAGGCGATCGGATCGGCGGCGCGAAGGCGATGGCCGAACTCGGAGGCAGGCCGCTGATCGCCTATCCGCTCGAAACGCTGCGGGCGGTGCTCGACGACGTCGCGGTGGTGGGCAAGCGCGACACGGAGCTGCCGCCGCTGCCTTTAAACGTTCACCGATGGGTCGAGCCGGCGGAGCCGCGCCACCCCGTGGCCGGGATCGTCGAAGCGCTCAAGCGGGCCGGGAACCGTCCGGTGCTGGTGTGCGCCGCGGACATGCCGTTCGTCACCGCAGCCACGATCAGAGGACTCGCGGCCGCCGATCCCGGCGACGCGCCGGCGGTGATCGCAACCGGCAACCCGCTGCTCGGCCTCTACCTACCGGAGGCGGCCGACCGACTCACGAGTCGGCCCGACGAGCGCCGGCCGCTCCGAGAGCTCATCGCCGCGCTCGAGCCACGCACGGTCGACGTCGATGAGGCCGAGCTGTTCAACGTCAACACGCTCGCGGACCTGGCCGCGGCCCAGGCTCAGCCGAACGTGAAGTCGTAGGCACTGACGCCGGGCGGGACCTGCACCGTCACGGCGTGTTGCTCCGCCCGCGGTAGCGACACCAGCGAGTAGAGGCGCTGACCGCGTACCGTGACCACGTCCCCGTGGACGTCGGCGCCGGCCTCGCGGCTCGGGATCGGCTTGCCGTCGAGCAGGATCCGGACCCGGCGCGGCGCGTTCCCCGCCGAGGTCATCACCAGGTAGACCTTGGCCGCCTGCACGCCTCCGGTGATCGAGGCGCCGGACCCCGCGGCCGTGGCGGACTGCGCGGTCACTGTCCACGTCCCCTTCAGAGCGAACTCGTTGACCCCGGGCGGCGCGGAGAAGCCGGGATAGGCGTGCGTGCCGGACTGCAACGGAGGGCTGAAGCTCTGCGAGGGCCGGTCGTCCAGGTATGTCTCGGGCGTGCCGAGCTGCGAGGAGGCGACCTGGGCGTGCGCGGTCATCGGCTTGGGGAGCCGCCGGGCCCCGGCCATGTACAGCAGCTCGCGGACCGCCGCCTCGTCCTCCTTGTATTTGCCTTCGCCGAACTGGGTGTGGCGAACCTGGCCGCGGGCATCGATCAGATACTCCGCCGGCCAGTACTGGTTCTGGTAGGCGTTCCAGGTGCCGTAGTGGTTGTCCTGGACGACCGGGTACCGCAGGCCGTCGGAGCGGATCGCCTGCTGTACGTTGCCGGCGTCCTGCTCGAACGTGAACTCGGGCGTCTCCACACCGACAATGTCAAGCCCGTAGGGGTGATAGGTCGCGTAGAGCCCCTTCAAGAACGGCAGCGTGCGAATGCAGTTGATGCAGGTGTAGGTCCAGAAATCGACGAGCACCACATGGCCACGGAGCCCGGCCAAGCTGAGCGCGCGACCGCTTGGGGTGTTGAACCAGCGCTCGGTCCCAGTGAAATCAGGCGCCGTGCCCAGGTCCGGGAGTGGCGGGGTCTTGACGCCGGCGATCGAGACGCCCACCTGATCGGCCATCGGCTGCAGATGCGCGTGCGCCTGGCGCTGGGCGAACCGCGACGGCGGCCGCAGGGAGGCCAGCCGGTTCTGGACGGCGCTCGAGTTCTCGAGCGACTTCGTGGGATCGACGAGGAACCCGGGCAGGCTGGTGTTCTTCGCCAGGGACTCCTCGAAGCGGACGTCGAGATTCGTGGCCATCACCACGCCGGTCACGATCAGCACGACGCCGAGCGACCGCTCCACCATTGGACCCCGCGCCGAGCGCTTGATCCGGTCGATCACCGCACGACCACCGAGCGCGTAGAGGAGCAGCACCGCACACAGCCCGGCCGCATAGGCGAGCGCCACCGCGACGACCCGGGCCGATGCGCCACTCGAGGCGCTGACCGAGGTGACCGCGGCCAGGATCGGGCCGGCGCACGGCGCGCACACGAACCCAAGTGCGCCGCCGACCGCGAGGCCGCTCCAGAACCCGTCGCCGCGCGTGCGGGGCCCAAATCGGGCCAGCCGGGACAGCGGCGCCTGTACGCGGGCGGCGAGGTCGGGGATCAGCAGCACCAGGCCGAACGCGACGAGCACGACGATCGCCACGGTGCGGGCCGCACCCGCGGCCAGTCCCACGCCGTTCACGAGTTGCGCGAGCGCGACGATCGCGATCGTGAACGTCGCGCCGAGCCCGAGCACGATCCCCAGCGGCCGCCGCCGCCCGCCGGCGGCGCTCGCCGAGAGCAACGCTGGGAGCACCGGCAGCACACACGGCGTGATCGCCGTGCCCGCCCCGGCGATCAACGCAAACACCATCAACAGGAGCATTGCTGTCCTAGATGATGCTGCCCGGAGGTTGCGAGAGGGTTAAATCAGCCGCCGATCGCGGACATCGTCCGCGCCGGCTGGATGAAACCGGGCTCGCCGACGTGGTGCTTGAGCTCCTTGCGCCACACCGCGCCGCGGATGATCCGCTCGAGCTCGGCGTCGCCGGCGCCCTCCCGGATCGGGCCGCGCAGGTCGGTCTCGTTCAAGGAGAACAGGCACGTGCGCAGCCGCCCGTCGGCGGTCAGGCGGATCCGGTTGCAGTCGGCGCAGAACGGCTCGGAGACGGGGTTGATGAAACCGATCCGACCGTGGCCGTCGGCGAACCGGTAGATGCGCGCGGTGGCGCTCGGCTCGCGCGGCTCAGGCTCGAGCGGATATACCGCGTTGATCGCTGCCCGGATCTCCTTGCCGGTCAAGACGCTCTCCGGAGTCCAGGCATGGTCGGCGTCGAGCGGCATGAACTCGATGAAGCGGATCTCGTACGCGCTCGAGCGGGCGAGCTCGGCGAACGGGATCACCTCCTCCTCGGTGAAGTCGCGGATCGCCACGGCATTGACCTTGATCGGGTAGGCCTCCGGGAACGTGGCCAGCAGCTCGAGACCGCGCAGGACCTGAGGCAGTGCGTCGCGGCGGGTCAGCTCGAAGAAGCGGTCGCGCTGGAGCGAGTCGACGGACACGTTGAAGCGGTCGACCCCAGC
This sequence comes from Solirubrobacteraceae bacterium, assembly GCA_036494115.1. Lineage (GTDB taxonomy): Bacteria > Actinomycetota > Thermoleophilia > Solirubrobacterales > Solirubrobacteraceae > Palsa-465. The sequence continues at coordinate 21,036 of DASXOS010000022.1, read as the reverse complement.
GCGGACCAGGGCCTCGGCGTCGCGCTCGAGCAGGAAGCCGTTCGTGGTCACGGAGACCTCGCGGACGTGCTCGGTGTCCGACAGCATCCGGACGAGGTCCGGGAAGCCGCGCCGGACCAGCGGCTCGCCGCCGGTCAGCCGGACGTCGCCGACGCCCATCGCCGCCAGCAGCCGCACGATCCGGGTGATCTCCTCGAAGCTGAGGATCGCGCTCCGCTCGAGCCAGGGGAGTCCTTCGGCAGGCATGCAGTACTGGCAGCGGAAGTTGCAGCGATCGGTCACCGAGACGCGAACGTCGCCGATAAGTCTCCCGTGGCCGTCGCGCAGGGGCTCGAGCTGCATCTGTCAAAGGGTAGCCTCCGGCGGATGCGTGTCGGTGCGGGGATCCTGATCGGCTGCGCCGCATGTGCTCTGGCCGGATGCGGAACGAGTCAATCCGACCAGGTAAAGGCCAAGATCACGCAGTTCGTGCGGGCCGCCGACGCGAAGGACTACAGGACGCTCTGCACGGCGGTGCTAGCGCCCTCGCTCGTCGAGCGGCTCGCGTCCGCGGGGGTGAGATGTTCGCAGGCGATGCAGATCGCGTTTCAGGGAGTCGAGGATCCGGCGCTGAGCGTGGGGAAGGTGACGATCTCCGGAGGCAAGGCCTCGGCGATCACGCTCAGCACCGCGCGCAACCAGCAGGCCTCGGTCGACACGATCGAGCTGGTCAGGACGAACCACGGGTGGCGGGTATCGTCACTGGCCTCGCCCCTGACCTCGAGCCAGGTCAAGTAGTCGCTGGCCGGTCGCTGCGCAGCAGACCGAACGCGACCATGTCCTGACGGCCGTCCGCGAGGCGCAGGTAGGAGCGCAGGACGCCTTCGCGGATGAACCCGGCGCGCTCGGCGACGCGCTGGGACGGCGCGTTGCCGGTGGCTGCCAGCAGTTCGATCCGTCCGAGCGGCAGGGTTCGGAAGCCCCAGGCGCAGATCATCCGCACGGCCCGGCTGGCATGCCCGGCGCCGCGGGCCTCGCGAGCGAGCCAGTATCCGACCCCAGCCCGTTCGTGAACCCAGTCGATCTCGTTCAGCGCGATCGAGCCGAGCAGTCCTCCGTGGCCGGCGTCGACGATTGCGAACGGGGCTCCGCTTCCGGCGTGGATCGCGTCGTAGCGGTGCAGCAGGTAGGCCCGCGCGTCGGTCTCCCGATAGGGCCGCGGCACCCTCGTCAAGCGGCCGATCTCGGGGTCCTGGCAGGCGGCGACGAGCGCGTCGAGGTCGGTATCGCGCCAGGGCCGCAGCGCCGTGGGGCCGTCGGTCAGCGGTTCGCCGGGCAGGACGATCCGGCTCATCCGGCGGCTGTCACGGGCGTCGCAGGATCACGAACACCGTGGCCAGCGCGAAGCCGATCTGGCCGAACGCAAGGGCCGTACCCAGGTTGATCGCTCCGAGCAGGCCGGCAAGAGCGCTCGCCACGATGAACGACGCGACCATGATCGTGAGGTCGATCAGCACGCCCTGATTGTGGCGCACGCGGGCGCCCTACTTCCGGGTGAGGAGAATCAGGCCATAGACCACGAGCGCCGCCGTCAGTGCCGCCGCGACGAGGGCCAGGACCGCGTATGCGGTGGCCGCGCCGCCCCGGTGCAGGCGGCGCATGTCGCTGGAGCGGGTGACCCCATAGATCGCGAGCGAGACGACGATCGAGACGCTCAACCCAGCGAGCAGCGACGAGTAGAGCATCTTGACCAGCGCTCCCGCATCGACCGCGGCGCGGATCACGACGTCACCGGAGCCGGAGCGGTCTGCTGCAGGCGGCGCACGAACACCACCGCCAAGGCCACCACGAGCGCGATGCTGATCACCAGCGGGCCGATCGCGCCGGACCCGAACAGCTGCGACACCGCGTACACGGCGGCCCCGACCCCCGCCGCCGCGGGAAGCGTCAGCACCCAGGCCACCACGATGTTGCCCGCCACGCCCCACCGCACCGCGGAGACGTTCTTGGCGGCCCCGGCACCCATGATCGCGCCGGAGATCACGTGCGTCGTCGAGAGGGGATAGCCAACGCTCGAGGCGGCCAGGATCACGGTGGCGCCGGCGCCCTGCGCGGCGAAACCCTGGGCGGGATCCATGCTGATGATCCGGCTACCGACGGTCCGGATGATCCGCCAGCCGCCGGTGAAGGTGCCAGCGGCGATCGCGCTCGCCGAGATCACCACCACCCACGTGGGGACGTGGAAGTTCGACGCCGCGATATTGCCGTTGGCGACGAGCGCGAGCGTGATCACGCCCATCGTCTTCTGCGCGTCGTTGGTGCCGTGCGAGAGCGCCAGCAGCCCGCCAGACAGGAGCTGACCGAGCCGGAAGCCACGGTTGACGGGTCCCAGCCGCAGGCGGCCGACGATCCCGTACACGACCAGAATCGACAGGCCGGCCACGGTGAACGCGATGAGGGGAGCGACCAGTGCCGGGACGATCAGCTTCGTCAGCAGGCCGTTCCCGTTGACCGCCGAGAAGCCGGCCGAGGCGGTGACCGCTCCGACCAGACCGCCGATCAGGGCGTGCGACGAGCTCGACGGGAGCCCGAAGTACCAGGTGATCAGGTTCCACGTGATCGCGCCGACGAGGCCGGCGAACACGACCGTGGTGGTCACCGCCTGATCGGAGACGAACCCCTGGGCCACGGTCGTCGCCACCTTGAGCGAGATGAAGGCGCCGACGAAGTTCAGCAGCGATGCCAGCGCGACGGCGGTGCGTGGGGCGATCGCGCGGGTTGAGATCGGGGTGGCGACGACGTTCGCGGTGTCGTGGAAGCCGTTGGTGAAGTCGAACGCGACCGCGGTGCAGATCACGATCACGAGGATTACGTCGCCGGTCATCGCTCGCCCGCTCGCTGTTCGAGGCCGTGGGTGAGGGCCGGGACGTCGAGGCCGGGATCCTGCCCGCCCAGCCATCGCTCGGCCTCGCGGCGGCCGCCCAGCGCGCGCAGGCCGCGCTCTCCGTGCTCGGTGGCGAAATCCGCGAGCGCGTGCAGGCGCCGAGCCCGCAGGCGCCGTGCGCGCAGATCCATGCCGTCCCATTGGGTGTCGAGCGCCGCGGTCAGCTCGTCGATTCCGGCGGGAGGAGGGACTGAGGAGACCGCGATCACGGGCGTGTCCGAGGCGCCGAGCGAGCGCAGGGCGGCCCGCAGGTCGCCCAGCGCGCGGGTTGCGGTTCGTCCCAGATCAGCTTTTGTGACCACGAGCACGTCCGGAACCTCCATGATTCCCGCCTTCAAGAACTGCAGTACGTCACCCGAGCCCGGCTGCACGACGACGGCGACTGTATCTGCAACGTCGGCGACTTCGGTCTCAGACTGCCCGACTCCGACGGTCTCGATCACGACCACCTCGAAGGCCGCGGCAAGCACGTCGACGGCGGCGCGCGTCGCGGGGGCCAGGCCGCCCAGGCGGGTGCCGGCGGCGGTCGACCGGATGAACACCTGACGATCGGCGGGATCGGCCTCGATCCGGGCCCGGTCACCGAGGAGCGCGCCACCGGAGCGCCGGGAGCTCGGATCCACCGCCAGCACCGCGACCGAGCGATCCTGAGCTCGCCACTGGGCCACCAGGCGCGAGAGCAGTGAGGACTTGCCGCCGCCCGGAGGGCCGGTGACCCCGAAGATCCGGGCCGGCGGCTCGGCTCCGAGGGCGGCAGGGGAGACGCCCGCGAGCAGTGCCTCCGCTTGGGGGCGATCGGCCGCGGCGCGGCTCTCGATCAGGTTGAGCGCCGCCGGAGCGGCACTGAGGTCGCGCTCGCGCAGGCGCCGCGCGAGCTCGCCACCGTCCACCGGCGGCACGGGGTCAGGCCGGCGCCGCGGTGTCGATTCCGTTTCTCTCCCCAACCAGCAGCACGATGTCGCGCATCATCTGGTTGAGGTCCCAGTCCTTCGGGGTGTAGACCGCGGCTACGCCGGCCTCGCGCAGCGCCACGGCGTCAGCCTCGGGAATGATGCCGCCGACGACGACGGGGGTGTCCTCGACGCCCGCCTCGCGGAGCGACTCGAGCACTGACGGGATCAGCTCGCGGTGCGATCCGGACAGGATCGAGAGCCCGATCACGTGGACGCCCTCCTGGGCGGCGGAGTTCGCGATCTGGGTGGGGGTGAGGCGGATCCCCTCGTAGACCACGTCCATGCCGGCGTCCCGGGCACGGACCGCGATCTGCTCGGCGCCGTTGGAGTGTCCGTCGAGGCCCGGCTTGCCGACCAGGAACTTGATCCGGCGCCCCAAGGCCTCGCTCACCCGCTCGACCTCGTCGCGCAGCTCGGCCACCTCCGCGCTGGACACCGCCGCGGCCTCGCCGACACCGGTGGGGGCGCGGTACTCGCCGAACGAATCGCGCAGCGTCTGCGCCCATTCGCCGGTGGTGGCGCCGGCGCGGGCGGCCGCGATCGTGGCGGGCATGATGTTCTCGGAGTCGTCGCGGGCCAGACGGGCGAGCTCGGCGAGTGCCTCGTCGACGGCAGTCTGGTCGCGCTCGGAGCGCCACTCTTGCAGCGCCGCCTTCTGATCAGCCTCGACCTGAGGGTCGACGCGGAGGATCCCGCCGTCGGCGTCGGCGGTCAGCGGTGAGGGCTCGGTCGAGGTGAAGCGGTTCATCCCGACCACGGTCAGCTCGCCGGCCTCGATCCGCCGCCAGCGTTCGCGATGGGACTCGACGAGCGAGGCCTTCATGTAGTCGACCGCCTCGACGGCGCCGCCGAGCTCGACCACCCGGGCCATCTCCTCGCGGGAAGCCTTGGCGAGCTCGGCCACGAGCCCGTCCATGACCTTCGAGCCCTCGAAGATGTCCGGGTACTCGAGCAGGTCGGTCTCGTAGGCGAGGATCTGCTGCAGGCGCAGCGACCACTGCTGGTCCCACGGCCGAGGAAGGCCGAGCGCCTCGTTCCACGCGGGCAGCTGGAGCGCCCGGGCCCGAGCGCTCCGGCCGAGCGTGACGGCGAGCGCCTCGAGCGCGATCCGGTAGACGTTGTTCTCGGGCTGAGCCTCGGTCAGGCCGAGCGAGTTGACCTGGACCCCGTAGCGGAAGCGGCGGTGACGGTCGTCCTCGACGCCGTAGCGCTCGCGACCGAGCTCATCCCACAGCTCGGCCATCGCCCGCAGCTTGGCGTGCTCCTCCACGAACCGGACGCCGGCGTTGACGAAGAACGAGATCCGGCCGAACACGCTGCCCATCAGGTCCTGCGGCACGCGCTCGCGCACCGCGTCGAGCACGGCGATCGCGTTGCTCATCGCGTAGGCGATCTCCTGCACCGGGGTCGCGCCCGCCTCCTGCAGGTGGTAGGAGCAGATGTTGATCGGATTCCACTTGGGGACGTGCCTGACCGTGTAGGCGATCGTGTCCGCGATCAGCCGCATGCTCGGGCCGGGTGGGAACGCGTAGGTGCCCCGGCTCAGGTACTCCTTGAGAATGTCGTTCTGGGTCGTGCCCTGGAGCTTCTCCTCGGGGACGCCTTGCTCCTCTGCGGCGACGATGTACAGCGCCAGCAGCCAGGCGGCGGTGGCGTTGATCGTCATCGAGGTGTTCATCTGGTCGAGCGGGATGCCGTCGAGCAGCGTCTCCATGTCGCCCTTGTGGGCGATCGAGACGCCCACCTTGCCGACCTCGCCGCGAGCGAGCTCGTGATCAGGGTCGTAGCCCGTCTGCGTGGGCAGGTCGAACGCGACCGACAGACCGGTCTGGCCCTTCTCGAGATTGCGCCGGTAGAGCTCATTTGAGCGCTTGGCATCCGAATGGCCCGCGTACGTGCGCATCATCCACGGGCGATCGCGCTCGGACAGGCGCGGCGAAGGCGTCTCCGACATGGGCGCAATTGTATGGAGCTGGATAGGGTGTGCGCGTGACGTCGGTAGCGGTGGTCGGGGCCGGGTTCGGGGGCGTGGGCGCCGCCGCGATGCTGCGCCGGGCCGGCTACGACGACGTGACCGTGTTCGAGAAGGGCGAGCGGGTCGGCGGGGTGTGGCACCACAACACCTATCCGGGCGCGGCCTGCGACGTGCCCTCGCACCTGTATGAGTTCTCGTTCGCGCCGAACCCGGACTGGTCGCGCCGGTACGCACCGCAGGCCGAGATCCAGGCCTACCTGGAGCGGGTGGCGGCGGAGCACGGGATCCTGGACAAGATCCGGCTGAGCACCGAGGTGCTATCGGCGAGCTGGTCCGAGTCTGAGAATCGTTGGCGCCTGCGGACATCCGTCGGCGAGCACGAGGCCGATGTTCTGCTCACCGCCTGCGGGCAGCTGTCGGTGCCCTCGATCCCCCCGATCCCCGGTGAATTTGCCGGCCCCGCGTTCCACACCGCTCAGTGGCGCCACGACGTCGCCGTGGAAGGCAAGCGCGTGGCGGTGATCGGCACCGGCTGCAGCGCGATCCAGACGGTGCCCGCGATCCAGCCGATCGTCTCCCAGCTCGACGTCTACCAACGCTCAGCGGGATGGACGTTCCCGCGCATGGACTTCGCCTACAGCGAGCGGACCAAGCGGCTGCTCCGGCGGTTCCCAGCGCTCCAGCGACTCGACCGGGCCTCGATCTTCGCCTTCCACGAGCTCGGCGCGGCGGCGATGACCGACAAGCCGTGGCTGCTGCCGTTCTTCCGGGAGTTCGGGCGCCTGCAGATCAAGCGCGCAGTCAAGGATCCCGAGCTGCGGCGCAAGGTGACGCCGACCGACGTCGTCGGATGCAAGCGCGTGATGGTCACCGACGACTGGTATCCGGCGCTGACCCAGCCGAACGTCTCGCTGATCACCGACGCGGTGGAGTTGTTCACCCCGGCCGGCGTGCGGACGCGCGACGGGTCCGAGCGGCCGGCCGACGTGGTCGTGTTCGCCACCGGCTTTGCCACCCACGGGTTCGTGGCGCCGATGGAGATCACCGGCGCGGGCGGCCGCACGCTCGCCGAGGAGTGGCGAGAGGTCCCGCGGGCCTACCTCGGGCTGACCGTGCCCGGATTTCCGAACATGTTCCTGATCTACGGCCCCAACACCAACGGCGGGACCGGTTCGGTGATCTACACGATCGAGGCGGGGATCAACCACGTCCTGGCCGCGCTGCGCACGCTCGACGCCGCACGCGCCCGCACGATCGAGGTCCGCCGCGAGGCATTCGAGGCGTTCGACCGCCGCCTGCGCGACGCGCTCAGCGGCACTGTGTGGCACACAGGGTGCACGAGCTGGTACGTCGACGAGAACGGCAATGATCCAAATCAATGGCCGTGGCTGTGGCGTGAGTACCGCCGCGAAACCGAGCGGATCGCCCCGGGGGCGTACACGCTCAGCGCTGCCTGAGACCGGCGCCGCCACGGGGTCGCCGCGGGCGCAAAGGGGTATGGTCAAGCCATGCCCGATCAAAGTTCAGCTGCCGACGAACACGCCCTCATCCAGGAGATCACGGCGCCGCTGACGACGCTGCCGGACGACGCGCTTTCCGTCGTCGCCGACACCGATTTTCCGATCGTCCTACGCGGATACGACCGCCTTTCCGTCGACGCCTACGTCAGGCAGACCAGCCAGCTGGTCGCCGAGCTGCAAGCCACCCGCTCGCCTGAGGCGGCCACTCGCCGCGCACTCGAGCGCGTGGGAGAGCAGATCTCGGGAATCCTCAAGCGCGCGCACGACACGGCTGGGGAGATCACGGCCGAGTCCCGACGGGACGCCGAGGACCGCCTGGAGGTCGCCCGCAGGGAGGCCGAATCGATCGTGGCCGCGGCCCAGTCTCGGATACGGGAGCTGGACGGCGACACCGACCGGATCTGGGTGGAGCGCCAACGGATCGTCGACGACGTCCGCAGCCTCTCCGAGGAGCTGCTGTCGCTGGCCGACTCGGCAGGGGAACGCTTCCCCGCCGCCGAGGACACGGCCAGCGATGTGGAGCACACGGCCGGCGATGCGGGTGAGCGGCCGGAGATCCGCGAGCCTGACGAGCCGGAGCCGATCGTCGAGCCGGAGCCGATCGTCGAACCGGAGGACCCGCCCGTTGAGGAGCCGGATCCCGCCGCCGAGGAGCCGGACACCGAGCCGACCGCCGTGATGCCGAAGCTCGAGCGTCTCGACGTGGATCCGCCGTCGTTTCCCGACCGCAACCGCGAGTAGCCCATGCGCGTCATCGATCTCGAACACGTGGGGACGCCACGGGTGATCGGGACCTGGCACGTGGACGACGTCCTCATCGATCCCGGGCCGAGCACCGGTCTGCCCAAGCTGCTCGAGGCGCTCGGCGACGACCGCCCCCGGGCGCTGCTGCTCACGCACATCCATCTCGACCATGCCGGGGCCACCGGCTCTTTGGTGGAGCGCTGGCCAGACCTCGAGGTCTACGTGCACGAGGTCGGGGCCCCGCACCTGATCAAGCCAGAGCGGCTGCTTAAGAGCGCGCGCAGACTGTACGGCGACGACATGGATCGCCTGTGGGGGGAGATGGTCCCGGTGCCAGAGCGCAACCTGACCGTGCTCAGCGGCGGCGAACGACTGCTCGACGACCGCTTCGAGGTCGCCTACACGCCCGGTCACGCCTCGCACCACGTGTCATTCCGGCACGACGGGACGGCGTTCGTCGGCGACGTCGCCGGGGTGCGGATCACGCCGGAGTCGCTGACGATCCCGCCGACGCCACCGCCGGACATCGACGTCGAGGCGTGGCACGAGTCGATCGAGAAGATCAGGGCGTGGCGCCCGCAGCGTCTGGCGTTCACGCACTTCGGCTCGAGCGAGGACGTCGAGGCCCAGCTGCAGGAGGTGGGACGCCGGCTGGACGAGTGGGCCGAGCTCGCCCGCGAGAACGAGCAGGACGAGTTCATCGCCGCCATCCAAGGAGAAATTGGATCCGGCACCGACGGGAGTTGGGTCGAGTCGTTCAACCTTGCCGCAGCCCCCGAGCAGATGTACGCGGGGTTACGCCGGTACTGGAAGAAACAGGCCGAGACCCTTCCTCCGGCAGGCGCTGCGCCGGTATCCTGAGGCGCCATGGCTACGACCGTCGAGTTGCCGCGCGTCGGTGGTCCTGGCACCGGGACGGGTGGGGAGTGGCGCGTGGTCGTCCTCAACGACGACTTCAACACGTTCGATCACGTGGCCGAGACGCTTGCCCGGGTGGTTCCGGGTGTCACTCTGGCCGAGGGCTACCGGTTCGCGGACCGAATCCACAACAACGGGCTGGCGATCGTCTGGAGCGGCCCGCGTGAGGACGCCCAGGTCTACTGGGATAGCCTCGACTCCGCCGGGCTGACGATGGGCCCGCTCGAGTCCGGCTAGCGCTAGCCCGGCTCCGGCGCTTGGTCGAGCGCCATCTCCATCACGTAGTGGGGACCGATCTCCGGGACCTCGAACTCCTCGGAGGCGACGTGGAGGCCTGCGCGCTCATACAGCGAGCGGGCGCCGATCCGGGCGTTGCACCAGACGCGCGTGGCGCCGTGCTCCGCCGCATGCGCGATCAGGGCGGCGAGCACGGCGCTGCCGGCCCCACGGCCACGGGCCTCTGGAGCCGTGGCCATGCCCCGGATCCGCCATGCGTTTGAGCCGCCCTCAGCTCCAACCAACCCCACCGCGACGAGGGTGTCGTCTTCGTAGGCTCCGACGGCGAACGACTCCGGCGGCTCATGAGCGGCCAGCTCGTCGATGGTCATGTACGGACGCAGGACGGCCTGGCGCAGCGGCCTGGTCTCAGCCAGCGGGATCGGTCTGACGCTCAGCAGGGCTCGTCAGGCCCGGCCGGGAAGCGCCTTGGTGGCCTGGCGCTTGGCGGGAAGGGCCTTGGCGGCCTGGCGCTCGGGGCTGACCCGCTTGACGTTCCAGACCAGGTGGCACTTCTCGAGCGCCGCGATCAGCAGCCCGGTCGGATCCGCGATCCGCTCCCAGACGCGCAGACCATGGAACGCCGACGTTGGGAACGCATGGTGGTTGTGATGCCAGGCTTCGCCCATCGACAGTGGGGCGAGCCAGAACACGTTCCGGGACTCGTCCTCGATGTCGAACCGCCGGCGGCCGACGAAATGGCAGACCGAGTTGATCGACCACGTCACGTGGTGGAGCAGGAACACCCGCACGAGCCCGCCCCAGAGCAGCGCGGTCAGCGCAGTCCCGAGGCCCCCGCCGACGATCCAGCCGAGGGCGAACGGGACCGCGAAGCCGAGCACGACCCACACCCAGAACAGCTTGTCGACGGCGCGGACCACGCGGTCCTTGAGCAGGTCGGGGGCGAAGCGCTCGCGCTCGGCGGTGCCCACCGACTCGAACAGCCAGCCCATGTGGGCGTGCCACAGTCCCTTGACGGCGCCCCAGAAGCCGGGACCGCTGAGATGCGGCGAGTGCGGATCCCCTTCCTGGTCGGTGAATGCGTGGTGCTTGCGATGGTCGGCGACCCAGGTGATCACCGACCCCTGCACCGCCATCGAGCCGAGCACCGCGACCACCGCCCGGAACGGCCGTGAGGACTCGAACGCCCGGTGGGTGAACATCCGGTGATAGCCGAGGGTCACGCCGAGCGCCGTGACCACGTAGAAGCCGATCAAGAGGCTCAACTCGAGCGGGCCGATGGCGCGGTCCCAGAGCAGCACGATCGCCAGGATCAGCCCGATCAGGGGCAGCGGAACGCCGATCAGGTTCGTGATCTTGTGAGCCCTGCTCATGCGACACGAAGGATACGTGCCATCTGGCGAACTTTCTCTTAGGGTTCCGACGACCGGTAGGGCAAAAGTTGTAGCTTTCTTATAACTCTTGGCCGATCAACCCTGGCATGAGCTCCCGCCGGAGATCGCCGCCGCCCTGCGGCCGGTGCTCGCCGACGTGGCGGACGAGACGATCGAGGCGGTCAGGACCCTCCCCGCGTACGCGCGGCCGCTCGAAGGGGAATTCGGAGCCGGGCTGCGGATCGGGGTCGAGTCGGCGCTTCGCCACTTCCTGGCCGAGATCGAGGCCAGCGGCCCTGTGCCGCGATCGGACGTGTACGTGGCGCTCGGCCGGGGCGAGATGCGGGCGGGGCGGAGCCTCGACGCGCTGCTCAGCGCGTATCGCACCGGGGCGCGGGTGGCCTGGCGCCGGTTCGCGGCCGCGGGCGTCAGCGCCGGGCTCGACCCGGACACCCTGTACCTCCTGGCGGAGTCGATCTTCGCCTACATCGACGTACTCTCCGCGGAGTCCGCCGAAGGGCATGCGCTAGAGCAATCGGCGGCGGCCAGCGAGGCCGAGTTGCGCCGGCGGCGGCTGGTCAGGCTGCTCGTCCGCGAGACGCCGGTCGATGCGCGCACGGCGCGCGCCGCCGCCGAGGAGGCGGGCTGGCCGCTGCCGAGAGCGCTCGCCGCGGTGGCGATCGGCGGCGAGGGGAGGGGAGACGTGGTGACGCGTCTGCCGGTGGACGCCATCGCCGAGTCGATCGGCGATCTGGTGTGCGCACTGGTGCCCGATCCCGACGGGCCGGGGCGACGGGCCGAGGTCGAGCGCGCGGTGCTCGAGACCGGCGCGGTCGCCGGACTGGGCACCACGGTCGACTGGCGACGCGCGGGAACGAGCTTCGCCCGGGCCCGCGGTGCGCTCCGCCTGAGCGACGGCGAGCCGGCGCTGACGGTGGCACGGGAGCGTGCCGGTGAGCTATTGCTCCGCTCCGAGCCGCAGCTGGCCCAGGAGCTGGCCGCCGATCGGCTGGCTCCGCTCGACGAGCTGCCCGCCGGATCGCGCGCGCGGCTCACCGAAACGCTGCGCGTGTGGCTGGCCGAGCAGGGGCGGCTGGGGATCGTGGCCGAGCGCCTGGGAATCCATCCCCAGACCGCGCGCTACCGGCTTGGCCGGCTGCGCGAGCTGTTCGGGCCGGCGCTCGACGATCCCGACGAGCGCTTCTGGCTCGCGGTCGCCCTGCGAGTGAGTTAGCGGACGCCGGCCGTCAGCCGACGCTGGTCTGGGGGGTCGTCTCGGGCTCGGGACTGGGCTCGGGCTCGGTGCGGACCTCCGGTCCGAGCTGCCCGGTGACGAGCTCGTCCTGCCAAAAGTAGACAACGGGAATCTGGAACCGGCCCGAGTTACGGCGCCGGAACTCGATCATCTCGGGCCCGTCCCAGTACCGATACCAGTCGGCACGCGACTCGAACCACGACATCTGCGTGATCCGGTAGCGGTCGTCGCGGGACACTTGGACCGAGTACTTCGTGGCCCCGTAGCGCAGTGCCAGGGGCGCCACGCGCGCCACCTCGGCGGCAAACGAGTCCTGGCGAAAGAGCGTGGCGTACCAGGGGATGTGGACGACGCCGGCCATGGCTATGCCCCAACCTCAGCGCGGATTGCGCCGGGTCCGTCGGCTGTCTTGCCCTGACCCTCCCCGGTCGCGCCGACCAGGATCGCGATCTTCCCGAGGTGCTTGTTGTCGCGCAGCAGCTGGTGGGCCTCCGCGACCCTCTCGAAGCCCATCGTCTGCCACAGCACGGGGCGGATCTTCGACTCCTCGATCAGTTCGTTGGCCTTCGTCGCCTCCCAGGCGTTGGCGAAGTGCGAGCCGACGATCTCCTTCTGGCGCATCCACAGGTAGCGGACGTCGAAGTCGAGCTGGTAGCCGGATGTGGCGCCGCAGATCACGACCTTGCCGAACGGCTTGACCACGAGCACCGACGTCGGGAAGGTGGCCTGCCCGACGTGCTCGAACACGATGTCCGGAGGCCCGCCGAGGATCTGTTCGACGGCCTTGCCGAAGCGGCGCGACTCCTTGAACCGCGCCTTCTCCTCCTCGGCGGTCTCGCCCCCCTTGCGCATCATCCCGGCGTACTCGGAGCGGTCGATGTACCCGATCGCGCCGAGCTGCTCGATCAGCCGGCCCTTCTCTTCGCTCGAGACGACCCCGACCGCGTCGGCGCCGGTGAGCTTGCACAGCTGGGTGGCGAACACGCCGAGGCCTCCGGCGGCGCCCCAGATCAGCACCCGGTGGCCGGACTGGAGCTTGCAGCGGTCGAGCAGCATGCGATAGGCGGTGAAGTAGGTCAGGCCGTAGGCCGCGGCCTCCTCCCACGCGAGGTGCTTGGGCTTGTGCAGGAGCTGCTGAGCCTGGACCTTGCAGAACTGGGCGAACGAGCCCCAGGTCGTCTCGTAGCCCCAGATCTGCTGGCTGGGTGCGGCCAGCGGGTCGAGCCCGTGAACCTCGGGGTCCTCGTAGGAGGCCTGGTTGCAGTGGATCACGACCTCGTCTCCCGGCTTCCACCGGGTCACGCCCTCGCCGACCTTCCACACGACCCCGGAGGCGTCCGAGCCGCCGATGTGGTGGCCCCACTGGGGGTGGTCGCCGTAGCGCCAGACCCCGACCGGCTCGCCGAGCGCGGCCCACACGTTGTTGAAGTTGACCCCGGCCGCCATCACCCGGACGATCACCTCGAAGGCGCCGGGCTCCGGTACCTCGATCTCCTCGAGCTGGAAGGCATCGGTCGGCTCGCCCTCGCGCTCTTCCCGGATGACCCATGCGGCCATCGTGTTCGGGAGCTCGCCGGGCTCGGTCTCGACGGTTGCCACTGCGTTCAGATCGACGGCCACTCGGATTTACACCTTCCTGGGGGTTCGGGTGGAGGTCAGGTCGCCTGGATCGTACCCGGGTGTGTCTGAGGGCGTCGCCGTCTCGCGGGGCCGCACGGGCGGGTCGGGCCGGTGGCGCGGGCGGCGCGGGCGGCGCGGGCGACCGGTGGCGCGGGCCGCCCCCGGCGCGCCTGGCTCGTTGTCTGTGGCGTTCTTCGGGCGCCGCCTGGTTTGGCGGGCGCGATCGGGCTAACGGCGCAGTGAGGGTGGGGGATGGATCGTCCCGGCGGGGGCGTGCATTTCCTCGCATTCCATCGCGAAGTCGGGAGGCGCATAGCGCCTGGCGCGCATACCGTGACAAACGTCGACACACCTCCCCCGATCCGGGCGAAATGCGAGGAAGTGCACGACCGCAGCTCGACAATTACGGCGCGCGCCAGACCGAGCGACGAACTGTTGCTCCAGGACGTACGCAGCTCGACAATCGCCCCCCTACCGGGGCCCGATGTCGAGTTATTGTCGTTCACGGCGGCCGGCGGCCGGCGGCCGGCCGCGGCCCGCGCTAGCCGTCGAGTGCCGGGGGAGCCTGATCACCCGAGCCGGCCTCCTCGCGTTCCGGGCCTCCCAGGTTTACTGGGCCAGGCGACCCGCAGGAACGCGCGGGAGGCCGGGCGGGTGTCAGGCGACCTGGACCGGGCGCGCCGCTACGGCTGCAACAGCTGGTTGCTCGAACTCGCCCGCGCTTTGCCGATGCGAATCTGCGCCGGCTGGATCGGGTTCGGCGAGGCGACGTCGGCGTCGGTGCCGGTGCTCTTGCCGGTGGCGACGGTGTAGTCGCCGGGCTGGGCGAAGTCGACGGTGACCTGCGCCGTCGACTGCGGGTTGATCGGCCCGGTGCTGGCCAGCGAGCGGGTGCTGTCGCCGGCGGGATGGATCGTGATCGACTCGGCCTTGTCGGCCTGGTTGGTGATGACGAAGACGACTTCGCCGGCGCCGGCCGTAGCGGGGGAGACGGACACCCGAGCGTTGTTGACGTAGACCGTCAGGTTGACGGGCGCGGCCGGACGCGGCTTGTTCGCGAACTTTCCGGAGCTTCCGCATCCGGCGAGGGCGCACAGCACCACCGTGTACGTGACGACCGCCCTCGTGCGCATCCTGTGCTGTGTTCTCCTCTCGAGGCCTCGGCGGCGCTAGGCCGTCCACACCCTCACTCGGTGGAACCCTAACTGACGAGTAACCAGAGTGCGAGTCAAATCGTGGCTGTGTCTCATCGCGCGAGAAAGGTGTGCAGAGCCAAGCAGTCTCGGCCACCCCTGGCTCACGTGTACGCGAGCGTACCGAACGTCCGCGATTTTGCGCCAGCCACCCAGCACTCCGCCAACCCAACCCAGGACACCGTCGACTCCGCCTCGCTTCGGCTACGTCAGGTTGCGGTCTCCGCGAGCGACCGGCGACGCCGCTCGACCCGGCGGAGCTCGCTCTGGAGCTTCGCCCAGGACTCGCGCTCAGCGCGCTCATATTCCTCACCCGTCAGCTCGCGCAGGCGCTCGCTGTAGGCGGCCCAGGCGCGGCGTGTGTCGTCATCGAGCTCGCGAAGCATGTCGCTATCGGGGGCTATCGCAGTCACGTCCACACTCCTTCCCGGATCCGGTGCACCGATCCTACCCGGACTGGCGGTCGCCACTCGCCGCCTGGACGCAGGTTCTCCTGCATCACGTCCGGTCGCGGGCGTATCACCGTCCTCTTGGAGCTGCTCGACGCCCCGATCGCGACCGCCGAGTTCCTGGTGATCGACACCGAGACGAACGGTCTCGGTGGCGAGGACTGCGAGCTGACCGAGGTGGGGGCGGTGCTCGTCGGCGGCGGCGAGCTGCACGATCGCTTCTCCTCGCTGGTCCGGACCAGCATGCCGCTGCGCCGCGGGATCCAGCGCTTCACCGGGATCACCCAGGCAATGGTCGACGGAGCGCCCTCGCTCGAGGACGTGGTCCCGCAGATCGAAGCGCGGCTCGACGGCCGCGTCCTCGTCGCCCACAACGCGCCGTTCGACCGGCGGGTGCTGCGCCAGGCGTTTGACCGGATCGGGCGCGACTGGCCGAATCCGCCGCTGATGTGCACGGCCGCGCTGGCGCGCAAGCTCCTGCCGCTCCAGAACGAGCGGCGACTCGGCGCCCTCGCCGACGCGCTCGGGATCGAGGTCGAGACCGCCCACCGTGCGCTGCCCGATGCGGAGACGTGTGCGCAGGTGCTGTGCGCGCTGTTCCCACGGCTGTGCGCCAACGCGGCCACGATCCGCGACGCCGTGGCACTGCTCAAGCCGCGCCGGCCGAAGCGGGGCGGCTCGCCGAGGACGCGGCGGCCCGGGGGCAAGATCAGGATGCCGGGCCGGCGGCGGCCCGAGGTCGATTTCAAGACCCTCCCGCGCGACCCCGGCGTCTACCTGTTCCGCGACTCCGCCGGCACCGTGCTGTACGTCGGGAAGTCGATCTCGATCCGCAGCCGGGCCCGGGCCCACTTCGCCCCGTCCGCCCCCGAGGCGGGCTGGACGGCGCACGCGGAGATCGTCGACTACAAGGCGACCTGCTCGGAGCTCGGAGCGCTCGTGCTCGAGAACCGGTTGATCAAGGCCTACCGCCCGCCCGGCAACATCCGATTGACCCGAATCGAGGACCGGCACGTGTACATCTGCTGCCGGCTCGACATCCCGTATCCGATCCTCGAGGTATCGCCGCGCCCGGCCGCGGGTCACGCGGTCACGATCGGCCCGCTCCAGGGCAGGCGGCTGGCGGGCGAGCTCGTCGAGCAGCTCGATTCCGTGTTCGGCCTGCGCCACTGCGGTCGCCGGCTGCCGAGGCGCGACAGTCCGTCCGCTTACGGTCAGATGGGACGGTGCCTGTCTCCATGCCTGGGCGACCTCGACCCGAACCTCTACCGCCGCCGGCTTGACCAGGCGCTCCGGCTGTTCGTCGACGGCGGCGACGGCGGTCAGCGCCTGATCGCGCATGTCCACGCCCAGATGCGCCAGGCGGCGGCGGAGCGCCGCTACGAGCGCGCCGGTTCGCTGCGGCGGCGGGCCCGGCGGCTCGAGGTGATCCTGGGCCGCCTCGGTGGGGTCGTGCAGGCCACCCACGCCCAGCCCCGTCTGATCCTCGCCGGCCATCCCACCGAGCCGGGCAAGCACGACGCGTTCTGGCTCGCGGGCGGGCGCCTGGTCGACTTTGGCTCGAAACCGGGAGACGCCGCCGAGCTGGCCGCCCGCACCGACGCGGCGTTACACAACCGGGATCCGCGGGGGGCTGTCGGGGCGCACGTCCCGCCGGGCGAGATCGACGAGATCCGGCTGATCGCGACGTACCTCGCCTCACATCCGGACACGCCGCAGCTGATCCTCGATCCGGCCCCGGACCCTCAGGAACTGGAGCGCTTCGCCTACGCCGTCGAGAACGGCAGCTCGACGAGCTCCGCCGTGGTTCCCTGGGGACCCACCGACACGGTTGCGCCCGGCGCCGCCTCGCGCCGCACGAGGGCGAGCGCGATCGCCCCGAGCTCAGGGGATTCCGCCACGCTCGAGATGTTCCCGACCGTCTTCTCGCCGAGCACGATCTGATCGCCGGGCGAGGCCGGTGTCTGGAGACGCAGTCCGCGGAGATGACGATTGGGCTTGCCCCGATAGAACAGCCGCGCGACCGTTTCCTGGCCGACGTAGCAACCCTTGGTGAACGAGACCGCGCGGTCGTTGAGCCCGGCCTCCTGGGGGATCACGCTGTCATCGAGATCGACGCCGTAGCGCGGGCGGCCGTGCTCGACGCGCACGATTTCGGCCACCTCCTCGGCGACCGGCGCGGCGCCCGCGGCCTCGAGCGCTGAGACGAGAGCGGCTGTGTCGGCGCTGTGGCACAACAGGTCGAGGCCGACGTCGGTGCGGATCGCGCGGACCTCGACCCCCCCGATGCGCGCGACGACGTGCGAGTGCTCCGCGGCGTCGATCCCGCGCACGCCGGCCACCTCCTCGGAGGCCGGGCCGATCAGTGACACCAGACCCCGCTCCAGCGTGCGCTTGTGCAGCTGCGCGTCGTAGCCGATGCTGAACCGGCGGATCATGTTGAACAGTTCCTGGAGCGCGACCCGCTCGGTATCGAGCAGCAGCTCGTCGCCCGAGTCGAGGACCCGGAGGTCGCCGAGCATCTTGCCCTTCGGGGTCAACAACGCGGCATAGCACCCCTCGCCGGGGGACAGCGACTCGACGTCGTTGGAGATCTGCCCTTGGAGGAACTCCTTGGCCTGCCCGCCGGTGAGCGCCAGCTTGCCCCGCTCCGAGCGATCCACCAACCCACAGCCCTGGATCAGCGTTCGGTATTCGGAAGTGGCGGTTCCGGAGCTCATCACATCACAGGATAGGACGCGCCCAAATCCGGCCGATCTACATATCCGGTTGGCAAAACTGAAATTTAGGCCTACCATAAATAGCGTCATGGCCAGCAATGAACCAGCCACCGTCTCCTCGGCGATCGAGGACTACGCCAAGGCGATCTACTCGCTCGAGCACCGCGCCGGCAAGGCCGTGAGCACGAACGCGGTCGCCGAGCGCATGGGAGTCACGCCCGCATCGGCGTCGGGCATGGTCAAGCGCCTGTGCGAGCTCGGGCTGGTCGAGCACCGCCCGTACCACGGCGTGTCGCTGACCGAGAGCGGGCAACGGGTGGCGCTCGAGGTCATGCGCCACCACCGGCTGCTCGAGCTGTATCTGGTCGAGAGCCTCGGGGTGCCATGGGACCGGGTGCACGCGGAGGCCGAGGTGCTCGAGCACGTGCTATCGGAGGAGCTCGAGGAGCTGATCGCGGCGAAGCTGGGCGACCCCACCCATGATCCACACGGGGATCCGATTCCGACACGCGACCTGACGATCGAGGAGGGGTCGACGCTCAGCCTGCAGTCCCTCGACCCAGGTGCCTCCGGCGTCTTCACCCGGATCTCTGACTCGGATCCGGACATGCTGCGGTTCCTGGCCAAGCGCGGAATCGCGCCCGGCGAGGAGTTCGAGGTCCTCGACAAGCACCCGTTCGACGGCCCCCTGTTCGTGCGCTTCGGCAATGACGTGCACGTGCTGGGTGGCGCGCTGGCCCTGGCGATGCGGGTCGAGGTGAGCCGGTGACGCCGCCGCCTCCGCCGATCACCACGCCGGTGCTCGAAGGCGCGGCCGCCGAGGGCGCGGGGGTCGCGCTTCCCCAGGGCGCGCTGGCCCCGAGTGCGCTCGACCGGTTGATGGCGCGTGGCCGCCTGCGGGCCACGCTGGCCCTGCTGGGGCCGGCGTTCGTGGCCGCCGTGGCCTACGTCGATCCGGGGAACTTCGCCACCAACATTCAGGGCGGCGCGAAGTTCGGCTACGCGCTCCTGTGGGTGGTCGTCCTGGCCAACTTGATGGCAATGCTGATCCAGTACCTGTCGGCGAAGCTGGGGATCGTCACCGACCGCAGCCTGCCGGAGCTGTGCCGCGAGCGCCTGCCGCGATGGATGGGCGTGGGCCTGTGGCTCCAGGCCGAAGTCATGGCGATGGCCACCGACATCGCCGAGTTCCTCGGCGCGGCGGTCGGGCTCAACCTGCTGTTCGGCGTGCCCCTGCTGACTGCGGGAGTCATCACCGGCGCGCTCGCGTTCGCGCTGCTCGAGCTCCAGCGCCGTGGCGTGCGCCGGTTCGAGGTGGCGATCACCGCGCTGCTCGGACTGGTGCTGGCGGGGTTCTTGTACGAGACGTTGCGGATCGGGCCCTCCGCGCACGAGTCCCTGGCCGGCCTGGTGCCGAACCTCGGAGGCAGCGGCTACCTCTACTTGGCCGTCGGGATCGTCGGAGCCACCGTGATGCCGCACGCGATCTACCTGCACTCCGCGCTCACCAACCGGCGCGTGCACCTGCGCAACGACGAGGAGCGCACCCGCGTGCTGCGGTTCGAGCGGCTCGACGTGGTCATCGCTCTGGGGATTGCGGGCCTCATCAACCTGGCGATGCTCGCCGTCGCCGCCAAGCTGTTCCACACCCCGTCGCTGTCGGGACTGGACACGATTCCCGCCGCGCACCACGAGCTCTCCCGGCTCGTCGGCGGCAGCGCCGCGCTGGCCTTCGCGGTCGCGCTGCTCGCCTCGGGGGTCTCCTCCTCGAGCGTCGGAACGTACGCCGGGCAGGTCGTGATGGCCGGGTTCATCAACGTCCGGATCCCGCTCCTCCTCCGACGTGCGGTGACGATGGCGCCGGCTCTGATCGTGCTGGCGATCGGCGTGAACCCAACCAACGCGCTGGTGCTGAGCCAGGTCGTGCTGTCGTTCGGGATACCCTTCGCGCTGGTGCCCCTCGTGATTCTCACCGGACGGCGCGACGTGATGGGCGTCCACGTCAACCGCCGGCTCACGCTCGTGCTGGCCCTCGCGGCGACGGCGCTGATCGTGGCCATGAACGTGTTCTTGATCGGGCAGCTGGTGATCTAGCGTTGCCCCTGTCCGAGACATTCACCGACATCATCGACTCGCTGCCCGACGACTGGACCGACCTCGAGTTCGATCTGCGGATCTTCGACGAGCGACGCTACGTCGACGCGGCCCTGTTGCTCGTGACCTGCGGCGCCCAGCCCTACTCGAAGAACGAATGGCATTGGCGGATCATCGTCGCCCACCGCTTCGGGCACGCTGCGTCCGCGCCCGCGGTGCACGCCGGCCTGAAGCTGCTCGACGACGCCGGGATCGAGGGCGAGATGGCGGTCCGCGAGGTCCGGACCGGCCGCGCCGAGGTGGTCCAGATGTGGGGCCGCACCGAGTCCGTGCGCCGCGAGTTCAAGAAGATCCGCGCCCAGTAGGAATGGGCTAGCCGGTGGCGCGGATCGTCGCCTTCGTTCCGGATCTGCTGTTCGGCTCGAACGTCGCCGGCGCCCTGCAGGCGGCCGGCCACGAGGTGCAGCTCGTCTCTGCGCTCTCATCCGAGACGGACGCCGACCTCGTGGTCGTTGACCTCACCGCCGAGCCGGACGCGCGGATCGCGGCCGTGGAACAGGCGCTGAAGCCCGAGACCCCGAAACTCGCGTTCTACTCCCACGTCGAGGCCGACGTGCGCGCACGGGCGTTGGAGGCTGGGTTGGACCTCGTCGTTCCTCGGTCGCGGATGGCGCGCGAGGGGGCGGCGCTGGTTGATCAACTGCTCGGGCCCTGAGTTCGCTGCCTTTGCGCCGGCTTTGTCGGCTGGCGCCCCGCGGCCCTTCGCCGCGCCTCGCTGATCGGACTGGAACGGCGCCTTGAGGGGAGCGGGTGGGGTCTGGGGCGGTTCGGGCATGTATTTCCTCGCATTCCGTCGCCGAAATTCGAGGCCTGTAGCGCCTGGCATGCATATCGTGGAAAAGGTCGACACACCTCGCCCGATCCGGGCGGAATGCGAGGTTTTGCATGACCCGGGCCTGGGTTGTCGACTCGTGGTGGCGACCGCACCCCAGCCCGGGGGGCTAGGACCCGACTAGGCCCTGGGTCCCGGCGACGAACTGGTCGTCGAACGCCCGGCTCACG
>DASXOS010000021.1:0-10336 GCA_036494115.1 Solirubrobacteraceae bacterium | reverse complement strand
CGCCGTGCTCACCTACGGCGCGTTCGACCTCTCGATGACACCGAGCCAGCGGCTGTGGGGAGACCGCAACCTCGTGCTCTCGACGCCGATCATCGGATGGTTCACCGAGCTGTATGTGCCCGGGGCCACCCCGGAGCAGCTCCGTGACCCCGACATCTCTCCCCTCTACGCCGATCTGTCCGGCATGCCGCCCGCGGTCTTCACGGTCGGCACTCAGGACCCGCTACTCGACGACACCCTGTTCATGGAGGCGCGGTGGCGTGCGGCCGGGCACGACACCGAGCTGCACATCTGGCCCGAAGCGCCGCATGCTCTGGTCGCCCTACCGATGGCCGCGGCCGACGCGGCGCTCACCGCCGAGGCCGAATTCGTCCGCCGAATTATTGGCAAGCGGAGCGTCGCAAGCGTCCGCTGATGCCGGTACGCTCGGCGCCTCACAAGATCAGCTGGCTCATCGCGGAGACCCAGCTGGATGCCGGGAAACCGACAAGAGGAGCGTAGATGCGGCTGATAGGAGCGGGACTCCCGCGCACCGGGACTCTCTCGCAAAAGCTAGCCCTTGAGATACTCGGGGTGGCCCCCTGCTACCACATGGTCACCGTCTTGGCCGACCTCAATCAGGCGCCGATGTGGGAACGCGCGGTGCAGGGGGACGTCGACTGGAACGAGCTTCTCGGCAACTTCGAGTCGACCGTCGACTGGCCCGGCGGGCTCTTCTACAAGGAGATCCTGCAGGCCTATCCCGAGGCGAAGGTCCTCCTCTCCACCCGGGACCCCGAGGCGTGGGAGCGCAGCATGCGCGACACGGTGTGGGCGGTCCGGCATGGTGGCTCGCTCATGCGCAACCTCTCGGACGCGCAGGCGCACATCAACCCGGCATGGGCTGGTTTCGTCAGCATGATCGACTCGATCGTGTGGGACGCCACGTTCCACAACCTCGACACGCGCGAGCAGATGATCGAGGCCTTCGATCGCCACAACGCGGAGGTCAAGGCATCCGTGCCGTCGGAGAAACTGCTCGTGTGGGAGGTGAGCGACGGCTGGGAGCCGCTCTGCGAATTCCTCGAGGTTCCCGTGCCGGATATGCCCTTCCCCCACATGAATGACAGCGTCGAGTTCGTGAACCGCATCATCGACGGTTCTCTGCTGGCGCTGAACGAGTGGCGCGCCAAGGACTCCCCGGTCCCGGCCGAGGTCGCGGCCGAGCACTGAGCGCAGTCGTTTAGATACTCAGGCCGCCGTCGATCGCGAGGGTCGCGCCGGTCATGAACGAGCTCTGATCGCTCGCCAGGAACAGGACGGCCTGCGCGATCTCGTCCGGCTGCGCATGGCGGTCGAGCGGGATCATCTGCTCGAACACCTTCGCCGCCTCGGGGGCCGGCGCGCCGATCGCCTCGACCTCGATCGCGGTCTGGAACGCGTTGTCGACCGGTCCGGGATGGATTGTGTTGACCCGGATCCCCTTCGCCGCCATCTCCTTGGCCGCGGTGCGCATCAGACCGATGACGGCGTGCTTGGACGTGGCATACGCGGCGATCCCCTGGTCGGAGGTGAGTCCGACGACGCTCGAGTTGATGACGAGGCTCCCGCCGGAGCGCATCACCCCGAGCGCGTGCTTGGCCACGTAGAAGCTGCCGAGCACGTTGACCGCCATCACGCGCTCGAACACATCCTCGGGGTACTCCGCCACCGGCGCGACGACGCCGAACACGCCGGCGTTCGCGAACGCGACGTCGAGCCCCCCGAAGCGCTCGACGGCGAGGTCGACCGCGGCCTTGACCTGCTCGGAGCTCGTGACGTCGGCTGTCTGGCACGCCACCGCGTCCGACCCGATGCTGCCCGCCGCCCGCTCGAGCGCGGCCTGGTCGAGGTCGGCCAGCACGACGCTGGCGCCGGCCGCCACGAGCGCCCGCGCGCTGGCCAGCCCGATACTTCCCGCACCACCGGTGATCAGCGCCACCTTGCCGGCCATGCGACCGCCTGCATGCGTCTCCATCGGATCTCCCTCCTCGGGCTCAGAAGTCGTCAGCCGCCGGCAGGCCGGCGTAGTTCTCGGCCAGCATCGTGGCCGCGTGCCGGGAGCGTGCCAGGTATTCGAGCCGCGACAGCTGCAGGTGCTCCTCGAACGCGCCTCCGCCCAGATCGTGGAGAAGCTGGGTCATGTAATTGGAGAAGTCCTGGGCGCGCCATACTCGGCGCAACGCGATCTCGGTATATGCCTCGAGACCCGCGCCCGCGCGCCTGCGGTCGTGGTCGACCAGCAACCGGGCCAGGATCCGCACGTCGTTGACGGCCAGGTTCAGGCCCTTGGCGCCGGTGGGCGGCACGATGTGCGCCGCGTCGCCGGCCAGGAACAGCCGGCCGAACTGCATCGGCTCGCACACGAAGCAGCGCATCGGGGTGATCCCCTTCTCCAGGATCGGCCCCTCGTTCACCTCCCATCCGGGGGTCGCCTGGCGGACCTGGAGCTCGGCCCAGATCCGGTCGTCGGACCACTCCTCGATCCGCTCATCGACGGCGACCTGGAGATACAGGCGGCTGATCGTCTTCGAGCGCATCGTGTAGAGCGAGAACCCGTGCTCGTGCCAGGCGTAGATCAGCTCGTCCGTGGCTGGCTCGGCCTCGGCCAGGATCCCCAGCCACCCGAACTCGTACTCGTAGTGGTGCTCGGTCAGGACCCCGGCAGGGATGGCCGGACGGCAGATGCCGTGGAAACCGTCGCAACCGGCGATGAAGTCGCACTCGAGCTCGCGGGGCTCGCCATCGACCGTGGTGTACGTGATCCGCGGCCGCTCGCTGTCGATGTCGTGGACGGCCGTGTCCGTGACCTCGAAATGGAGCTCGCCGCCCCGCTCGAGCCAGGCCGCGACCATGTCCGTGACGACCTCCTGCTGGCCGTAGATCGTGATGTGGCGGCCGGTCAGCTTCGCGATCTCGATGTGGATCGTCTGCCCCATGCGCCGCAGGTAGATCCCGTCGTGCGGGAGGCCCTCGCGCTCGAGCCGGTCGGCCACTCCGAGGTCGTGCATGAGATCGACGGTGTTCTGCTCGAGCAGGCCGGCCCGCGTGCGGTGCTCGATGTACTCGCGGCTGCGGTTCTCAACGATGACGCAGTCGATCCCCTCGCGCTCGAGCAGCAGCGCGAGCGTCAGCCCGGCGGGACCAGCGCCGATGATCCCGACCTGTGTCTGTGCCAACCGTGCTCCAATCCCTCGCGATCTGGGCTGCGGGGGATATCAAATCAAGTCGGGCGCACCGCGCGGCGGCGCAGCACCACGAGTCCAGCGCCGAGCAGGAGCACGGCGACCGCGATCGGGAACGCGATCCCGACGGTGCCGGCGCTGTCGTGCCGGTCCGAGGACCTTGCCGCTGCACCGTGCCCCGGGATGGTGACTCGCAGGGTCGTCGTGTCGAGCATCGCCAAGGTGCGGCCGTGCATGGTGATGAGCAGGTGCCGCCGGTCGGGAGCGATGCCGATCCGTCCGTCGAAGGGGTTGGCGTTCGCGGGAAACGCGGGCACGTCGATGCAGCGCGCGCTGAGCCGCGAGGTGTCGAGCGCGTGCACGAACGGGTGGCCGTTGCCGTCGTAGAGCGTGTACGCCCATCGGCCATCGGCGCTCGTCACCCGCGCGAGTGGGTTGCCACGCATGGCCTCGTCGGGCTCGTGGGGATCGACGATCGCTCGCCGCAACAGCCGCCCGGTTCCGGCGTCCATGGCCCGCACCGCGTAATGCGTGGGGTCGACCTTCGACGTGTAATCGATCAGGTACACCCAGTGGCCGTCACGCGAGATCGCGTCGAAGCTGACATCGCGCCGCATGTGGACGAAGCGCTCGACACGCAAGCTGCCGGCGTCCAGGATCGCGAGGGTCGTCGCCCGCTCCGGGAACTGGGTCCGGGGCCGGATCAGGACCAGTGTCCGGCCATCCGCGGACAGTCCGGAGGCTGCGCCGTCGTAGGCGACGACCGGAACGACAAATCGCCCCGGGATCGTGACCCTGAGCGTGCCGCCCGCCCCCGGGGAGACCTTCTCGACCGTCGTCGTGCGCCGAGCGGGACGCGCCCCGTATGTCGCGCCCGAGCCCGACGTCACTCGGTGGGTCCCGCTGTCCGCCCCGAGCACGGGGAGGCCGTCGGCGCGGGCCGGGGGTGCGGCCACAGCGGCGACCGCTGCTGCCGCCAGGATCACTGCCGCTCTTGCCATCTCCACCTCCTCCGCAGGACAATTGACCTCGTGACGCTGTTACGCGGCGGAGCGGTTGAGAAGTCCGGCGGCGCGGACGGACCTCTCGCGCGGTCTGGAACGTAATCCCGATGATGCGCGTCGACCGTGCCCCCGCCCGCTGATCCATTGCCCGCCGTGGCCCAGGAGCTGGTCGGGGAGCTTCCGCTGACCGGCCGCCCGACCGTGCGCCGGCGCAGCGAGGCGTCGCTGATCCGCGGCGCCCAGGCCGGATCCGAGGCCGACCTCGGCGAACTGTTCCACCGCCACTGGCGGCGGGCCTACCGGACCGCGTTCCTGATCGTGCACGACCATGCCGCCGCCGAGGACATCGCCCAGGAGGCGTTCGTGGCCGCGATCCGCTCCCTGGACCGCTTCGACCGCCGCCGTCCGCTCGGCCCGTGGCTGGGCCGAATCGTGGCCAACCGCGCGATCGACTGGACGCGCTCCCGCACCGCCCGGCGCGAGGTCGACCGCGAGCCACCCGAGCTGGCCGGCCCGGTCGAGGAGCCGGCCGGTGGCCTCGACTATTCCGACGTGGTCGTCGAGGCGCTCGCCGGATTGACCCCCGAGCACCGCGCCGTGGTCGTGATGCGCTACGTGCTCGAGTACACGCCGGGCGAGATCGCGCGGGCGCTGCGGCTGCCGCGCGGCACCGTCAACTCGCGTCTGCGACGCGCGCTCGACACGCTCGACAAACGTCTCGCGGAGGTCGATCTGCGGTGAGCCGGTCCCGTGAGGACACGACCGTCGCTCGCGAACTTCGTGCGGCACGCGCGCCCGACGAGGCAGTGACCGAGGAACGAGCGTGGGAGATCGTCCGCTCCGCCTACGCCGCGCGCCCGGCCCCGGCCCGGCGCCGGCTCCGGCCGCGCTTGGCGATCGTTCCCGCGGTGGCGCTGATCGTCGGCGTCCTCGCGCTCACCCCGGCCGGCGCCACCGTCCATCGCTGGATCGAGCAGACGCTGGGCGTGCGCCACGCCCGCAGCGAGCTGTTCTCGCTGCCGGCCCCCGGCCGGATCCTCGTTTCTGGCCCGGGTGGCGCCTGGACGGTGGCCTCCGACGGCTCCCGGCGACGGCTGGGGCCGTGGTCGCAGGCAACCTGGTCCTCGCACGGGGTGTACGTGGCCGTGGCGAGCGGCAACGAGCTCCGGGCGCTCGACGGGCGCGGCGTCGTCCGGTGGTCGATCGCCCGCCCCGACGTCCGGGCACCGCGGTGGTTCGCGCCCGACGGCTACCGGATCGCGTATCTCAGCCGCGATGCCCTGCGGGTGGTCGCCGGGGACGGCACGGGCGACCACCTGCTCGCGGCCCGGGTCGCGCCGGTCGCGCCGGCCTGGGAGCCCGGCCACCCCTACGTGGTGGCGTACGCCGGCTCGCGGGAGGCGGTCGTCGTCCGGGACGCCGACACCGGGCACGTGGCGTGGGCGCGCAGTGGGCGTGACCGGGTGCGTCTGCTCCAGTGGTCGGCCGACGGGAGCCGACTGCTCGCGCTGGATCGCCACAGCGCGACTGTCTACGACGCCACCGGCCGGATCGTCGCGAGGATCCCGGCGCCCGCCGACGCACGCGATGCGGCCCTGTCGCCCGACGGGCGGACGCTCGCGCTCCTCGCAGCGGGCGGCGTCGAGCTGATCCCGCTACCGGACCGCGCGCTGCCGGATCGCGCGCTGCCAGCCGGCGCGGTCCGACCCCGCCAGCTGTTCAGCGGCCAGGGCCTGCGCCAGCTCGCGTGGTCCCCCGACGGCCACTGGCTGCTCGTCTCCTGGCCCGCGGCCAACCAGTGGGTGTTCCTCCGCGCCACCGGCCGCCCCCGTCTGCTCGCGGTCTCTCGGATCGCCCAGCAGTTCTCCGCAGGACGGGGCCGGGCGGCCTTCCCGACCCTCGACGGCTGGTGCTGCACCGCCGGCGGCGGGGCCTGATAACCGACCTGGGTAGTTTCGACCGGCCATATCGCGGACTCGACTACCCACGTCGGCGGCGCGTCGGCCGCGACGGACTACGACCCGGCCGCCACCGCGCGCCCCGCCACACGGCCCGAGAACAGGCACCCGCCCACGAACGTCCCTTCCAAAGACCGGTAGCCGTGAAGGCCGCCGCCACCGAAGCCCGCGGCCTCCCCGGCGGCGAATAGACCCGGCACGAGCGAGCCACCCTCGGCCAGCACCCGCCCGCTCAAATCCGTCTCCAAACCGCCGAGCGTCTTGCGGGTGAGGATCGAGAGCCGCACCGCAATCAGCGGCCCGGCCGAGGGGTCGAGCAGGCGATGCGGCGCCGCCACCCGGCTGATCCGATCCGCCAGGTAGCGCCGGGCGCCGTGGATCGCGGTCACCTGGAGGTCCTTCGCGTACGGATTGGCCATCTCCCGGTCGCGGGCCACGATCTCCCGCTCAACCGAGCCGGCGTCCAGCAGCGGCTCGTCGGTCAATGCGTTCATCCGCCGCACGAGCTCGCCCAGCGAATCCGAGACGATGAAGTCCGCGCCGCGCCGCTTGAACGCCTCGACCGGCGGCGGGGCCCCGGGCAGCAGCCGGCTTGACACGAGCTTGCGGATGCTCCGGCCGGTCAGGTCCGGATTCTGCTCGGACCCCGACAGCGCGAACTCGCGCTCGATGATCTTCTGCGTGAGCACGAACCAGGTGTAGTCGTAGCCGGTCTTCATGATGTGCTCGAGCGTCCCCAGCGTGTCGAATCCGGGGAACAGCGGCACCGGCAGACGGCGCCCGCGGGCATCGAGCCACAGCGGCGAGGGTCCCGGCAGGATCCGGATCCCGTGCCGGCTCCAGATCGGGTTCCAGTTCTGGATCCCCTCGACGTAGTGCCACATACGGTCCTCGTTGATCACCCGCGCCCCCGCTTCCTGGCACGTCGCGATCATCAGCCCGTCGACGTGATCGGGCACCCCGGACAACATGCGCTTCGGCGCCGAACCCAGCCACGACGGCCAGTTCTTCCGGACGAGCTCATGGTTCGCGCCGATCCCGCCCGAGGTCACGATCACCGCCGCCGCGTTCAGCGAGAACTCGCCCACCACCGTCCGCGAGCTCGCCTCACCCCGCCGCACGGAACTCGGCTCCAGGACCTCGCCCTCAACTCCGGAGACCGCGCCACCGTTCAGCGTCAGCGACCGGACCCGGTGGCGGAAGCGGAGTTGCACCAGCCCCCGCTCGACTCCGGAACGCACCCGCCGCGCGAAGGGCTCAACCAGCCCCGGGCCGGTGCCCCACACGATGTGAAACCGGGGAACGGAGTTGCCGTGCTCGGTGGCGAGATAGCCGCCGCGCTCGGCCCATCCCGGGTTGGGCAGCAGCCGCACACCCTGCGAGCGCAGCCAGGAGCGCTTCTCGCCGGCCGCGAACTCCACGTACGCCTCCGCCCATTTGCGCGGCCAGTGATCCTCGGGCCGGTCGAACCCCGCGCTGCCGAGCCAGTCCTGGAGGGCCAGCTCGGCCGAGTCGCGGATCCGCCACCGGCGCTGCTCGGGCGTGTCGACGAGGAACAGCCCCCCGAACGACCAGAACGCCTGACCCCCGAGCGATGCCTCGGGTTCCTGGTCGACCAGGATGACCGAGCGGCCCGCGTCGGCGAGCTCGGCCGTCGCCACCAGGCCGGCGAGGCCGGCGCCGACGACGATCGCGTCGGCGGTATCGGGTCGAGGGGCGCTCACGAGAACGGAGGGTGGAGTGGGAGCAGGACCGGCGCGCGCGGCCGCTGGTGGAAGTTGAAGTCCTTGCGCAGATCGCCCAGGATCGACGCGTTCTCGCGCACGTCGGGACGCCGGTCGGGCCGGCCGTCGGTCTCCGGATCGATGCGCCGCGAGTGGAGGAAGTCATCCTCGATGAACTTCAGGTAGGCGTCGCTGGACAGCGTCTGGTGGTCGATGTAGCCCTTCTTGGCGTACGGGCTGATGACCAGGCCGGGCACCCGGATCCCATACCCGTTGACGTCGACGCTGGGCGGGATGACGTGGTCGTAGAACCCGCCCCAGTCATCCCACGAGAGCAGGATCGCAGTACTCCACCAATCCTTGGAGCGCATGATCGTGTTGATCAGCTTGGTCACGTACGCCTGGCCGGCCGTGATCAGCGCCGGCGGGTGCTCGGAGACCTTTTCGTTGGGAACGATCCAGCTCACCGCCGGCAAATGGCCGTTCCGGGCGGCGGAGAAGAACGAGTCGAGGCCCTGGATGTTGCCGAGCTGGTGGTCGTGACGGACGGTCGCGAAGTGCGGCAGCGGATTCCAGATCCCCGGGGTCGTCGGGTTCTGACCGACGTACTTGCATGTGACCACGCTGTCGTTCGCGCAGTCGGGCTCCTGGCCCCGCGTCACGTAGTAGCGCCAGCTCACCTTGTGGCGGTGCAGCAGATACGTGAGGTCGGTCCAGTTGTAGAACGGTCCGGGCTGGCGGCGCCGGCGCCGGCGGGCGGCGGCGGTGCCGAAGTCGTGGGGCAGTCCCGAGGAGACCGGATCGTTCACGCAGGCCATCGCCCGTCTCGGTATCGGACAGAAGGCGGACCACGCGGAGACCTCGTACAGATGCGCGGGCAGGCTCCACGAGGCGACCGAGTTGAACATGTGGTCCTGGAGCACGAAGTTGCGCGCGTAGTCCCAGTAGTTCGGGATCTCGCTGGCGTCGTGGTAGCCCATCACGTCGGTGCAGAACGCCTGTCCGCTGCGGCAGCGCCGGCCGCAGGAGGGGTCGTTGGGATCGCATAGTCCCGTGTGCTCGGCCTGGGCGATGAACCCGTCCATCCGGCCGCCGTCGACGTCGGCCGCATTGTTCACGAACCCGTGCGGCCCTCCGAAATCCCGGTTCGTGCGGTCGTGGTAGGGCCGTACGCAACTGCCCGAGGTCGGGTCGGGCACGCACACCGTCGGCACGCCGTTCTTCATCGGGATCCCGTCGGCGCCCGGAAACGTCCCGAAGTAGGAGTCGAATGAGCGGTTCTCCTGCATGATGATCACGACGTGCCGGATCTTGTGAATCCCGTGCACCCGGCAACTCCCGCCCGCACACGGTGGCGCCGGCGGCACGTGGGAGATCGTCTGGGTCGTCTTGGGCACCGGCACGGTCCGCCCCTTGGGCGGCGGCTTGGGCTTCGGCCCGTGGGGCGTGCTCGTACCGGAGGTGACGATCGCCACCGCCGCGGCGACCACGAGCACGGCCACCACCACCGACGAGATGACCGAGCGCAGAGGCCACCGCGGCCCCCCTCCGGGCGCGGGACTATTCAACGGTGACTCGGAGCATGGTGGCGGTCATCGAACGCGGGACGGCGAGCGCAGCCCTCAGGAAACAAGGCTCGCGCGGCTATCTTGCCTGGAACGCGGCGGACGCGCGCTGCCGAACGGTTAGGGATTCGTGAGTGGGAGCCACGGCGGGCTCCGGTATTACCCTCTAGATGTGCGTCGTTTCGTGCTCCCAGGGCTCGTCGTCTGCGCCGCGGCGGCGCTGATCGCGCTGCTCGCGTTCGGCGTGACCGACCAGGGCACCAACAGCTCGATCGACGCCTCGCTCGCCCGTGGCATCCGGCCGAAGGTGCCCGACGCCAGCACGGCGCTGCCGCGGCTCGGTTCCTCGGGCACCCGGGAGAGCGTCGCCGACCTCAAGGGCAAGCTCGTCGTGCTCAACGTATTCGCCTCGTGGTGCGGCCCCTGCAAGGCGGAGGCGCCGATCCTCGAACAGGCCCAGCGCGAGCTCGCCGGCCACGACGGCACCGTGCTCGGGGTTACCTACCTCGACAACTCCAGCGACGCCGCCGCGTTCGTCCACCGCGAGCACATAAATTACCCCGTCGTCCAGGACGTCGACGACAACTACGTCCACGCGTTCGGCACGAACGCCGTGCCGGAGACGTTCGTGATCGACCGCCAGGGCCGGATCGCGGCGATCAGGCGCTTCCAGCTCACCGGCAACTGGCTGCACCAGACGCTCGCAAAGCTGATGGAGCAGCGGGCATGAGTCGCCGCGGGGTCTTGGCGGCGCTCGCGATCGCCATCGTCGGCGTCATCGCGTTCGCCGCCGCCCCGGCGCTCGCCGTTGCACCGAAGGCCTCCCTCACCGACATCGAGAACGACGTGATGTGCGTGTCCTGCAAGGAGCCGCTCGCCGTC
>DASXOS010000020.1:0-20448 GCA_036494115.1 Solirubrobacteraceae bacterium | reverse complement strand
TGGGCCTCGCCGCCGCGCGCCTGGGCGCTCACCGGCTGACCGTTCGAATACCGACGCGCGTTCTCGAGCAGGTTGGCGAACGCCCGCTCGAGCTGGGCCGCGTCGGCGCGGACCTCGGGAAGGCCGGGCTCGATCGTGATCCGGACGGGTGGTCCCTCGCCGCCGAGACCGTCGCGCGCGGAGAGCAGCACCTCCTCGAGCGACACCCAGTCTCGGTGCGGCTCGGCGCGCCCAGCCTGGAGTCGCGAGAGATCGAGGAGCTTCTCCACGAGCGATGCGAGGCGCTCGCCCTCGCCGACGACCGCGTTGCTCAGCTCGGTGCGCTCCGCCGGGGACAACGCATCGCTCCCGAGGGCGTGACCAGCGGCGACGATCGCGGTCAGCGGTGTGCGGAGGTCGTGCGAGACGGCGCGGAGCACCGCTGTCTTCACGTCGTCGCTGCGGCGAAGCGCCTCGGTCTCGACGGCCGCCGCCTGGATCGCGTCGCGGCGCAGGGCGATCGCCACGATCGCCTCCACCGCGGGCACCACCTTCGTGCGCAGCCGCTGCACGGTGTCGGCCGGCAGGTCCGGTGGGACGATCAGGGTCGCGACCTGGCGGCCGTCCGCGTCGCGCAGCGGGAGCGCGTCACGGCGGCCGCCGCCGCCCGCGTCGCCGAGGACGATCGACGCCGAGGGCAGGGCAAGGGCTGCGGCCACATGCCGCGCCGCCGCCGGTAGCGCGGACGTGGTCTGCGCACTCCCGAGCAGCTCGCGCGCGAGCGCCGCCGCCAGGTCGGCTTCGGCGCGACCGCGCTCGGCCTCGATCGCGCGGCTGCGCGCCAGCTCCGCCATCGTGCTCATCACCGCCGAGACGACCAGGAACGTGGCGAGCGCGACCCAGTTGCGGCTGTCCGCGATCGTGAAGCGGCCGGTCGGGGGCAGGTGGAAGAAATTGAACGCGGCCGCGCTGAGCAGCGACGTGAAGATGCCCAGCGCCAGCCCCCAGTAGGCGGACACGAACAGCACCGCGGTCAGGTAGACGACGCTCAACGAGACCGTCGGCGCCACGCGCTTGAGCGGGTAGATCGCAAGCGTCGCGGCCGCCACGCCGAGCACCGCCACGGCCGCGCCGAACCAAGGATGTCTCCGGGCTTTGAGCAGGCGCGGGGGCGCAAGCTCCGTCTTCATGGTGATGAGCGTACGCCGCGAGCCCGTCCGCTCGCTATAGATTCAGCGCTTCGTGTTCGACGGCGCGAATAGCCGGACTGTCTCCGGAGCAGGGGTCGAGCTCTCGCTGGTCGAGGCCGGCGACCCCTCGCGGCCGACGATCCTCTTCGTCCACGGTTACCCGGACACCAAGGAGGTGTGGAGCGAGGTGCTGCCGCTTCTGGCGCCGCGCTTCCACGTCGCGGCGTACGACGTGCGCGGCGCCGGCGCGTCGGGCGCGCCGCGGGGACCGGCCGCGTACGACTACGCGCGCCTCGCCGATGACCTCGAGGCGGTGATCGGCGCCGTTGCCCCGAGTAGCCGCGTCCATCTCGTCGGTCATGACTGGGGTGGCGTGGCGGGCTGGGAGTTCGCCACCACGTCGCGCTTCGCCGAGCGGCTGGCGTCGTTCACGACGATCTCCGGGCCGTCGGTCGATCAGCTCGGTGCCGAGCTCCACGAGCTCGTGCGGCGCGGGCGGGTGCTCGAGCTGCTGCGCCGCGGCCGCCGCTCGTGGTACGTGTCGGTGCTCGTCACCCCCGGTGGGCCCAGCCTGTGGTGGCGCGCGATCTTCGCCGGCAGGCGCTGGCACGCGTACCTGCGCAATGTCGACCACACGCCCGTCGTGTCGGGATACCCGGCGGACACGTTGACTGCCGACGGCCTGCAGGGCGCGAACCTCTACCGCCGCAACATCCCGCGGCGAATGCTGCGCCCACGGGGCGACGCCGTGGCGCACGTCCCGGTCCAGCTGATCATGCCGAGCGGCGATCGGTACATCTCCGAGCGCTACTACGACCGGGTTCCGGACGCGGCGCCGCAGCTGCGTCGCCGGCGGGTCGCGGGGTCGCACTGGGCGCAACGCACGCATCCCGACCTGATCGCGCGGTGGGTCGGGGAGTTCGCCGAGGAGGTCGAGGCGGGCGGCCGAGTGCAGGGCCACGCGCTGTGGGTGCGGGGAGGCGGTGTGGCCCAGCTGCGCGACCGGCTGGCGCTCGTCACCGGCGCGGGCAGCGGCATCGGGCGCGCCACCGCGCTCGCGCTCGCCGAGCACGGCGCGCGGCTGCTGCTCGTCGACCGCGACGGCGCCACCGTGGCCGAGACCGACGCCCTGATCGATGGCGCCTACACGTTCACCTGCGACGTGAGCGACGAGGCGGCGATGGAGCGGCTCGCCGCGACGGTGCTTGCCGAGCATGGCGTGCCCGACGTGGTCGTCAACAACGCGGGGATCGGGATCGCCGGCTCGTTCCTCGACACCAGCTTCGATGACTGGCGCAAGATCATCGACGTCAACCTGATGGGGGTCGTCCACGGCTGCCGGCTGTTCGGCCAGGCGATGGTCGAGCGGGGCGAGGGCGGTCACATCGTCAACATCTCCTCCGGCGCGGCGTTCGCGCCCAACACGACGCTTCCCGCGTACTCAACCACGAAGGCCGGGGTGAAGATGCTGAGCGAGTGCCTCCGAGCCGAGCTCGCCGGCGCGGGGATCGGGGTCACCGCCGTGTTCCCCGGCGTGATCGCCACCAACATCACCCGCGCCACCGAATACGTGGGCAAGCTCGCCGGCGACCAGGATCGCCTCCGCGATCTCGTCTCCGGCTTCTACGAGCGGCGTGGGTTCACGGCCGAGATGGTCGCCGCCGAGATCGTCGAGGCGATCGGCGCTGACAAGCCTCTCGCCGTCGTGACGCCGGAGTCGAAGGTGGCGTATGCGCTGTCGCGGGTGGCGCCATCCATGCTGCGGCGGCTCGCGCAGGTCGACACGACGGCGCTGTAGCCCTCGCTTGTGTGGACGCCGCGACCCGGCGGCGATGGGCTCGGCGTGCGGCTTCGCCAGCGCCGCACGCTTGTCCGTTTTTGGTTGTCCGAGAAGCGGTGCCGTTCTGAGTTGTGGTCGCCACGAACGCAATCGCATGAAGGAGTCCGACCGACCGAGGCGAAACGGTGGGCATGCTGCTCAGACATCGTCCACCGGCGCTCGAATCGCAGCCGGTCACCACCGAGAAGGGCTACGAGCACCTCGACCGCAAGGCCGTCGCGATCTTGCGCTGGCTGCAGGCCAACGGCGTCGAGTTCGTGCTCGTGGGAGCTGTCGCCGAGGCGATCCGCGGCGGCGCGGGTGCGCCGGGTCCCGTGGCGATCGTGCCGGCGCCGTACAGTCGTAACTTCGAGCGCCTGTCGCGGGCGCTGTGGTCGGCACACGCCCGGCTGCGGATCGATGGGGAGGCGGGCTCGGTCCCGTTCAAGATGAACGAGGAGAAGCTGACGCGCGGTCAGCGGTGGTCGGTGCGCTGCGGGATCTACGACCTCGACATCGAAGGCGACCCGCCGCACACGCCCCGCTACCAGGAGCTGCTCTACGAGGCGGTGCGCTTCGAGATCGGACCCGACCTGAACGTCGAAGTCGCCTCGCCCGAGGACGTCGAGCACTACGCGCACGTGAACCGGACCGGCGCCGCGCCCGAGATCCGGATCAGCCGCAATAGCCGGGAGCAGAAACCCGCATAGAGGCTTTAGGGCGTGGGCTAATCTCAGTCCATGCCCGAACGCGCCAGGACGGCCTTGATCGGGGCTGGAGCCCTGACCGTACTGCTGTTCCTGATCTGGTTCGCCGCGTTCCACATCGGATTCGTCAAACGCGCCGACCAGTCGATCTACACCGCGTTCGGCGGATTTGCCTGGAAGCCGCACGTGCAGCGCGTCGCGAACTTCGTGGCCGGGCTGTGCAACCCGAAGCCCTATGTCTACTTCTGCTTCATCCCGGTCCTGGTGGCGCTCGGGCGTGGCCGCTTCCGGGTGGCCGCCGCCGCGGCCGCGATCCTCCTCGGCGCGAACGTCACCACGGAGCTGCTGAAGCCGCTCCTGGCCCAGCCGCGCCCGGCCAACCTGCTCGGTAGCGCCCCGCCGATCGGCGCCGCGTCCTGGCCGAGCGGACACGCCACCGCCGCGATGTCGCTCGCGCTCAGCACGACGATGGCCGTCCCGGGGCGGCTGCGGCCGTTCATCGCCGCGCTCGGCGCGCTGTTCGCGGTCGCGGTCTCCTACTCGTTCCTGACGCTCGGCTGGCACTACCCGAGCGACGTGCTCGGCGGGTTCCTGGTGGCGGGGATCTGGACGCTGGTCGCGGTCGCCGGGGTGATGACGGCCGACGCCCGCCGCCCAGAGGCCCGGCCCGAGGCACGCGGGCGGCGAATCACGGTGCGCGAGGCCCTTGGCCCGCCGTCAGTCGCGTTGCTCGGAGCGGTGGTGCTGGGACTCGCGGTGTTGATCGCGCGGCCAGACGAAGTCGTGGCCTATGCCCGGCTGCACACGACGTTCGTCGTCGGGGTGGCGGCGATCGGAGCGTCCGCCCTCGCGCTGGCGACCGGCGTGATGCTGACGCTGCGGCGCTAGGCGAGGCGCTAGGCGCGGTAGCGGCCCGGCTCCCACAGCGGCTCTGCGCCGCCCGCGGCGCCTCGGCTGAGGATGAACAGCAGGTCCGACAGGCGGTTCAGGTAGCGGACCACCTCGGGGTTCAGGTCCTCCTCCTGCGCGCAGGCGATGGCCAGCCGCTCGGCGCGCCGGCACACGGTCCGGCATACGTGCAGGTACGCCGCCGCGGGGGTGCCGCCGGGGAGCACGAACGACTTCAGTGGCGGCAGGGTCGCGTTGACCTCGTCGCAGCGGTGCTCGAGCCACTTGGTCTGCTCGGCGAGCAGGCGCAGCCGCTCGCGGTCGGGGTTCTGGGGCGCGGAGATGTCGGCGCCGACGTCGAACAGGTCGTTCTGGACCCGCCGCAGCCATTCGGCGTAGCCGTCAGGCAGTTCGGCGACCGCCAGGGCCAACCCGATCTGTGCGTTCAGCTCGTCGATCGTGCCGTAGGCCTCGATCCGCGGGTGCGTCTTCGGGACCCGGCTCATGTCGCCGAGGTGGGTCTCGCCGCCATCGCCGAGGCGCGTGTAGATGCGGGTCAGGTTCACAGTCATGACACGAAGAGTCTAAGTCCCCGCCCCCGCGATACGATCGTCGAGTTCAGGGTCGGTGGCAATGGGAAGCCGGTGAGACTCCGGTGCGGACCCGCCACTGTGATCGGGGACGCCGGCCGCGATGGGCCACTGGCGACGACGACTCGCCGGGAAGGCGCGGAAGGTAGGCCCGTAAGCCAGGAGACCAGCCGCCGACCACCCAGCCGATACGCCCTCGTGGAAAGGGGTGGCCCTCAGATGGATATGAAGAAACCGATCGCTCTGTGCGGAGCGACGATCGCCGTGATCGCACCCGCCGGCGCACTCGCGGCAGGTGGCACGCCGTCCGGAGGCGGCAGCAAGAGCGCAGTCGGCACCACGGTCACAGTTCGGATCGAAGGCGCCAACAAGACGCTGCTGGAGCCGACCATGGTGAAGACCCACACCGGCTCGATCATCAAGGGCGGGACGCCGAAGGGCAAGTGCCCGGACACCAGCGCCGCAGGTGCGCTCGACGTGGCCACTCACGGCAAGTGGACCGGCAAATACGACAAGAGCCTCGGTCTGGAGATCACCTCGGTCTTCGGCGAGAAGCACACGTTCAGCTCGCCGATGTTCTGGGAGATCTTCGTCAACAACAAGCCAGCCCAGTCAGGCGCTTGCCTCTTGAAGCTGCACAAGGGCGATCAGCTGCTGTACGCCGCGGCGTCGACCAAGGGCGTCGAGGACCTGATCGCGATCAAGGCGCCGAAGACCGCCACCGTGAACAAGCCGTTCAACATCAAGGTCCTGGTCCTCAACGCCAAGGGCAAGGGCACGCCTCTCTCCGGCGCCAAGGTCAGCATCGGCCATAAGAGCGTGACCACCAAGGCGAACGGCACGGTCTCCGTCAAGTCCGCAAACGCCGGCAAGGTCGTGCTGCACGCCACCCACAAGGGGGACATCCGCGCGGCACCGGCGACGGTCACCGTCACCGGCTAGCGACCATGGGTCACAGAGGCCGCATCCTGCTACTCGCGCTGGCGTGTGCCGGCGCGATCGCGGGGTGCGGTCTGGGCCCGGGGCGCGGCACGTCGAACGTGACCGTGACGGTCACGCGCGGGTTCGGCACCGGCACGGTGGGCACGATCACGAAGTCGAAGGTCCCGGGGTCGGAGACCGTGATGCGGATGCTCGAGCGCTCGTTCCACGTGAGCACCCGCTACGGAGGCGGCTTCGTCGAGTCGATCGACGGACTGAGCGGGAACGGCTCGCGGCACGATTGGTTCTACTACGTGAACGGGATCCAGGCCGGTCAGGGAGCGGCAAGCACAGACGTTCACGCGGGCGACCGGATCTGGTGGGACCTCCACGACTGGAGCGCCACCGACACGATTCCCGCCGTCGTCGGCTCGTTCCCCGAGCCCTTCGTCCACGGCATCGGCGGCAAGCGGTTTCCAACCGCGCTGGAGTGCGCCAAGGACACCGGCGTCGCGTGCAAACGCGCCGGCTCCGGGCTGAACGCGAGCGGCGTGCCCGTCGCGAGCCAGCTCCTCGGCACGGGCTCGGGCCAGGCCACGATCACCGTGATCGTGGGGACCTTCAACGACATCAAGCCGGTGATCGCCGCCGCCCTGCTCGCCAAGGGACCGGGGTCGAGCGGGGTCTACGCAAAGTTCGGAGCCGGCGGCCGCACCCTCCAGCTGCTCGACCCGGCGGGCAAGGTGGTAAGGACGCTCGGTCCCGGCTCCGGCCTCGTTGCCGCCACCGCCGACGCCAACTCGACGCCGACGTGGCTGATCACCGGCACCGATCCGCAGGGGGTGGCGGCCGCCGCCTCGGCGCTGTCCGCGGGACGCCTGCGCGACCGCTTCGCGCTCGCCGTACGGGGCGCCACCGACTATTCCGTGCCCCAGCAGGGGGCGTCGTGATCTACCGCCGCCGGCCCAGCCCCCTGCACGCCGCCCGGGCAGGGGCGGGGGCCGCGTATTGCCTGGCGCTGGCCTGCGCCGCGCTGCTGTTGTCCAATCCGCTGACGCTCGGGGCGGTCACCGTGGCGGTGTTCGCCGCGGGAAGCCTCGCCGGCGTCGGGCGGGAAATGCGCCGCGCCGCGCTGTTGGCGGCGCCGATGGCGATCGTGATCGCGCTGATCAATGCGCTGGCCACGCGCGACGGGCTGACCGTGATCGTGCGGCTGGGGCATCTGCCGGTGCTCGGCGACACCGACATCACGCTGGAGGCGACCACGTACGGCGCGGTGCTCGGTCTCCGCGCCGCGGCGCTGATCCTGGCTGCCGCCCTGTA
The DNA here is from genome assembly GCA_036494115.1 of Solirubrobacteraceae bacterium. GTDB lineage: Bacteria > Actinomycetota > Thermoleophilia > Solirubrobacterales > Solirubrobacteraceae > Palsa-465. The sequence goes on along the minus strand of DASXOS010000020.1, from coordinate 13,031 downwards.
CACCGCCGCAGTGGATCCCGACCAGGTCCTGCGGCTGTTTCGCCGCGTCTCGTTCCACTCGGCACTGACCGCGACGCTGGCCACCCGGCTCGTGCCGGTGCTGGCCCGCGATTCGCGTCGCCTCGCCGACGCCCAGCGGTGCCGTCCGGGCCCGCCTCCCTCGCGATGGCTCCTGATCCGCGCCACCACCGCCGGTGCGCTCGACCGCGCGCTCGACGTAGCCGCGGCGCTCGAGGTCCGGGGCTACGGCGCGGCGCGGCGCCCGCCTCGGATCAGACGGGCCTGGTCACGGCATGACCTGGCGTTCACCACGTCGGCGCTCGCGATCCTGGCCCTCGCGGTCGTCGCCCGGTACAGCGGGCTGGCCCCATTCCACGCCTACCCGTCACTGCGCATGGGGGCGGGGCCGGCGGCGTACGGCCTGGCGGCGGCGATCGTGCTCGTGGCGCTGCTGCCGTTCGCCGATCGGCGGGGGGGGACGCGGTGAGCGTGCTCGAGCTCGAGCAGGTCACGTACTCGTATCCGGGCGCGCCAGCGCCCGCGCTCGAGGCCGTCAGCCTTACGATCGAGCCGGGCGAGCTGGTGGTGGTCGCCGGTGACTCCGGTTCGGGAAAGTCGACACTGCTCGGGGTGGCGAGCGGGCTGGTCCCGCACTTTCACGGCGGCGCGTTCGCCGGCCGGGCGATCGTCGCGGGCATGGACACGCGGGAGTTCCGGCCCGGGCAACTCGCCACCGCCGTGGGGACGTTGTTCCAGGATCCGGAGACCCAGACCGTGATGGGGACCGCTCGCGCCGAGCTCGCGTTCGGGCTCGAGAACCGCGGCCACGCCGAGGCGGCGGTGGCGCGTGGGGTGGAGGAGGCCGCGCTCGCGCTCGGCATCGGGCATCTGCTCGACCGCCCGCTGGCCGAGCTCTCGGGAGGCGAGCTGCAGCGCGTGGCGCTCGGAGCCGCGCTCGCCGGCCGGCCCGCGCTGCTCGTGCTCGACGAGCCCACCTCGCAGCTCGATCCGGTCGCCGGCGATGAGCTGATCGGGTCGCTGCGCCGGCTCAACGAGGACTCCGAGACGGCGATCCTTTTGTCCGAGCATCGGCTCGAGCGCTGTCTCGGCCTCGCCGATCGGGTGATCGCTCTGGTGGCGGGGAGGATCGCCTGCGACGCGCCGCCCCGGGAGTTCCTGGCGTGGGCCGTTCGGGAGGCGCCTGAGCTCGCCACCCCGGGCGCCCGGTTGCTCGACAGCCTCGGCCTTCAGCCCCGTCCCGGCGTCAAAGCCGCCCGGGCGGCCCTTCGGGGCGCCAACGTACTGCCGCCCTCAGGTGAGCTTGAGAAAACCCACGACATACGGGGGAAATCTCAAGCTCACGCGTTGAAGGTCGAGCGGCTGTGGCATGAGGTCAAGGCGGGGCCGGCGATTCTGCGGGGCCTGACGCTGGAGATGGAGGCCGGGGAGCGCGTGGCGCTGATGGGACGTAACGGCGCCGGCAAGTCGACGCTCCTCAAACACGCCGCCGGCCTGATGAAGCCAACCCGCGGCAAGCTCAAGGCCGCGGGGCGGGTGGCCCTGCTGCTGCAGAACCCGAACGACTACCTGATCCACGACACCGTCGCCGACGAGGCATCGGCCCGGGCACTGCAGCGAGCCGGGCTCGACCCGAAGGTGTTCGCCCACCGCCACCCGCGCGACCTCTCGGGTGGAGAGCGCCAGCGACTCGCGCTGGCGATCGTGCTCGACGGCGACCCGGCGGCAGTTGTATGCCTCGACGAGCCCACGCGGGGCATGGACCGGGCCCACAAGGACAACCTGGCCGCCCTGCTGAAGGGCCTCGACGCGGCCGTGATTGTGGCCACCCACGACCCCGAGTTCGCGGCCGCGTTCGCCGACCGCGTGGTGCTGCTCGCCGACGGGATGGCAATCGCCGACGGGCCGGTGGCGGAGGTCCTGAGCGGCGGCACCTACTTCGCCACCGAGGTGGCGCGGATCCTGGGTGGCGCGGGCGGTGCGCTCACCCCCCAGCAGGGACTGGCGACGCTCGGCGCCCCTCGCGCCGCGCCCGACGAGGTGCCGGCGTGAGCTGGCAGCTCGCAAGCTTCGGGATCCTGGCGGTCGCGCTCGCCGGGGGGTTCGCCTGGTACGAGGGCAGCCACTCCGATGCGCGCACGGTGGCGCTGGTGGCGACGTTGGCGGCACTGGCCGCGCTCGGGCGGATCGCGTTCGCGGCGATCCCGAACGTCAAGCCGACGACCGACATCGTGTTGATCTCCGGGTACGCGCTGGGCGGCGCGCCGGGGTTCGCGGTCGGGGCGATCGCGGGCCTGACGTCGAACTTCTTCTTCGGCCAGGGACCGTGGACCCCGTGGCAGATGGCCGCGTGGGGGGCGACCGCGATCATCGGAGCCGGGCTCGCGCTCATCACCGCCAGGCGGATCGGCCGCTGGCCGCTGGCGATCATCTGCGGCGTCGTCGGCTTCGCCTTCGCCGCGTTCCAGGACGTCGGCGACTGGGTCACCTACAGCGACCACAGCGCCGCGCAGCTCGGGGTGTACGTGGGCAAGGGGATCGGGTTCGACTTCATTCACGCCGCCGGGTGCGTGGTGTTCGCGCTGGCGTTCGGGCCGGCGCTGATCCGGTCGATCCAGCGGTTTGCCCGACGCCTCCATGTTGATTGGGGTCCCGCCCGCCCCGCTCATCCCGCCCGTCCGCCGGCAAGACCGATCCAACTGGGCGTCGTCCTTGCTGCGCTCGGTGTGTTGCTGGCCAGCCAGCCAGGTGGGATTCTCCGGCCGGTGGGGCGAGCCGACGCGCAGGCCGCGCAGACACCCACGAGCTACCTCCTGAACGCACAGAACTCCGACGGTGGATTGGGGCCTGCCCCCGGCCAGGCGTCGACGTCCCTGTTCGCGGGCTGGGCGGCGCTCGGACTCGCCGCCGAGGGACACAACCCGCTCGACGTTCGTCACGGCGGAAGCAGCCTGATGTCCTATATCCAGTCGAACCCGGGCGGCGATCCCGGGTCGATCGAGCGGACGGTCCTCGTGCTCCACGCAGCCGGCGAGCCGGCGGGCTCGCTGTTGACGCGTCTGGAGCAGCTGATCCGGCCAAACGGGTCGGTGCAGAACCAGGTCAACCTGACCGCGTTCGCGGTGCTCGCGCTGCGCGCCGCGGGCGTCGCGCCGTCATCGAAGACACTGGCCTGGCTCGTCCGCCAGCAGGACCGCGACGGCGGCTACAACTTCGCCACAGCTGGCGGGACCAGCGACATCGACGACACCGGGGCCGCACTCGAGGCGCTGGCCGGCGCGCCGGGCGCAACCCGCGCTCGCGGGCGGGCGGTCGCGTTCCTGCGCCGCCAGCAGGAGCGCGATGGCGGGTTCCCGCAGCAACCAGGCGGCGAGACGAACTCCCAATCGACGGCGTGGGCGGCGCAGGGACTGATCGCGGCCGGTGTCAGCCCGAGCTCGGTTCACCGTGCAGGGAGCCCATCGCCGTTCGCGTACCTCACCGGGCTGATCGCGCCCGACGGTCACGTCCGCTACTCGCACTCGGTCGACCAGACGCCGGTGTGGACGACCGGGCAGGCCCTGACCGCACTCGCCGGCAGGCCGTTGCCGCTGAACCCGGTGGCGGGGGCCGCGAGCACCCCCGCCGTCCACCACGCCGCCGCAGCGCACACGCCGAAGGCGGCCGGGACGACCTCCAAATCCGGGGTCAAGGAAAACGTGCATGCCAACAATGGGCACCACAAAGCGCCAGCCCACGCAGTGAAAGCCCCGCCAATCCGCGCGCTCGCCGCTGACGCCGCCGCGGCAGCCGTACTGGTGTTCGCCCCGGTCAACCTGGGCTAAGCGAAATCGATACATTCCGCCGCCCTATGAAGATCGGAGTCCCCAAGGAGACAGCCGCGGGCGAAAACCGGGTGGCGCTCGTGCCCGAGGTCGTGCGCAAGCTGACCGGCCAGGACCACGAGGTGATCGTGGAGCGCGGAGCGGGCGCCGGGGCCCTGCTACCCGACGAGCAGTTCGAAGAGGCCGGGGCCACAATGAGCGATGACACGACCGCGGTCTACGACGCGGACGTGATCGTCAAGGTGGCGGCTCCGAACGACGAGGAGACAGGCCGTCTGAGGTCCGACAGCGTGCTGATCGCATTCCTGGGGCCGCTCACCAACGGCGACGGGATCCGCGCGATCGCCCAGACGGGCGCCACCAGCTTCGCGCTCGAGGCCGTGCCGCGGATCAGCCGCGCCCAATCGATGGACGCGCTCAGTAGCCAGGCCAACATCGGCGGCTACCGCGCGACGCTGATCGCGGCGACGGAGATCGGCCGGTTCTTCCCGATGCTGATGACCGCCGCCGGGACGATCCGGCCCGCGACCGTGCTGGTGCTCGGCGCCGGCGTGGCCGGCCTGCAGGCGATTGCCACAGCTCGCCGGCTCGGCGCCGTCGTCCAGGGCTTCGACGTGCGCGCCGCGGTCAAGGAACAGGTCGAGTCGCTCGGCGCAAAGTTTCTCGAGTTTGATCTCGGGGGCGACCTCGAGGGCGCCGGCGGCTACGCCAAGGAGCTGACTTCCGAGCAGCAGCAGCGCCAGCAGGAGCTGATGGCCGAGGCGATCGGAAAGGTCGACGTGGTCATCACCACCGCCGCCGTCCCCGGCCGCAAGGCCCCGGTGCTCGTCACCGAGGACGCGGTCAAGCTGATGAAGCCCGGCTCGGTGATCGTCGATCTCGCAGCCGAGACCGGCGGCAACTGCGAGCTCACCGAGGCCGGCGAGACGGTCGTCAAGCACGACGTCAAGATCATAGGGCCGGTGAACCTGCCGAGCGGGATGGCCGAGCATGCCTCCCAGCTCTACGCGCGCAACATCGAGTCGCTGCTCGGGCTGATGATCGACGAGGGCGAGTTGAAGCTCGACTTCGACGACGAGGTCATCGCCGGGGCGTGCATCACCCGGGGCGGAGAAATCGTTCACGAGGGCGCCAAGGCCGCTGCCGGCGCCACAACCGCTTCCTAGGGAGTCAAGAGCAGATGAGCCTGGTGACGGAGATCGCAATTCTCGTGCTTGCCGCGTTCGTCGGCTTCGAGGTGATCTCGAAGGTGCCGAACACGCTGCACACGCCGCTGATGTCGGGCACGAACGCGATCCACGGAATCGTGCTGCTCGGAGGACTGTTGCTCATGCACGAGGCGCACGGCGTACTCGAGCATGTGCTGCTGGTAATCGCGATCGCGTTCGGGACGATCAACGTCGTTGGTGGCTTCCTCGTCACCGATCGGATGCTCGGCATGTTCAAGCGCAAGGACCCGCCGAAGACCGACGAGATCGAGGAGGAACAGCAGTGATCCTCCCCGCCATCTTTTTGCAGAGCGGGAACTTCATCGACGCTCTGTACATCGTCGCGTTCTCGCTGTTCATCTACGGGATGAGCGGCCTGACCGGCCCGCGCACCGCGGTCCGCGGCAACAAGATCGCGGCCGTCGGGATGCTGATCGCCGTGGTGGCCACGCTGCTCACGAGGGGGGTGCTCCATGGCTCGAGCACGCCGTGGCTGATCGCGCTCGGGCTCGTGCTCGGCACCGCGGTCGGCATCCCGGCGGCAGTGAACGTGAAGATGACCGCGATGCCGCAGATGGTGGCGCTGTTCAACGGCGTCGGCGGGGGCGCGGTGGCGATCATCGCCTGGATCGAGTACCGCCACCACTTCCGCGTGGGACTCGACTTCTGGCAGCTCAAGGCGATGATCCCGACGCTGTTCGCCGCGATCGTCGGATCGATCTCGTTCTGGGGATCGAACATCGCGTTCGGCAAGCTCCAGGAGATCCTGCCCGGAAGGCCGATCAAGCTGCCCGGGCAATCGATCATCAACCTCGTGCTGCTGGTGATCTGCGTGGGCTCCGCGATCGTGCTCGCCGCCGGCACCCATTCCCAGGGGCTGTTCATCCTCGGGATCCTGGTCGCGGCGGCGGTCCTCGGGAACATGGTCGTCCTGCCGATCGGCGGAGCGGACATGCCGGTCGTGATCTCGCTGCTGAACGCCTTCACCGGTCTGTCCGCCGCGGCCACCGGTATCGCTCTGAACAACACCGCGATGATCGTGGCCGGGATGATCGTCGGCGCCTCCGGCACGATCCTCACGAATTTGATGGCCAAGGCGATGAACCGGTCGGTGCCAGCGATCGTGGCCGGCGGGTTCGGTGGTGCCGTCGCAGCGCCCGCGGCAGGTGGCGAGACCGGCGGGACGGTCCGCTCGACGAGCGCTCAGGACGTGGCGATCCAGCTCTCCTACGCGCGCCAGGTCGTGGTCGCGCCCGGCTACGGGATGGCGGTGGCGCAGGCCCAGCACGCCGTCCGCGAACTGGAGCGGGCGCTCGAGGCCAAGGGCGTCGAGGTCAAGTACGCGATCCACCCCGTGGCGGGCCGGATGCCGGGGCACATGAACGTGTTGCTCGCCGAAGCCGACGTGCCCTACGACCTCCTCAAGGAGATGGACGAGATCAACCCCGAGTTCACGCGCACCGATGTGACGCTGGTGATCGGCGCCAACGACGTCACGAACCCGGCGGCCAAGAACGAACCCGGCTCGCCGATCTACGGGATGCCGATTCTGGAGGTCGACCGCTCGGGCGCCGTCGTGGTGCTCAAGCGCTCGATGGCCTCGGGCTTCGCGGGCATCGACAACCCGCTGTTCTACGACCCCAAGACCTCGCTCCTGTTCGGCGACGCCAAGCAGTCTGTGAGTGAGATCACAGCCGAGGTACAAGCCCTGTAACTCCCTGTCCGCCGGACCGGTATAGAGTCCGGCGGCCCGCCACGAAACCGAAATCGGGAGTGACGATGGATCCGAACCGGCTCAAGAAAATTCCGCTGTTCTCAGACCTGTCCGACGACGAGGCGAAGCGGCTGGCGGCGTTCGCGACCGAGACGAGCATCGCCGATGGTCAGATCCTGATGAAGCAGGGCGACTACTCGACCGAGTTGATCGCGATCGAGGAGGGGACCGCCGACGTGATCCGCGACGGCGAGAAGCTCGCCTCGCTCAAGGAGGGCGACCTGATCGGCGAGATGGGACTCCTGTCCCGGGAGCCACGCAACGCGGACGTGATCGCGACCTCCCCGATGCGGGTGATCAAGCTCACGCACTGGGAGATCCGGCGCATGTCGGAGGACACGATCGACCGGATTAAGCAGATCATCAACGAGCGCCGCCAGCAGGGCTCGGCGGACCCCGGGCACCCCGACTGAGGTTTGCGCCCGCAGCGAGCGGGCACCTACAGGGCGTGCGTCGCGCTCTGCTGTTGTTGTTGACGGTCGCCGCCGCTGCGCTGCCGGCGACCGCACAGGCCAAGCAGGCCACCGCGACCGGTCGCGGCGGCGCTGTCGCATCGGACAGCGAGACCGCCACTCAGGCTGGCCTCGCAGTGCTTCGCCACGGCGGTACCGCGGCCGACGCCGCCGTTGCCGTGGCCTCGACGCTCGGCGTGACCGATCCGCTGGTCGCGGGCATCGGTGGCGGTGGCTACTTCGTCTACTACGACGCACGCACGCATCGCGTGTACACGATCGACGGCCGGGAGACCGCGCCCGCGGCTGACAACCAGAACCTGTTCATCGATCCCAGCACCGGCAAGCCGTACGACTTCCCCACGGCGGTGACCAGCGGCCTTTCCGTCGGAGTCCCGGGGACGCTCGCCACCTGGCAAGAGGCTCTCAGCCACTGGGGCCGGTTCGCGCTCCGCGCTGATCTGATTCCGGCAGAGGCCGCGGCGGCCCGCGGGTTCGAACTGACCCCCGCAGTCCGCGAGGAGATCCGCGAGAACGCGTTCCGGTTCGTCGACTTCAGTTCGACCAAGTCGCTGTTCCTCCCAGGCGGCAAGCTCCCCGCGGCCGGCACGGTGATGAAGAACCCCGACCTGGCCCGCACCTACCGGGAGATCGGGCGGCAGGGCATCGGCGCGCTGTACGGCGGTCGGATCGGCGCCGACGTCGTCAACACCGTGCAGCACCTGCCGCTTGCCCCGGGCGCTCAGCTCACGCCGCGTCCCGGGGCGATGACGCTCTCCGATCTCTCGGACTACAAGGCGATCCCGCGCGACCCGACACACGTGACGTTCAACGGCTACGACGTGTACGGGATGCCCCCGTCGTCGAGCGGCGGTTCGACCGTGGGCGAGTCGCTGAACATCCTCTCGAACTTCGATTTGCGCCACGAGAGTGCGGTCGAGCAGTGGCATCATTTCCTCGAGTCGACGCGGCTCGCGTTTGCCGATCGCAACCGATACGTGGGCGACTCGGCGTTCGAGAACGTCCCGCTCGGGCAGCTGTTGTCGCCGGACTTCGGAGGCCAACGGGCGTGCTTGATCAACCCGAACCAGGCGCTGACAAGCCCGGTCGCCCCCGGTGATCCCTACGCGGGCTCGGGCGGCTGCACGCCCACCCAGCCGACGAGCGCGGGACAGACCCACGACGGTGCCAGCACGAACCACTTCGTAGTCGCCGACCGCAGGGGCGACGTCGTCTCCTACACGAACACGATCGAGGAGCTCGGCGGCAGCGGCATCGTCGTTCCGGGCCGTGGCTTCCTGCTCAACAACGAGCTGACGGACTTCGACTTCACCCCGGTCCAGCCAGGGGTCCACGACCCGAACCTGCCCGCCGCGGGCAAGCGTCCGCGCTCGAGCATGTCGCCAACGATCGTGCTCCGCCACGGCCGCCCGTTCCTGGCGGTCGGCGCCGCCGGCGGGGCGACGATCATCACCACGGTCCTGCAGATCCTGGTCGACCGGCTCGAGTTCGGCCAGAGCCTGCCGGCAGCGATCGCCGCGCCGCGGGCGTCGCAGCGCAATTCGAGCACGACGCAGGCTGAGCCCGCATTCCTGCAGCTGCCGGTGGTCAAGGGGCTCGAGGCGCTCGGCCAGAAGTTCTCGGTCACCGATACCTCACCGCTCAATCCGAACATCAAGATCGCGCCCACGATCGGCGTGGCCTCGGGGCTCGAGGTCCTCGGTCCCGACCGGTTCCTGGCCGCAGCCGAGCCGGAGCGCCGCGGTGGCGGAGCGGCGGGCGTTCTCGACTCGCGGCGACGGGGCCACAGGCGCCACTGACCCCGCGGGGACGGGGCCACAGGTGTCGCTGACCCGCGGGGACGGCCTTGCGGTGGGGTCACTTCACCGTTAGCTTTCAGCTGGGGCGAACCGCGGGGAGACAACTGAATGTCGTGTCGGCCGTGAAACGATCGTTGATGCCATTGGCTCTCGCGTGCTTCCTGGGGTTTCCGGGAGGCGCGTCGGCGGGGGCCGTTTCGTGCAGAAGGCCTCAGGCACGACCGCCGCCGCCGAACTGAGCGTCCCGGTCGCCGCGCAGGTGGGAGCGGGTGACCTCCTCGTCGGCCAGTTCCGCACCACCGGCACGCCATCGGTATCGGACTCCCGCGACGGGTCCTGGAGGGAAGCGGCGGAAACCAGCGACGGCGGCGTCGTTCACTCCCTCTGGTACCGGCAGGGGGCCGCCGCCGGCCTGACCACGGTCACCGCGACCGGCGGGTCGGGCGGCCCGGTGCAGGCGGTGCTCGCAGGAGTACTCGGGGGTCGCCACGAAGAGCGCGCTCGCCCAGGCGGCATGCGCGAAAAGCACCGCCGACCCGCCGCCGTACCCGGCCACGGGTGGACGGACGGCAGGGGTGCTGGCCGGGGACCTCGTCTACGGTGGCTTCGCGACCTATGACCACGTCACGGTCGCCAGCGGGTCGAGTGACGGCGTCTCCGCCGTCCTGCGCAAGCAGATCACGGGGGCTTCGGGAACGAGCGCCGAGGAGGATGTGATCTCCGGCGGCTACGGCCCTCAATCGCCAAGCTTCCCGCTGGCCAGCGGGACGCCGTCGAGCGGCTGGGCGGCGTGCGACGCGGTGTTCAGACCTCAGAGCCTCAGCCTGCCGGAGCTGGTCGCCAACGACCTCGGATACTCGCAGGCGCATCTCCGCGCCACACTCGCGGCGGTGCCCGGCAACGAGTATCCCGTCCAGACCGGCTCGAACGGCCAATGGGAGCTCGTAGGCCCGGGCGACTGGTCGAGCGGCTACTTCCCAGGGCAGCTGTGGCTGCTCTATGAAGCCACCGGCAAATCCTTCTGGAAGGCCCAGGCCGAGTCGCGGCAAGCGGCGATCGCCTCCCAGGATGGCGATACGACCAACATGGACGTGGGGCTCATGATGGGCACGAGCTTCGGCAACGGCTATCGACTGACCGGCAACCTGAGTTACAGGAACGTGATGCTCACGGCAGCCCGCACGCTGGCCACGCGATACACCTCGGTCACTGGATCGATCCGGTCCTTCAACGACAGTCCATCCGAGCCGGCATCGGACTTCCAGGTGATCGTCGATTCGATGATCACCCTCGACGCCTTCTGGTGGGCCGCGGATCAGACCGGCGAAGGGTCGTGGAACCAGGAGGCGATCCAGCACGCCGAGCAGGTCGAGGCCAACCAGGTGCGGCCGGACGGCAGCACCTATCACCTGGTCGTCTACAACGGGGACACCGGTGCGGTGGTGCGGCACGGCACGATCCAGGGCTACAGCACGGACTCGACGTGGTCGCGCGGGTAGGCGTGGGCGATCTACGGGTTCACCGAGGCCTACGAGGCCACCCATCGCACCGAGTTCCTCAGCACCGCCGAGAAGACCGCCAACTACTTGATCGACCACCTGCCGCCGGACGCGATTTCCCTACTGGGACTTCGATGCGCCCGGCCAGCCGAACGCTCCGCGGGATACCTCGGCCGCTGCCCTAGCCGCATCCGGGCTGCTTAACCTCTCGCAGGACGCGGCGGGTACTTCCGAGGGCGCGCGCTACCTGGGGGTGGCCGAGCGAATCCTGACCTCGCTGTCCTCGCCGGCCTATCTCTCACGGGGGACCTCCAACGCGGCAATCCTGCTGCACGGAACGTACGCGGAGCCACAGGGCAGCGCCGATACCGGATTGACCTGGGGCGACTACTACTTCCTCGAGGCGCTGCTGCGCTACCGCGCGCTCCAGAACGCGGGAAAAGGCGGGGAGCACCGCGCGGCAGTGAGGGCGTTCGCGCCGCGGCGGATAAGCTCGTCCGGATGCTGACGCGGGAGCGGGCGATCGAGTCACTGCGGAGTGAGCGCTTCGACATAGTGGTGATCGGCGGCGGGATCACCGGCGCCGGCGTGGCGCTCGACGCCGCGTCGCGCGGGTACAGCGTTGCGCTCGTGGAGAAGGCCGATTTCGCCTCCGGCACGAGCAGCCGCTCGTCGAAGCTGATCCACGGCGGCCTGCGGTACCTGCAGAACTTCGACCTGGGGCTCGTCCGGGAGGCGCTGCTCGAGCGCCAGCTGCTGGTCAGGCTCGCCCCGCATCTCGTCCGGCCGCTGCAGTTCGTCGTGCCGGCGTTCGACGGCGCGCGACCGGACCGGCTGCTCGGAATCGGGCTGAACATGTACGACGTGATGGCCACCGCCCGTCTGCGCGGGCGGCGCGCCGCGCGCCGGGCCGCCGCCGAGGCCGGCGACGCCGACTGGAGCCCAGAGCGGCACCGCACGATCTCTGGTGACGAGGTGAGCGAGTTGCTCCCGGCGCTGGCGGGGCGGCGGCCGACCGGCGGGTATCTGTTCTACGACTGCCAGACCGATGATGCGCGCCTCGTCCTGACGGTGCTTGGCGAGGCGGAGCGCTTTGGCGCGATCTGCGCCAACCGCCTCGAGGTAGTGGAGCTCGCGCAGCTGGACGGGCACGCGGCGGGAGTCACCGTGGCCGATCTCGAGAGCGGTGAACGCTTCGAGATCGACGCCGACAACGTGGTCAACGCCACCGGCGTGTGGGCCGACCGCCTGCGGCCCGATGAGCTCCATACCGAGGCGGAGCTGCCGACCATCGCGCCGAGTCGGGGGACCCACGTCGTGATCGGGCAGAGCAGTTTGCCGCTGCGCGCGGGGGCGATCGTCCCCGCCGGCGAGGGTCGCTCGGTCTTCGCGTTGCCGTGGCTGGGCCGAAGCCTGGTCGGCACCACGGACGAGTCCTACGAGGGTGAGATCGATCACGTGCGACCAGGGCAGGCCGACATCGAGTACCTGCTGCATGCTGTCAACGTCTTCTTCGAGCTCGAACTTGGTCCGGACGACCTCACCGGCGCCTACGCGGGCGTGCGGCCGCTGATCGCTGCGGGCGACACGCGGAAGTCGGTCGACATCAGCCGCAAAGCGGAGCTGTACGAGACCTCGAGCGGGCTGATCACGATCACCGGCGGCAAGCTGACCACGTGGCGGCGGATGGCAAAGCTCGCGGTCGACCGGCTCGTCGAACGCGACGGCCGGGAGGCGCCCTGCCGCACGCATGAGATCCCGCTCGGAGAACCGGTCGACGCCCAGGAGCTGCCCCGCGTGGACGGCCTGGCCGACGATGGCTACGAGTCCCTCGCGGCGCGCTACGGCCATGCTGCGGTCGACGTGCTCGAGCTCACCCGGGTGCGCCCGGAGCTGGCGCAACCGATCGTGCCTGGTCTGCCCGACCTCCTGGCGGAAGTGGTCTTCGCGGCGCGGCGCGAGCAGGCGCGGAGCGTCGGCGACGTCCTGCTGCGGCGGACGCGCCTGGGGCTGCTCGCCGGGCGTGAGGTGACGGCAGGCGACGGCGAGGCTCCGGCGCGAGTGGCCGCGGAGCTGGGTGCTGAGCACGGGTGGTCCTCTGAGCGGATGGCGCTCGAGGTCGAGCGCTTCGCCGCGGAAGCGGAGGCTGAGGGGATTGCCGGGTTGTCCGAGGTCACGATCCCGTGAGCGCGCCCGATCGCACGCTGAGCACCGCAGCCGGGACGTTGTCGCTGGGGCGACGTCCCTGGCTGATGGGGATCGTCAACGCCACGCCGGACTCATTCTCGGATGACGGCAGCACGAGCACGCTCGACCAGCGCGTCGAGCTTGCCCGAACGCTGGTCGCAGCCGGGGCCGATCTGATCGACGTGGGTGGTGAGTCCGGCATCACGAATCGGTCGCCGATCACCCCGGAAGAGGAGATCGAGCGGGTCG
>DASXOS010000019.1:0-41693 GCA_036494115.1 Solirubrobacteraceae bacterium | reverse complement strand
CCGTGGGCGTTGGAGAGTTGAGAGGATTCGTCCCTAGTACGAGAGGACCGGGACGAACGCACCTCTGGTGTATCTGTTGTCCTGCCAAGGGCACCGCAGGTTAGCTACGTGCGGATCGGATAACCGCTGAAAGCATCTAAGTGGGAAGCCGACCTCGAGATGAGCTCTCCCATCTCCTTGAGAGAGTAAGACCCCTGGAAGATCACCAGGTTGATAGGCCGGATCTGGAAGGATGGTGACATCCGCAGGAGACCGGTACTAATGGGTCGAGGGCTTGACGGATATTTTGATATCCGTGCATTGGCACTGTGTAGTTTTGAAGGCCCGTGAAGGGGCTCGGTCTCCACCGGTTTCCGGTGGCTATGGCGAGGGGGAAACACCTCTTCCCATTCCGAACAGAGCCGTTAAGCCCCTCAGCGCCGATGGTACTTGGCCCGCAAGGGCCTGGGAGAGTAGGTCGCCGCCGGTTCTTACTTCGACCCCGCACTGCGGACGCAGGCGGGGTCGAGTTATTTAACGGCCGGAGCGGACAGTGTGCCGGCGCCGGCGCGGCGGCAGGGTGGGCGCGGCGGCAGGGTGCGCGCGCCGGCGCGGCGTCAGACGAGACGTTCGATCTTCAGCCGGCGCACTCCGCGAGGCGTTTGCACCTCGACGGTCTCGCCGGGAGCGTGGCCGAGGAGCGCTTGGGCGACTGGGGATTCCGCGGAGATCTTGCCATTGGGGCGGTCGGCCTCGGTTGGGCCGACGATCGTCCAGGTCTGGACGTCGCCTGTGGCCTCATCACGGATCTCGGCGCTCAGCCCGAACTCGAACACGCCCGAGCTGGCGTTGCCCTCGACGACGACCGCATTGCGCAGGCGCTGCGTGAGGCGGAGGATCCGCGTCTCGAGGTGGGCCTGGTCCTCCTTGGCGGCGTGGTACTCGGCGTTCTCCTTGAGATCGCCGTGCTCGCGGGCGGCCAGGATTCGGGCGGCGATCTCGCGGCGCGCGGTCGTCTCGAGCTCGCCGAGCTCGGACTTGAGCGCCGCGAGACCCTCGGCGGTGATCGCCTCGCCGTCGCTGGGGCGGGAAGGTGGTTGATCTGTCACGCCGGTGATGCTGCCACAACGGCGTCGTAGCCTCAGGTTCGCCTCGACGTGGCACGATCAGAGCGTGCGCGACATCGTCGCCTTCTTTCGCCAGTACCCCCAGGTGCTGGTGCTCCTGATCATCTGCCTCGTGCTCGGCTTGGGCACGTTCTTCGCCGTGATCTTCGGTCTGCTGACGGCGCACAGCTCGACAACCACGGGTGAGCCAAGCGGTTCGATCGGCACGCTCGTGGCGACCGCGCGCGCGGTGGCGCACGCACGCGCCTGAGCTTGAGCCGAGCGGTCGCGCCCGGCGGCACCGCGCGCCGCCCACCGCCCCGGTGTCGCGTCTCGCTACCGCGCGGCGGGCTCGCGCCGCGTCACGCCCGCGCCCCGGGGGACGGGGGAGATGCAATGCGCGGGCCGGGCCGCGACCGTGCCGGGGCGCCGGGGGCGATCCCAGCGCAGCGGGCGCCGGTGGGGATGCGTATGGAAGTTGTCCGAGGGGCTCTGCGCCACGTCCGACGGGTCGGCGAGGACATCCTCGGCCCAACTCAGCCAGGTGCGCAGACGCTTTTTCGAAGACTGGAACATATGTTCGGGCAGAGTAGAGCGGGGGTCGGACGGAAAAGGGATCCGGGGCGTTATGTCGACGTGGCCGTTCGAACGCCCCGCACGAGTCAGAGGGCCGACCAGATCTCGAGCTTGGTGCGCACGCGGCCGACCACCGCATCGGTGAATTCGGTCGTGCCGGCATGCCCGCCGAGATCGGGAGTCCGCACGCCGGAGGCCACGGTCTCGAGCGCTGCCTCGTAGACGGCGCGGGAGGCCTGCTCCGCGGGGCGGCCCAGCTCCTGATCGGCGGCGTGGCGGAGCACCGCCCCGCAGGCCAGGATCATCGCCAGCGGGTTGGCCAGGTCCTTGCCGAGCAGCGCCGGCGCCGTCCCGTGGGGGGCCTCGGCCATCGCCACTATCGTGTCGTAGGAATCGTCGAAGGCCAGCAGCACCGACTCGGCGCCCGCGATCGATCCGAACATGGGGAGCACCAGGTCCGACAGGCAGTCTCCGTCGCGGTTCAGGGACGGGATCACCAGTGGCGTGTCTGTGGCGCCCGAGAGAAGCCCGGCATAGGTGGCGTCGATCAGGACTGGCTCGTAGGCGACGGATGGGTGGCGCTCGGCGGCCGCGTCCATCTCCTCCTTGAGCATCCCCTCGTACACCGGCGACACCGTCCACTTCGGGCCGCCGTAGACGCGGGCGTGCATCTTCTCCGCCGTCCGGAACGCGTGCTCGGCCACCGCGCGGCAGGTCGAACGGGTGATCCGCTCGGTCCGATAGGCGATCTCGTCCGGCGACCCGGCCTCACCGTCGCGCCACTGCTTGGCCCCGTAGGCGTCGTCGACGGCCATCCGGACGATCGAGATCGGGAAGTGAACGCCGAACAGCGGCGGCACGCCCGGGAGCCGGCGGCCCGTGCGGACGATCACCTTGCCGTCGACCTGCTCACGGAGGATCCGGTTCGGCGAACCGACGTCGTCGGCGCCCTCGGGGGTGATCGTCGCCGCCTTCAGCCCGAGCCCCGCGTCGCGCATCGCCGCCGCCGCGTCCTGCACCACCTGGTTCGAGGTGGCGCGGCGGTTGTCCAAGGACAAGTCAAACCTGGCCAGCGAGAGATCGAGCGAGAGCAGCTCGGGATCGAGCACGCGCAACGACTGCTCGAGCAACTCCTGGCCGGTCTCGTCCCCCTCGAGTACGACGATCGTGGCCACGGCCGCGTACCCGCTACGACGAGGCGCCCGAGGAGGCCGGCATCAGCTCGTCACGCCGCTCCGTCAGGGCGTCGATCACGATCTGCAGGTGCTCGTCGAAATCGACGCCGAGGTCCTCGGCGCCACGACGGAGCTCCTCGCGATTCACGGCCGCGGCGAAGCTCGGCTGCTTGAGCTTCTTCTTGACGGACTTGGGCGTCATCCCGACCAGCCCCTCCGGCCGGACATAGGCAACGGCCAACACAAACCCCGACAGTTCGTCGACGGCATACAGCGCCTTCTCCATCGGCGTATCGCGGGAGACTTCCAGGAAGTCCGCATGCGAGGCGACCGCGCGCACGAGCTCGGGCGGGTAGCCGCGGGCCTCGAGCTCGCGGATCGCGTAGCGCGGGTGTCCGTCCTCGAGATTCGGGTACCGCTCGTAGTCGAGGTCATGCAACAGGCCGGTCAAACCCCACAGATCGACGTCCCCGTCGAACCGCGGCGCATACGCGCGCATCGCGGCCTCGACCGCCAGCATGTGCCGGCGCAGGGACGCGGACTGCGTCCATTCAGTAAGCAGGGTCCAGGCCTCATCGCGCGAATTCTCCGCCTGCATGGCCTCTACGTTAACCAAGCGCTCAGGCGCGGGCAGCCAGGCTCCCACTGGATCGCCTGCCCGGATCTCACCAGCTAGTCTGGGGACTCCGCGAGTGTCTGCGACTCGGGGACAGAAGCCCATGGAAAAGTTCGTAATCGAAGGCGGAGTGCCGCTGTCCGGCACGATCACCGCCGCAGGCAACAAGAACGGCGCGCTGCCGATCCTGGCCGCGTGCCTGCTCACCGACGACGAGGTGATCCTGCGCAATGTGCCCGCGATCAGCGACGTCGAGGCGATGACGTTGTTGATCGAGAGCCTGGGCGCCAGGGTCACCTGGCTCGGGCCCGGTGAGGTCAAGATCGATTCCTCGACCGTCAGCCGCCACGACGTCGACCGCGGCCTCGCCGAGCGGATCCGCGCCTCGTTCCTGCTCGCCGGTCCCCTGCTGGCCCGCTTCGGGCGCGCCCACATGCCGCCGCCGGGGGGCGACGTGATCGGCCGGCGCCGGCTCGACCCGCACCTCGACGCCTTCCGGGCGCTCGGCGCGAGCGTCGACCACGACGGCACCGACGTCATCCTGACCGCGCCCACGCTCGGCCTGAAGCCGTGCGACTTCCTGATGGACGAGCCCTCGGTGATGGCGACCGAGAACGCGCTGATGGCCGCCGCCCTGACCCGCGGGCCGACCGTGATCCGCAACGCCGCGTCCGAGCCGCACGTGCAGGATCTGGCGCGCATGCTGGTGGCGATGGGCGCCGCGATCGACGGCATCGGCTCGAACGTGATGACCGTCCACGGGGTCTCGGCGCTGCGCGGCTGCACGCATACGATCGCTCCTGACCACATCGAGATCGGGTCGTTCATGGCGCTCGCGGGCGTCACCGGCGGCGAGCTCGTGGTCAAGGACACCGTGCCGGAGGACCTGCGGATGATCCGACTCGTGTTCGATCGGCTCGGCCTGCGTAGCGAACTGCGCGGCTCGGACGTGATCGTGCCCGGCAACCAGACGCTTCAGATCCGCAACGACGACGGCGACTACATGCCGAAGGTCGAGGACGGCCCCTGGCCGGCGTTTCCCGCCGACCTCACGAGCATCGCGCTCGCGCTCGCGACCCAGGCGCAGGGCTCGGTCATCATCCACGAGAAGATGTTCGAGAATCGGTTGTTCTTCACCGACAAGCTGGTGATGATGGGCGCCGCGATCACGATCTGCGACCCGCACCGCGCGATCATCCAGGGCCCGCGGCGGCTGCGGGGCAACCGCGTGGAGTCGCCCGACATCCGGGCCGGCATGGCGATGCTGATCGCCGCGCTGTGCGCCGAGGGGGAGACACAGATCGGCAACATCCGTCAGATCGACCGCGGGTATGAGCGGATCGACGAGCGGCTGCGCGAGCTCGGCGCCCGGGTGGAGCGGCTGGAAGACGCGCCCGTCTCGGCGTGAGCGCCGGCCGAGCGCGCGCCTCACTGATTACCTAGGGCCACGATGATCGATCGGCTGCCCAGCGGAACGCGGGACGTGCTGCCCGACGAGATGCGCGAGCTGCGCGCGATGACGGACCGCATCCGCGCAGTGTTCGAGGCCGCCGGTTACGGCGAGGTGTACACGCCGGCGCTCGAGTACGCGCAGACACCCGCCGCCACCGGAGGTCCCGGCCCGCTGCCCACCTACCGGATGTTCGACGACCACGGCAACGTGCTCGTGCTGCGATCCGACATGACCCTTCCGATCGCCCGTCTGGCCGCCACCCGCTACACCCACGTGGACCCGCCCCTGCGGTTCTACTACCAGGCGCACGTGTACCGGGGGATCCGCCCGCAGCGCGGTCAGGCGCGGGAGCTGCTCCAGGCCGGTGTCGAGCTGATCGGCGCCCCGGCGCCGCACGGAACGGCCGAAGCCCTGACCCTGTTGTGCGGCGCACTCGATGCCGCCGGGCTCGAGAGCTACCGGATTGGGGTGGGGGATGCCTCGCTGTATCCCGCGCTGCTCACCAGCGCGGGCGTCCCGCCGGATCTGCAGGAGACGATCCTGGCCGAGCTCGTACGCGGCGACTTCGTCGGCGTCGAGCGGGAGGTGCGCGAGCTGAGCCTGCCCCCGGCTCACGCCGAGCTACTCCTGTCCGTGCCCCACATCCGCGGCGGCGCCGAGGTGCTGGCCAACCTCGAGCCAGCGCTCCATGATGCCGTCAAGGGAATGCGCGATGTCTACGAACTGCTCGACCCGCGGGTCGCCGAGCGCGTGATCTTCGACCTCGGGCTGGTCCGCAGCCTCGGCTACTACACGGGCGCCGTGTTCCAGGTCTACGACCCCGCCCACGGTGTTCCGATCGGCAGCGGCGGGCGCTACGACGAGCTGCTGGGGACGTTCGGGCGGCCGCTGCCGGCGGTCGGCTTCGTGCTCAACATCGAGCGGCTTCACATCGCCCTTGCCGGAGAGGAACGATGGAACCCGAGCTGAAGATCGCGGTCCCGCGCGGCGCGCTGTTCGGGGAGACGCTCGACCTGCTCGAGCACCTCGGCATCGACACCGCTGAGGTCCGCGACAACGACCGCAAGCTGCTGTTCGAGGACGCCGGAATTGTGACGATGCGTCCCTCCGACGTGCCCACGTACGTCGAGGCCGGGGCGGCGGACATCGGGGTCACTGGCAAGGACGTGCTCATGGAGCAGTCCGAGCGCGAGGTCTACGAGCTCGCCGACCTCGGCTACGGACCGTGCCGGATGGTGCTCGCCACCGAGGCTGGTGACGACCGCACCAGGGAGGCGCTGCGGCGACTCGGGGTGATGCGGATCGCGACCAAGTACCCGCGGATCGCAGCGCGCTACTTCGAGGCGACGGGACGCCAGGCGGAAATCGTCGAGGTCAAGGGCTCGGTCGAGCTGGCGCCGCTCACCGGCCTGGTCGAGGGGATCGTGGACCTCACCGCGACCGGCACGACCCTGCGCGAGAACGGGCTCGTGATCCGCGAGGAGATCGCGGTCTCGACAGCCCGGTTGATCGCCAACCCCGTGGCCCACAAGCTGAAGGCCGCGGCCGTCGACCGGCTGCTGGAGCGAATCCGTGCGACATGAGCGGATCGTCGCCGGCGCCGATCCGGCGGCGCTCGCGGCAGAGCTGCGCGCGCTCGTACCCGCTCCCGGTCTGGTGCGCGACCAGGTCGCCGAGATCGTGGCGCAGGTCCGCGCCCACGGCGACGAGGCTCTGAACTCGTACACGCGCCGGTTCGACACCGGCGGCGCCGAGCAGCCCGCGATCACCGTGTCCCGCAACGAGCTCAACACGGCCGAGCGGGACCTCGACCCGCCCGTCCGCGCCGGGCTCGCGGCCGCGATCGAGAACGTGCGCCGCGTCGGGGAGGCGGGGATCGTGGAGGACCGCACGGTTCGGTTCGACCACCACCAGGTGACGCTTCGGAGCGCCCCGGTGAGCCGCGCCGCTGTGTATGTCCCCGGCGGACGCGCGCCGTATCCGAGCACGGTGGTGATGGGCGTCGTGACCGCCCGGGTGGCCGGGGTTACGGACGTCGCGGTATGCGCGCCGCCGAGCCGAGACGGGATGGTCGATCCCGTCGTGCTCGCGGCCTGCAAGCTTGCCGGGGCCACCCGCGTCTACGCGATGGGCGGCGCCCAGGCGATCGCCGCGCTCGCCTACGGGACCGAGTCCGTCGCGCCGGTCGACGTGATCGTGGGCCCCGGCAACCTGTACGTGCAGGAGGCCAAGCGCCAGGTGTCCGGCGACGTCGGCATCGACGGCTTCGCCGGCCCCAGCGACCTCGTCGTGGTCGCCGCGCACGACGCGGATCCGAGGCCGCTCGCGCTGGACCTCCTCGCCCAGGCCGAGCACGGGGACGGCACGTTGGTCGTCGCGGCGTCGGACTCGGCACAACTGCTGTACGCGATCGGCGAGCAGCTCGACGACGCCCCCGACACGAACGCGATCGTCCGACTCGTCGAGACGGGCAACCTGGACGATGCGCTGACGCTCGCCCAGAGCTTTGCGCCGGAGCATCTGCAGCTCGCCGGCGCCGCCGAGCAGCTGGCCCCGCGCGCCACCAGCGCCGGGTGCCTGTTCGTCGGCACCGCCGCCGGAACGGCGTTCGGCGACTACATCGCCGGGTGCAACCACATCCTGCCCACGAACGGGGCAGCGCGGTTCTCGTCGGGGCTGACGGCAGCCCAGTTCCGCCGCACGTTCGCCGAAGTCAGGCTCGACGATGCCGACGCACTGGCCAGGGCCGCCGCGCCGGTGGCGCGAGCCGAGGGGTTCGAGTTCCATGCCAGGTCGATGGAGGCGCGCATTCGCGACAATGGCGGCGATGGCTCGTAACGCCGAAATCGATCGCACGACCGGGGAGACCGCGGTCCGCGTCACGCTGGGGCTCGACGGCAGCGGCGCCGGCGAGCGGAGCACCGGCGTCGGGTTCCTGGACCACATGCTCGATCTGCTGGCCCGCCACGGTCGCCTCGACTTGACCGTGCAGGCCACCGGCGACCTGCAGACCGGTTCGCACCACACCGTCGAGGATGTCGGGATCTGCATCGGCCAGGCGCTTGATCGCGCGCTGGGCGACCGCTCGGGGATCGCTCGCTACGGCGACGCCGTCGTGCCGATGGACGAGTCGCGCGCGGCGTGCGCGGTCGACATCTCCGGCCGCGGGCTGTGCGTGTTCGAGGCCACCCTGCCGCCCGGCGCGACCGGCGACTTCGACCACGAGCTCGTCGAGGAGTTCTTCCGGGCACTGGCCGCGAACGCGAAGCTGACCCTGCACCTGACGATCGAGACCGGGACCAACGCGCATCACATGATCGAGTCGGCGTTCAAGGCATGCGCCCGGGCGCTGCGGTTCGCGGTCGCGCCCGACGCCACCGAACCGGGGATCCCGAGCACCAAGGGAACGCTCGTATGAGCTCCGTGCCCGCAGCCCGGCTGGCGGTCGTCGACTACGGGATGGGCAACCGGCGCTCGGTGCAGAAGGCGCTCGAGCACGTCGGCGCGCGGGCGCTGATCACCCACGAGCACGCCGAGCTGCACGAGGTCGACGGGCTCGTCGTCCCCGGCGTCGGCGCATTCCCGATGGCGATGCGCAACCTCCAGACGCTCGGGCTCGACGACCTGCTCCGGGAGCGGGTCGGGGCGCGCATCCCCGTGCTCGGCATCTGCCTGGGGATGCAGCTGCTGTTCGAGCGCAGCGACGAGCTGCAGCGGACCGACGGCCTCGGGTTGATCCCGGGGGAGGTCAAGCCGCTGCGCAGCGGTGGCCTGCGGGTGCCGCACATCGGCTGGAACGAGGTCCGCTTCGAGCGCGGCTCGCCGCTCACCGCGGGGCTCCCGGAGGGGGGCTGCCCCTTCTACCACGTGCACTCCCTGGCGCCCCACCCGCGGGACCCCGAGGACGTGATCGGCACCTCCGATTACGGCGAGCGGTTCACTACGATCGCGGCCCGCGGCGACGTGTTCGGGGTCCAGTTCCACCCTGAGAAGTCCTCGGTGCACGGGCTGCGGCTGCTCGAGAACTTCGTCGCGCTGTGCGCTGACCGAGGCGCCTCGGTCCAGGTCACGGGCGCGCGAGCATGATCCTCCTGCCCGCCATCGACATCCTCGACGGCAAGGCCGTACGGCTCACAAAGGGGGACTTCGACGCGCGGACCGTGTACGACCGCGACCCGCTCGACGCGGCCCGCCGATGGGTCGATCAGGGGGCGCGAGCGCTGCACATCGTCGATCTCGACGGCGCCCGCAGCGGCACCCCGGCCAACCTCGACCACGTGGCCCGGATCTCGAACAGCCTCGGCATCCCCGTGCAGGTCGGTGGTGGCCTGCGCTCGATCGGCTCGGTGGTCGACGCGATGACGGCCGGCGCGGCCCGGGTGGTGCTGGGGACGGCCGCGTTCACCGACGTCGACTTCCTCGACGAGGCGCTTGTCATGTATGGCGAGCGCGTCGTCGTCTCGGTCGACGCCCGCGGTGGGATGCTCGCCACCTCGGGCTGGATGGAGCAGACGACCATCCCGGTGGAGACGGTCGTGGAGCGGCTCGGCGGTCGGGGGGTTCACCGCTTCATCTACTCGAGCATCGACAACGACGGCACCCTGACCGGCCCCGACCTCGACACCGCCCGCCGGGTCGCCGAGGCCGTCCGGGGCACGTTCATCTACTCGGGCGGGATCTCCTCGGTCGAGGACCTGGCCGCGCTGGCCGCGCTGCGGCAGGTCAACTTGAGCGGGGTGATCGTGGGCAAGGCGCTGTACGAGGAACGGTTCACGGTGGCGGACGCGATCGCGGCACTCGAGAACTGACCTGATGCACTACAAGCGCGTCATCCCGTGCCTCGACGTGGCCGGCGGACGGGTCGTCAAGGGCGTGGGCTTCGTCGATCTCCGTGACGCCGGCGATCCGGTCGAGTTGGCCAGCCGCTACGACCAGGCCGGCGCCGACGAGCTGGTGTTCCTCGACATCACCGCGACCTCCGACAAACGCGACACAGTCGTTGACCTGGCCCGCCGCACCGCCGACGACGTGTTCATCCCGTTCACGATCGGAGGCGGGATCCGCTCGGTACAGGACGCCCAGGCCGTGCTCGATGCCGGCGCGGACAAGACATCGGTCAACTCGGCGGCGCTCCAGCGCCCCGAGCTGATTGACGAGCTGGCCCGCACGTTCGGCTCTCAGTGCGTGGTGCTGGCGATCGATGCCAAGGCCCGCCCCGATGGCGGCTGGGAGGCGTACCTGGCCGGCGGCCGGACGCCCACGGGCCGCGACGCGGCGGCCTGGGCGAAGGAGGCCGCCGAGCGCGGCGCGGGAGAGATCCTGCTGACGAGCATGGACCGCGACGGCACCAACGCGGGCTATGACCTAGAGCTGACCGCCGCCGTGGCGGAGCAGGTCGGGGTGCCGGTGATCGCCTCCGGAGGCGCGGGCGAGCTGGACCACTTAAAAAACGCGGTCAATGCCGGCGCCGACGCGGTGCTGTGCGCGTCGATCTTTCACTACGGCCACCACACCGTCGGCGAGGTCAAGTCTCATCTGGCCGCGGCCGGGGTCCCCGTCCGCCCCGGCTGACCGCGTCAGGTCAGCTGGGCCACGATCACCGGGGCGTGGGTCGGCTGGAGGCTGCCGCCGTCCGGTTCGGGGGTGACCATGACCGTGCTGACGCCCTTGAGGCTCCCCGGCAGACCGACATCCCCGGCGCCCGACGAGCTCACGCTGAAGAGCGCGTTGGTCGGTGACGGCGCAGCCCTCCCGTGCTGGAACCAGACCTGGTAGATGTGGCCGGCGGGTGGCGCGGGAAGGTGGCGCACCACGAGCTCTGAGCGGCCATCGCCCAGCCGCAGCTGAGCCGTCGTGGAGGCGAGCGTGGTCCGCGCCGGAATGATCCTGACCCCGCTCGAGCCGCCCGACGCGAGCTCGACGACGCCGACGACGGCGAACGCGAGCACGACCGCGAGAGCGCCCGCCAGCACCGGTCGGGGCAGCCGGAGGCGGGGCAGCCGCCGGCGCGTGGGAGCCGGAGCGGTGCGCGGTTCGGCCCGCACGGCGGCCATCACGCCGCGGCGCAGCCGCGGCGGCGCCTCGTACTGGGGTGCCGACAGGGGCAGCGCATCGGCGACGCCTCGGAGCGACGCCACCTCGTCGCGGCAGATCGGGCAGGTCGCCAGGTGAGTGCGGAACGCCTGTAGCTCGTCGAGCTCGAGGGCTCCGAGCACATAGGCGGCGGCGTCCGCACTGAATTGCTCGTGATCAGTCATCGAGTCCCCGCTCGGCCTCATCATGTCACCGCCTCGCTCATCCCGGCCAGGGTGCCTCGCAGCTTGGCCAGCCCCAGCCGCATTCGACCTTTCACCGTTCCGGTGGGGACCTTCAGGAGCTCGGCGATCTGGGTGTGGCTGAACCCTCCGAAGTAGGCGAGCTCGATCACCTGGCGCTGATCGTCGGGGAGCTGCTCGAGGGCCGATCGGACCTGCCGCGCATCGTCGCGCCGCTCGAACTCGGCCTCGGTGAGCTCGCGCGCCGGCACCCTGTCGGCGAGTTGCTGATCGTGGATGTCGCGCCGTGTCTTGCTCGACTCGCGCCGGAACGAGTCGACGGCGCGGCTGTGGACCGCGCTCAGCACCCAGGAGCGGACGCTGCCGCGGGCGCGGTCGTAGCGGACGCCGGTGCGCCAGAGCGAGAGAAACGCCTCCTGCACGATGTCCTCGGCCAGCGTCTGCCGTCCCGACATCCGGTACGCGAGCGAGAACGCGGCCCCGGCATGGCGGTCGAAGATGATCTCGAACGCCCGCGGCTCACCGGCCTGCACGAGCTGCATGAGCTCCTCGTCGGCGAGCCGGGCGAGGTCGGAAAACCGGGAGCGGCGGATCGGTCTGAGCACGGTCTCGGCCAGGAATTCGATCAGGTTGACGAAGGCCCGGCATCAAGGTCCATACGAGCCGAACGCGCCGCCGGATCACTTTCCGGGACCAGTGATCCGAGTGTGGCTGGAGTCCGTATAGCGAGCCGAAACCACCATTTGCCCCAAGGGGGTCCTCGATGTCCTCGTCCCAGACCGAGTCGCTCAGCGACCGCCGGCAGTTCCTCAGCCGCACCGCCGCCACCGGAGCGGGCGCCGTCGTCGGAGTATCAGCCTTCGAGGCGCTGCTCCCCGGCTTCGCCGCCGCCCACAAGAAGGGTGGTGTGACCAAGGGCGATGTGGCGATCCTCGGCGCCGCGCAGATCGCCGAGGCACTGGCGGTCACCACCTACTCGAACATCATCGACAAGGCGCCGTTCTTCAAGAACCTCCAGGCCGACGACCAGGGATACCTGCAGGCCGCCCGGCAGGAGGAGATGTCCCACTACCTGCTCGAGATGAGCGTGACCAAGAAGCCCTCGCCGTTCACCCGCTTCTACTACCCGGCGAAGATGTTCAGCGACGCCCAGACGACGCTCGATGTGCTCGTCACGCTCGAGGACGCGTTCATCGCCGCGTACCTCGTCGGGGTGCGGGATTTCAGCACTCCCGCACTGCGCGTCACCGCCGCCCGGATCATGGGGATCGAGAGCGATCACCGCACCCTCGCGCGCGTGGTCGCGCCTGGAGTCGCCAAGTCAGACGGCGGGCCGATCGAGAAGGTCACCGGGATCCAGGGCAAGGCCGAGAGCGTCGACCCGCCGAACAACAACGGCTACGAGCGGACCCTGCACTGGGCGAAGATCGGCAAGGCTGTGTCCGCGCTGACCCCGTTCGCGGACAAGGCAGCAGCCAAGAAGGCGGGCTTCGACACAAGCAAGGGCTACGACTTCAAGCCGTTCACCCCGAAGCTGCCGACCCCGCTGGGGGGCTTTCACTCCTTCGGCGGCTGACCGGGCAGCGATCCGTGGTCGCCCGCGAGTGCGCCGTCGCGGCGACCACCGGGTCGCCATCGAAGCGTGCTTGCGCACAGGGGCCGCGGGCCGCGAAATCCCGCGGCCACTTGGGCATCATGCAGTTCTTGTTCGGATCCCGGCTGGGAGACGGCCGCGGTTAGGCGGCCTCTTCCACATAACCCGCTGCGGCGCATGCATCGCAATACGCGGCCGGCGGGACGCGGGGCTCGTAGCAGCCGGGGCGGCAGCAGGTTGACGACCGCTTGGGTCGGCCCCGTCCGATGCGGGCGGCGGCGGCGTCCTTGAGCTCCTCGCGCATGCGATCGAGCTCGGCCGCGTGCTCCGCGCAGAACCGACGACCCTTGACGGCCGGCTGCTGACAGTGACTTCCACTACGACAACGCATAGACCCCAAAGTGTAGCAACACGGCCCGAACGCATGTTCCGTGAGCGTTTGCCTGCGGTTAGGCGGGTGTTGACTTCGTCCGTTACTTCTTTTTGTGGTGACTGGCCTTGGGGTGCTTGGCCTTCGCCTTGGCCCGGGACTTCCCGTGGCTCACTTTACGCTTGGCGTGGTGAGCCGCCGCCGCAGCCGCCGCCGGGTGGCGCTTGTTCGGGATCAGCTGGTAGAGCTTCGAGTAGCCGGTGAGGTAGATCGCGCCGGGATCGGCGACCACCGGGGTGAATGCGCCGTCGCCGAACGTGAACACCTTGCGGCCGGTGCGGTAATCGAGGCCGAACGTGACCTTCGCGCCGAGCGTCGAGTAGTAGACGACGTTGTTGACGACCGTGGGCGAGCCGGAGATGCGGTTGCCCGAAGCGTGCTTCCAGCGGATTGCCCCGGACCGGGCGTCGAAGGCGTAGAAGTTGCCGTCGTAGGAGCCGAGATAGATCGTCGGGCCCATCCCGGGGACGTCTGCGACGGCGGCCGAGGAGTACACGTACGCGCCGGTGCCGGTGGCCCACGCGAGCTGTCCCGTCCTGGCCGCGAACGAGTACACCCGGCCGTCGGTGTTGCCCATGTACACCCGTCCGAAGGCGACCGCGGGGGTGGCGTAGAAGTTGCCCGAGCCAAACCCGAAGCGGGCGCCGTTGGTACTGACCGCCCACACCTGGTGGCCGTTGCGAGCGTTGACGGCGTAAGCGCGGCCGCCATAGTCGCCGAAGTACAGGATCCCGTCCGAGATCGCCGGGCCGCCCTTGACCGCGCTCGAGGCGTGGTACGTCCAGTCGACGTGGGCGTTGTGGGCGTTCAGCGCCCAGACCGTCCCGCCCTGGTCACCGAAGTAGACGGTGTTGCCATACGCGATCGGTGAGGACTCGGTACCGGCCGGAATCGGCTTCGACCACACCTGATGTCCGTTCTTCAGCGACAGCGCCTTGATGCTCCCGCCGCCGGGGGTGTGGTCGTGGTCCGAGAGCACGGTGACGAACAGCAGGTTCTGGGGCACTCCGATCGCCGGCGAGGCCGCGGCGAGCGTCCCCACGTGGTGCTCCCAGAGCTTGTGCCCGGTGCGCTTGTCGATCGCCTTCGCGGAACCGTCGTCGTCGACGAAGTACAGGGTGTTCTGGTGGATCACCGGCGGGAACTCGATCAGGGCGCCGTCCTCGAAGCTCCAACCGCGGTGGAACGGGGGATACAGCCCGCGCGCGCTGAACTGGCGCGTCCGCTGGGCATCGAAGCCGTACCGCGGCCACTCGAAGTTGTCGATCACCTTCTTGCGCTTCTTGGGCGTCAGCGCGGCCGTGGTCGACGTCGTCGACGGCGCGGTGAACGACAGATTCGGATGCGAGACGTTGCCAGGCGAGTGCAGCAGGACGAACGCCACCGTGCCCCCCAGCGCGAGCAGCAGCAGCGCCACGGCAACGAGGACCCACCGCAGCCAGCGCCGCGGGATGGGACTCGACATAGGCGCTCATGCTAGCCACGGGCGGTTTGGGCGTCCGCCGATTCTCGCCTCGACATTGCTGCGAGTCGTCGTCTGCGCGCGCGAAGATCTCGGACTATGCGCACGCCGCCGCCACCGGAGCTGATGGAGCGACTGCGCGGGTTGCCCGCGTTTCGCCCGCTGCTCGACGAGCTTGCAGACACCGAGGGCGTGTACGTGGTCGGTGGCGCCGTGCGGGACCTGCTCCTGGGCGGAGAGCCGCACGAGCTCGACCTCGTCGTCGAGGGTGACGCCGCCGCCCTCGCGCGTCGCCTCGGCCAGGCCAGAGTGCACGATCGCTTCGGGACGTCGACGGTCGCGCTCGACGGGTTCACCTACGACCTCGCCCGTGCCCGGAGCGAAACGTATTCAAGGCCGGGCGCGCTCCCTGACGTCGAGCCGGCCACGCTCGAGCGTGATCTCGCCCGCCGCGACTTCACCGTCAACGCCATGGCCATCGGCCTCGCCGACGGACGGCTCCATAGCGTGGCCCACGCGCTCGACGACCTCGATCGGCGCCGCCTGCGGGTGCTCCACGACGGCAGCTTCATCGACGACCCGACGCGTCTGCTGCGCCTGGCGCGGTACGCCGGGAGGCTGCGGTTCACAGTCGAGCCCCGAACGCTCGAGCTCGTCGGGGAGGCCGTGCGCAGCCGGGCGCTCGACACCGTCACCGGACCTCGGATCGGCAACGAGCTCAGGCTGCTGGCGCGCGAGCCGGACCCGGTCGCCGCCTTGCGGGCACTCCGGGAGCTGGGGTTGGACGCGGCGATCCACCCGCGCTTCGGCCTCGATGATCCCGACCTCGCGCGCCGCGCGCTCAAGCTCCTGCCCGGGGACGGTCGCAGCGACCTGCTCGTATCGGCGGCCGCGGCCCGGCAGATTCCCCGGGACGAGTTGAGCGAGTTGCTCGACCGGTTCGGATTCGAGGCCCGGGCCCGAGAGACGATCGTGAACGCCGCCGCCGGCGCGGACGCGGTGGCGCGGGCCCTCGCCGATGCCGAGCGCCCCTCGGCGATCGCCGAGGCCGTCGGCGCCGGAACTCCCGAGCTCGTGGCCCTTGCCGGCGCGCTCGGGCCCGAGCAGCAGGCGCGCGAGTGGCTCGAGCGTCTGCGCCACGTCCGGCTCGAGATCGACGGCCGTGACCTCGCCACGGCCGGCGTCGCCGAGGGCCCGGACGTGGGCCGGGGTCTGCGGGCCGCGCTCGCCGACAAGCTCGACGGTCTCACCGCCGGGCCTGAGGACGAGCTCGCGCGCGCGGTGCGGGCCGCGAAAGCCAGCGGATAGGGTGCGGTCGATGCTCGCCCAGCCCAATGCCCTGCAGTGGGACGGCACCCCCGGCCACTACGAGGTCTACTACCTCACCGTCACCGACCCGGCGACCGGGGTCGGCCTCTGGATCAGGTACACGATGCTGGCGCCGCTGGAGCGGACCGGCGAGCCGGCCACGTGCGCACTGTGGCTGCTGGCGATGGACCCGCGGCCCGGCAGCCGCGGCACGCTGGGACGCAAAGGCACGTTCCCGATCGAGCAGCTGCGCACCGAGGCCGACCGCTTCGAGCTCGAGATCGCCGGCGCCACGCTCACCGACCGTGGGATGGCCGGCCGCTTCGAGGACGTGAGGTGGGAACTCAGCTGGGACCCGTCGCCCAAGCACTACGAGCATGTGCACGCGGGGCTGCGGCGGGCCGGCATCGCCCAGACCGTGCTGGTGCTGCCCCACGGCGACGTCGCCGTGCGCGGCACCGTCGACTTACCAGGCGAGCGACTGACGCTGGCCGACGCCCCCGGTGGCCAGGCCCACCTGTGGGGCTCCAAGCACGCCCGACGCTGGGCCTGGGTCCACTGCAACGACTTCGAGATGCTCGACGGCGCTCCGGCCCGCGGGGAGATGATCGATGCGGTGTCCGTGTTCGTCTCCCGGGGCGGCCGCGAGGTGGGACCGAACACCCCCGTGGTGGGTCGGGTCCTGGGCCAGGAGTTCACCTCGACCTCGCCATGGCGGGTGGTGCGCAACAGGAGTACCTTCGCGCTCACCGGCTGGCGCTTCGAGACGATCGCGGGTGGGCGCAAGCTGATCGGCGAGGTCGACGCCGAGCGCGACCTGCTCGCCGGCGTGACCTACCACGACCCCGACGGCGAGCCCGCCTACTGCTACAACAGCGAGGCCGCGTCGATGCGCGTACACGTGTACGAGCGGGCCCGGCGCGTCGGCGGCTGGGCGCACCTCCAGACACTGACGGCGCCGGGACGTGCGCACTTCGAATATGCGCAGCGCACGCCGATCGCCGGACTCGACCTGCTCACGACTTGAAGCTCCCGTCTCCGTTCCACGCCGCCGGCGACCACATCGCCATCGAGCTGCCGGGTGCGCGGGCGCTGTTCACCACGCGTCGGGGCGGAGTTTCGCGGGGGCCCTTCGAGAGCCTCAACCTGGGACGGCTGACCGACGACGACCCGTCGGCGGTCGACGTCAACCGATCGCGGGTGGCCGACGCCGCAGGCGTGCGGCTCGTGTACGGACGCCAGGTGCATGGGACCCGGGTGTGCCGGGTGGGCGAGGCGCCGGTCGCAGGGGCGGATCCGATCGAATCGGACGGCCAGGCGACGGCACTCCGGGGGCTGGGCCCGATGGTGTTCACCGCCGATTGCCTGCCGATCGCAATCGCCACCTCCGGGGCGGTGACGATGGTGCACGCCGGGTGGCGCGGGCTCGCCGACGGCGTGATCGCCGAGGGGGTGGCGGCGATCCGCGAGCTCGACGGCGGCGCGGAGCCGGTGGCGGCGGCGATCGGCCCGGGGGCCGGTCCGTGCTGCTATGAGACCGGACCGGAGGTGCACGCCCGGTTCGAACGCTTCGGCGCCGGCGCGCGCAACCGCGCCAACCTCGACATGAAGGCGATCGCCCGGGCACAGCTGCGCGAGGCGGGCGTGGGTGAGATCCACGATGCCGGGCTGTGCACGATCTGCTCCGATCCGTCGCTGTTCTTCTCGCACCGTCGGGACCGCGGGATCACCGGCCGCCAGGTGGGGGTCGCGTGGCTGAGCTGATCCGGGGGCTGCAGGCCGAGCGGGTGCGGACGAACCTCGAACGGGTGCGCCGCGAGATCGCGGCCGCAGGGCGCGCGCCGGACGACGTCGAGATCCTCGCCGCCGTCAAGTACGTGGCCGCCGATGAGCTCGGAGTGCTCGCCGAGGCCGGGATCGGGTTCGTGGGGGAGAACCGGGCGCAGGACCTGGTGGCCAAGGCCGACGCCCACCCGGGCGCGTTCACCTGGGACTTCATCGGGCAGCTCCAGAGCCGCAAGGTCCGCCAGATCCTGCCCTACGTCCGTTACATCCAGTCGGTGGCCAGCGACTCGGCGCTGAAGCAACTCGAGCGCCATGGGACCGCCGAGACCCAGATCATGATCGAAGTCAACGTCGCGGGCGAGGGGAGCAAGGGCGGGATCGCGCCCGACGACCTGGGGTCGTTCATCGGGCGCTGCCCGGTGACCGTGGTCGGGCTGATGACGATGCCTCCGTTCGCGGAGCGGCCCGACGCGAGCCGGCCCTACTTCGCGCGGTTGCGCGAGCTTGCGCAGGCGCACGGACTGAACCACCTGTCGATGGGGACGAGCCAGGACTATGTGGTGGCGGTGGAGGAAGGCGCCACCATTGTGCGCCTTGGCACAAGCCTCTACTGCTAGCTGGCGACGGGCGCGCCATAATCACCTGAGGGAGGGAAATCCCCTCCATCAGCGAACCCTCCGATCACCATGGCCTTCAGAGATACCTGGCACCGCACGCTCGTCTACTTCGGACTCGCCGACGACGAGGCTTACGAAGAGGAAGTCGAGCCCTACGCCGAGCCCGAGGTCGAGATGCAGGACACCTACCGCGAGCGGCCGAACGTGCGCCGCCTGAGCCAGCGTCGCCGCCGTGACGAGTTCGACGACATCTTCGCCGACGATCCGGGCGACCGGCGGACGACCGCGCTGCGTCCGGTCGGGGGCCGCGGCAACGGCCGGGGCGGCGACGTCCGGGTCCACTTCGTGGCGCCCAAGAGCTTCAACGACGTCCAGGACGTCGGCGACAAGTTCAAGGACTCGATCCCGGTCATCCTCAACCTTCAGGGGACCGACACCGACCTCTCGAAACGCCTGATCGACTTCTCGAGTGGCCTCACCTACGCACTCGACGGCGGCATGCAGAAGGTCGCCGACAAGGTGTTCCTGCTCACTCCACAGAACGTGGAGGTCTCCGCCGAAGAGCGCGCCCGGCTCGTGGAGAAGGGCTTCTTCAACCAGTCCTAGCGGGGATCGCCTCCGGGACGCGTGACCCGGGCCGAGTAGATTTCATTCGATGCGAGTTGGCCTGATCGGCTCCGGGAACATGGCGCGCGCAATTGCACGCGGCTGGGGCGATCCCGTGCTCTGCTCCGACAACGGGTCGGGCCGGGCCAAGGCCCTCGCCGCGGAGCTCGGCGGGGAGGCGTTCGCCTCGAACATCGAGGTCGCCGAGCGGGCGGACCTCGTGGTCCTCTGCCACAAGCCCTACCAGCTCGAACAGGTCGCCATCGAGATCGCGGGGAAGGTCTCAGCCGTCGCATCGGTGCTCGGCGGCACGCCGGTCACGATGCTGCAGCACGACTTCCCGGGGGCGTCCGTCTTCCGGCTGATGCCAAACACGCCCGTCGAGGTCCGTGAGGGCATCGTCTGCTACGCCCCGGCCGACGGGATCGACCCCGGACTCGAGGCCGAGGTCATCGCGCTGTTCGAGCGGCTCGGTCGCGTCATCCGCGTCTCAGAGACCCAGATCGAGGCGGCCAGTGCGGCCATGGGCGTTACTCCCGCCTACCAGGCGCTCGTGGCCGAGGCCCAGATCGACGCCGCGATTCGGCACGGGCTGCCGGCGCCGCTCGCGGCGCAGCTGGTGGTGCAGACGATGTCGGGCACCGCGACGCTGCTCGAGGCGCGCGACTACGACACGCTTGCCGTGCGGCGCGAGGTGACCTCCCCCGGCGGCAGCACCGCGCGCGGGCTGGCCGCGCTCGAGCGGGGCGGGGTGCGTGCCGCGTTCCAGGATGCGATCGACGCGGTGCTGGGCCCCGGGGAACCAGACCACCGTTGGGGAAGGCGAGGCAGGCGCTGATGTTGGCCCTCGCCCTCACGCGCGTCGACGTCGCGAACTACGTCGACGCCCTGTTCACCGTCTACATCATCCTGATCCTCGTCTACATCCTGACCAACCTGCTGTTCTCGTTTGGCCTGCGCCCGCCGTACTCGCGCTACACCGACGCCGTCCTCGGCTTCCTGCGGGACGTGACCGAGCCGTACCTGGGCCTGTTCCGGCGGTTCATCCCGCCGATCGGGATGTTCGACTTCAGTCCGATCATCGGTCTGTTCGTGCTGTACATCGTGCGCCAGCTCGTCTACAGCGCGATCCACGGCTGACCGACGCGCCGCGATGGTGACTGAGGCAGGGGCGAGAACGCCATCACGCACCCGGACCACCGCCCTGCTCAAGGCCGGTGCGGTGGTCGTGGTCGTGTTGGTGCTCGACCAGCTCACGAAGGCGTGGGTCCGCTCCGACATCGACATCCACGAGACCCACAAGTTCCTGCCGGGCGTCAACCTGGTCCACGTGCGGAACAGCGGCGTCGCCTTCGGCTTCTTCGCCGGTGGCGGGGTCATCGTGCTCGTGTTCACGTTCGTCGCCCTCGCGGTGCTGCTCGGATACTTCCTGCTGCGCCCCGACCGCCCGCTGCTGTGGCTGCCGACCGGGATGCTGATCGGCGGGGCGATCGGGAACCTGATCGATCGCGTCGCCCACGGTGCGGTCACCGACTTCATCAAGCTGCCGTTCTGGCCCGCGTTCAACCTCGCCGACATGTCGATCACGTTCGGCGTGCTGGCGCTCCTGTACGTGCTGGAGGGACCGAAGCCGGATGCCGAGTGACGCCGGCGCGGGCGTTTTCGAGATCGAGGTCACCGACGAGGAGGCCGGGACCCGGCTCGACCGGTTCCTGGCCGGGCCGATCGGCTCACGGGCGAGGGCCCAGGGGCTGATCGACGGACGGCTGGTGCGAGTCGACGGAGAACTGCGGCCGAAGCGCCACATCGTGCAGGCTGGAGAGCGGATCTCGGTTTCCGGGAGCGATGCGGCGGGCGTGGGTGCAGACGGCTCGGACGGCTCGCCCGCCTCCGAGGTGCCGTACATCGTCCGCTTCGAGGACGAGAGCCTGCTCGTCGTCGACAAGCCCGCCGGTGTGGTCGTGCATCCGGCCCGCGGTCATCGCACGGGCACCCTGTCCCAGGCGCTGGCGGCGCGGGGCGCGGGCGGCGGCGAGCCATGGCGGGCGGGGATCGTCCATCGCCTCGACCGAGACACCTCGGGGCTGCTCGTCGTGGCCAAGACGGATGCGGTCCATCAGGCACTGAAGGCCTCGTTGGCCGCCCGCGGGCTGCGGCGCGAATATCTGGCGCTCGTCGAACGCCACCCGCCGGCGCGGACGGGGACGATCGACGCGCCGATCGGGCGCCACCGGCGCGACCGGGTACTGATGTCGATCGACTCCGACGATCCGCGGGAGGCCCGCACCCATTACGAGATCGAGCGCCTGCTCCCGGCAGCGTCGCTGCTCCGGGTCGTCCTCGATACCGGCCGGACCCATCAGATCCGGGTCCACCTGGGGGCGATCGGCCACCCGGTGTGCGGCGATCCGCAGTACGGGACGGCCGGGCTCTACGGGCTGACGCGCCAATTCCTGCACGCCGCCCGGCTGGCGTTCTCCCATCCGGTCACAGGTGCGCCGGTGGACGTTCAATCGCCGCTGCCGGCAGATCTGGTCGAGGCACTTGCGCGTGCTGGGGAGGTGGGATCGGGGTCCAATATGAGCCCCGATCTCCCAGCGACCACGTAAAAACGACGGGGCGGCCCGTCCAAAGCCGCCCCGTCGCAAATGCGAACCGAGCCACCGGAGGTAGGGGAAGGGAGGTCCGGCTCGCTTGAGCGGGCTATCACCGAAGGTAGGGGAAGGGTGACGGCCCGCTACACCTGAAAACGTAGCGGCTGGGGAGGACTTGCGTAAACTTTTTTGGACAAGTCGTTTTCCATCGACCCCGCCAGCGAGGATCGCGGCCCTGCCTTGGGTCTTCCCGAGGTACGCGAACACCGGCCGGCGGGCTTTCAGTACCAACACCAACAAGGGAGCAAGTTGTGGCTCAAGTAGGAATCAAGGAGCTGCTGGAGGCCGGCGTGCATTTCGGTCACCAGACGCGCCGCTGGAACCCCAAGATGCGCCGCTTCATCTTTGGCGAGCGGGATGGCATCTACATCATCGACCTGATCCAGACCGAGGCGCTGCTCGACAACGCGCGGCGCTTCGCCTCGGACGTCGCCCGGCGGGGCGGCACGATCCTGTTCGTCGGGACCAAGAAGCAGGCTCGCGACGCGATCGAGTCCACCGCGGCCGCGGCCGAGATGCCGTACGTGAATCACCGCTGGCTGGGTGGTCTGCTGACCAACTTCCAGACGATCTCGCAGCGGATCAAGCGACTGCACGACCTCGAGCGCTATGAGACCGAGGGGCAGCTGCAGCTGCTGCCGACGCGCGAGCGGATGGCCGCCCAGGCCGACCTGGAGAAGCTCCGGGCCAACCTCGGCGGCGTCAAGAACATGCAGCGCGTCCCCGACGCCGTGTTCGTGATCGACCTCAAGACCGAGGCGATCGCGGTCCGCGAGGCCCAGCGCCTGCGAATTCCGATCATCGGCCTGGTCGACACCAACTGCGACCCGGACGGGATCGACTACGTGATCCCCGGAAACGACGACGCGATCCGGTCGTGCACGGCGATCACCGGCGCGATCGGCGACGTCGTCGCCGAGGGCCACGGGATCTTCCGCGCTGAGGAGGAGGCGGCTCGGCTCGAGCGTGAGCGCCGCGAAGCGGAGGAGCGTGAGCGCCGGGAGGCCGAGGAGCGGGCCCGCCAGGAGGCGGAGGATCGCGCTCGTCAAGAGGCCGAGGAGCAGGCTCGTCGCGAAGCCGAGGAGGCGGCTGCGGCGCAGCAGCGCGCTCAGGCCGAGCAGTCCGCACAGCAGCAGCCTGCACAGCAGCCGGCGGCCCCACCGCAGCCCGCGCAGCCGCAGGCCACCGCCGCGGCCCCGCCGGCTGAGGCAGCCCCGCCCACCGAGGCGCCGGCCGAAGCCGAGGCCCAGGCCGCGCCCGCTGAGGCGCCGGCCGAAGCTGAGGCCCAGGCCGCGCCCACCGAGGCGCCGGCCGAAGCAGAGGCCCAGGCCGCGCCCGAGCCTCCGGCGACCCCCGAGGCACCGCCGGAGACGCCCGAGCAACCCGCGGCCGAGGCGACCGCCGACGCCCCGCCCGCAGCTGAGGAGCCCGCGGCCGAGGCGACCGCCGACGCCCGCGCAGCGGAGGAGGCGGCGGCCAACACCGCCCCGCAGACCGCAGAGGAGAACGCATGAGCGCAATCACCGCAAAGGACGTCAAAGCGCTCCGCGACCGCACCGGTGCCGGTGTTCTGGCCTGCCGGGAGGCGCTGGCGGAGACCGACGGCGACATCGAGAAGGCGATCGAGGTCCTGCGGGCGCGGGGCGTCGCCCAGGCGGCGAAGCGCGCCGGCGCCGAGACCACCGAGGGTGTCGTCCAGAGCTACATCCACGCCGGCAACAAGATCGGCGTGCTGGTCGAGATCGACTGCCAGACCGACTTCGTCGCCCGCAACGAGAAGTTCGTGGAGTTCGCGCGGGATCTGGCACTGCACATCGCGGCCGCGAACCCGCTCGCGGTCACCGAGGACGATGTCCCGACCGAGGACCGCGAGCGCGAACAGCGGATCGCGGTCGAGCAGGCCGCCGACCGCCCCGAGAACGTCCGCGAGCGGATCGTTCAGGGCAAACTCGACAAGTGGCTCGACGACGTGGTGCTGCTCCGCCAGAAGCACGTCAACGAGGACAAGTACGGCGGCAAGTCGATCGAGGATCTCCGGGCCGAGCTGGCCAGCGAGACGCGGGAGAACGTCGTGATCCGCCGCTTCGCCCGGTTCGCGGTCGGCGGCTGAGCCGGTGGCCGAGGAGTCAGGGAACGGGGCGGCACCGGCCTACGGGCGCATCCTGCTGAAGCTGTCAGGCGAGGCGCTGATGGGCGAGCTCGACTACGGCACCGACCCCGAGCGTGTCCGCGCGATCGCCTGCGAGATCGCCGCGGTGCACCGCCGCGGCGTCGAGGTGGCGATCGTGGTCGGCGGCGGCAACATCTACCGGGGCCTGGCGGCGGCCGCCCGGGGCATGGACCGCGCCACCGGCGACTACATGGGGATGCTCGCCACGGTGCTCAACGCGCTGGCGCTGCAGGACGCGCTCGAAAAGGACGACGTCCCCGTCCGGGTGCAGTCGGCGATCACGATCTCCGAGGTGGCCGAGCCCTACATCCGCCGGCGCGCGATGCGCCACCTGGAGAAGGGGCGCGTGGTGATCTTCGCCGCGGGCACCGGCAACCCGTTCTTCACCACCGACACCGCGGCGGCGCTGCGGGCCGCTGAGGTGCACGCCGAGGTCGTGCTGATGGCGAAGAACGGCGTCGAGGGCGTCTACACCGCCGATCCCGCGGTCGATCCGAGCGCCACGTTCATTCCTGAGATCACCCACAAGGATGCGCTTACCCGCGGCCTGCAGGTGATGGACTCGACTGCGTTCGCGCTCTGCATGGACAACAATCTGCCCATCATCGTGTTCAACATGGCCGACGACCAGAACATCGACAAGATAGTTTCCGGAGAGAGAGTGGGGACGTTGGTGAGGACATGAGCGAGATAACCGATGAACTGCTGGCCGACGCGCGCGAGCGGATGGCCAAGTCGGTGGAGGCGATTCGCCACGAGTTCGGATCGGTACGGACCGGACGCGCCAGCCCGGCGTTGCTCGACCGGATCAACGTCGACTACTACGGGACCGCGACGCCGCTCAAGCAGCTGGCCACGATCAGCGCGCCGGAGGCCCGGCTGCTGACGATCCAGCCCTACGACAAGAGCTCGATCAAGGCGATCGAGCGCGCGATCCTCGAATCGGATGTCGGGCTGACGCCGAACAACGACGGAAACCTCATCCGGCTGGGCATCCCGGAGCTCACGGAGGAGCGGCGCAAGCAGCTGGTCAAGGTCGTCCGCCACATCGCCGAGGAGGGGCGGGTGGCGATCCGCAACATCCGTCGTGACGTGATGCACGACCTGCGCGAGCTCAAGGAGGCCGGCGAGGCCGGCTCGGACGACGAGCACCGCGCCGAGGTCGAGCTCCAGAAGGTCACCGACCAGCGGATCGGCGAACTCGACGAGACGCTTAAGCAGAAGGAAGAAGAGATCCTGGAGGTCTAGTGACTCCGGGGACTGGCGTGGCCGGCGACAACGCCCGCTACGTCGCGATCATCACGGATGGGAACGGCCGTTGGGCCAAGCAGCGCGGCCTGCCACCGGTGGCCGGCCACGAGGCGGGCGCGGACACGGTCAAGGCGCGCCTGCGCGACGCGGTCGAGCTGGGGATCAAGGAGCTGACCGTCTACTCGTTCTCGACCGAGAACTGGCGCCGCTCGCGGGCCGAGGTCTCGGCGCTGATGAGGATGTTCGCCCGGCGGATCGACGCGGAGACACCCGAGCTGCACGAGGAGGGCGTGAGGCTGCGGTTCATCGGCCGGCGCACCGCGCCGATCTCGGCTCGGCTGCTCGACCGCATGCGGTGGGCCGAGGAGCTCACGGCCCACAACACCCGGATCAGCTTCTTCGTCGCCTTCAACTACGGCGGCAGAGCGGAGATCATCGACGCGGCGCGAACCTTTACCGGTGGCGACGAGGACGAGTTCCGCGCCCACCTGTACGCACCTGACATGCACGATCCTGACCTGATCATCCGCACCAGCGGCGAGCAGCGCATCTCGAACTACCTTCTGTGGCAGGGCGCGTACTCCGAGCTGGTCTTCCGCGACGAGCTGTGGCCCGACTTCTCCCGCCAGGCCTTCGAGCAGAGCCTGGAGGAATTTGCCGCCCGCCGACGCCGATTTGGAGGACGTTAGATGCCTTCCGCCCGCCGGCCGCCGCGCCAGCAACAGCCGCAGCGTTCGCGTGCGCGGTCCTCCGCACCCCCACCACCGCGGAGACGCAGCCCGCCGCCCAAGAAGAGCGGCGGGGGCTCGGATTTCTTTGCGCGCGTCCTCGTCGCCGTCCCCGCAGCGATCGTGGCAATCGTGTTCGTCGACCTCGGCGGGCTGCCGTTCGCCCTGTTCATGATCGCGGTGGGCTGGGTGTGCCTGTACGAGCTCTACGGGCTGCTCGAGCGCTGGCGGCCGCTCCCGCTGGTCGGGTTCGCATCGCTGGCCGGAATGGTGCTGGCCGCGCGGTACGGGACCATCAAGGACGTGCTCGGGGTCGCGGTGGCGACGCTCCCCGTCCTCGTTCTGTTCGTGATGACCCGTCCCGATGTCCGCGGAGCGACGGTCGCGGTGGCGGGAACGCTCCTCGGGGTGTTCTGGATCGGGTTCGCGTTCTCCCACGTCGTGCTGCTCCGCCAACTCGACCACGGTGGCGGGATCGTGATCGACGTCCTGATCGGCACGTTTCTGGGAGACACGGCCGCGTACGTGGGAGGCAGGCTGTTCGGAAGGCGGCCGCTGGCGCCCCAGATCTCGCCCAACAAGACCCTGGAGGGGCTGTTCTGCGGGATGCTGATCGCGGTGCTCGCGGTGTTCTTCGCCGGGATCTACCAGACCTGGCTGACTCCGGGCGATGCGCTCCTGCTGGGGGTCGCGGTGGCGGTGCTCGGCCCGATCGGCGACCTGTTCGAATCGCTGGTCAAGCGCAATTCGGGGATCAAGGACGCGGGGGTCCTGTTCGGGGCCCACGGTGGCGCGCTCGACCGCCTCGACGCGGTGATCTTCACCGTCGTCGCCGGCTACTACATCTGGGTCGCCGCGCTGCACTGACCGGGCGCGCCGCGGCGGCCGTGGGCCCTACTTCTGGAACGTCCTGGCGAACTGGAAGTCGCTCTGGGCCAGGCCGGAGCAGCTGTCCTCGGCCTGGATGGCCGCCTGGGGGCACTGGTGATCACGGTTCACCGACCAGAAGCCGAGCATTCCGAGGTGCTGTGAGCGGGCGAAGCCAGCGAGCTGGGCGGCGTCGGACAGCGTGAACACCTCGTCGCTGGTGTCGTTGATTCCGATCATCGGGGTCACGCCGAGCATCCGCATCCGCCGCTTCGCACTCAGGTGCCGATACAGGCTACGCAGCTGACGGCTCACGCTGCGAGCCGACTGGATCGCGTAGCTGCCCATCTTGCCGGCCGGGTCAGGCGCGGCCGCGTCGCCGTAATCCATCGTCATCACGTTGACGTACGTGACCTTGACGTGATGCGCGATGGCGCTGCGCAGAACCCCGAGCGCACCCGGATCGAGACCCGTCGGCAGCACCGGTAGCGTGAAGCTCACCCGGAGGCGCCTGAACCGGTGCTGGAGTGCGGCGATGGCCTGCGAGCGGCGGGTGATCGCTGCCCGCTCGGACACGGCTGCGCCCTCGACGTCGAAGTCGACTCGGGTCGGGTGGTAGGCGGCGACCACAGAGGCGTACGCGTGCTTAAGGGTCGAGATCGACCGGCATGCCGACGCGAGCTCCGTGCCCGCCTGACCCCCGAACGAGGTGACAACCGACCCGCCGGAGCGCTGGAATACGGCGACGCTTCCGCGCTCGAAGGCAGCCGCGCCGCCGGCGGGGTCGGACGCGTACCCGCCCCACGTCGGGGTGCAGGCGTTGCCGCCCCGTGCGGTGACGAAGCCAAGCGACGCCTGGCGCACACCGCTCGCCTGATGGATCGCGGTCAGGTTCGGCGGTGGATCGAGCGTCATATCCAGGTATGGGGCGAACACGACGGGCCCTGGGCGGCTGGTTGCGCCCGCCGCGCTCGCCACGGCGGAAGCGAGGATGAGCCCGAGGGCGATCGCCGCGGCGACCAATTGTCTGGAGCGGGCCAGCACGAAGGCCGCGACCATACAATCGCCGCGTGCGGGAGGTCGTGCTGCGCGTCCCCAAGCTCGCCGTGGAGGACATCCTCGACCGGCTTCTCCCGATCGTGCCCGGCGGCGTCAGAGAGGTGCCGGCTGGGCTCCACATCGACCTCCTGATGCGCGGGCCGGAGGTCCCGTCGCGCGACGAGATCGAGCCCTTATGCGGTCGTTGGCCACACGTGCTCTCGGAACGCGAGATCCCGGACGACTGGCGTGCGCGGCGGCTGGCCGACTACCGACCCGACCCGATCGCCGGACGGCTCGTGGTGCGCCCGGAGTGGGCTCCGGTCACGCGCGACATGATCGACATCGTCCTCGGTGAGAGCGCCGCATTCGGCGCAGGCACCCATCCCACGACCAGGACCTGCCTGGAGCAGCTGCTCGAGCTCGAGCCGGCGCAGCGGTTCGCGGATCTCGGCTGCGGCACGGGCGTGCTCGCGATCCTCGCGGCGAAGCTCGGGTGGGCGTCCGTCATGGCCGTCGACGTCGAGCCGGGGAGCGTGGCGGCCGCGGTCGCGAACGCCGCGCTCAATGGCGTCGCGCTTGAAGGGGCGGTCGTGGACCTCATGTCGCAGGCGCCCCCGCCCGCTTCCGCGTTCGCGGCGAACGTTCCACCCGCGGTCCACGTCGCGGTTGCCGAGCGGCTGGCCGATCCAGTTCCGACCTCGGGCCTGCTCAGCGGCTTCGCGACCTCGCAGGCCGACGACGTCATCCGGGCGTACGCCGCGCGCGGCCTGCGGGAGCGCCGGCAGATCGAGACCCAGGGCTGGGCGGTGGTGGTGATCGGCCGCCGCTAAGACGGCGGGCTTGCGTCAGGGCGGCGTCATCGAAGAGACTAGGCGCCCGTCCGCGCAACAGCCAAGGGCCAACCAAGGGGGTAACGCAATGGCTGACTACATCAGGTTCCGTCTCAACGCGGCCAAGGTGGGAGTGTCGATGGCACTGCTCGCCGCGATCGGAGGTCTCGCCGAGAAGGCGCAGGCGCGCTCAGACCGCGCGACGGCGAAACCGGCCGCCGTCGGGTTCCTCAAGCTGGGCGGGCTGAGTCACGCGATCAGCTCGCCGCTGCTCAAAATCGAGAACAAGCTCATCAAGCTGGACAAGAAGCTGTCCACGCTGCAGAACAAGGACAAGCAGTTCCTCAAGATCAAGGACGCCAGTCTGAACTTCCTGAAGATCGAGGACGCCAACAGTACGTTCCTGAAGATCGCGGACGCCAACAGCACGTTCCTGAAGATCGGTGAGGCCACCAACAAGTTCCTGAAGATCGACGGAACGGCTGCCAACTCCGCCGAGCTCGGGGGACTGAAGCCCGATGCGTTCGTGCAGGGCAACGGCGGGGTGGTCAGCGCCGGCATCCTGATCGGCCTCAGCCAGCCATCCGTCCCGCTCTTGA
Source organism: Solirubrobacteraceae bacterium (assembly GCA_036494115.1). GTDB lineage: Bacteria > Actinomycetota > Thermoleophilia > Solirubrobacterales > Solirubrobacteraceae > Palsa-465. The sequence continues at coordinate 12,571 of DASXOS010000019.1, read as the reverse complement.
AGACACCCGACGGCAAGCTGGCGATCGCGATCTCGGCGACCTCCGATCAGGTGACGCTCAACTTCACGAACAACACGGGCGGGGCGCTCGAGGCAGTGGGCCAGGACGCGAATGGCTCAGGCGGGGGCGCCGCGATACCGCAAACGATCGCGCCAGGCGCGAAAAACTCGATCACTCTGCAGGGAACAACGAACCAGTACCACCTGCAGATCTTCCCGAATGGGGCAAACGAGGCGATGACCCTGACGCTCAGCACCGAGCAGGACGCGGCCAACAAGGCGCAGCTGGACGTGGTCGCCCAGATGCTCATCGGGCTGCTCTGAGCCCCAGCTCGCACAACCAGCTCGCGGGTGAGATTCCGGCGGCGGGCGGCCGCCGGGGGATGGTTTTGTCGGCGTCGAAGGAGCTCGAGCCGGATGCGCGGGCGATGCTGCTGGGGGTGGAAGGACTGTTCCGGTTCGACGTCCAGATCAGCGGCGACACACTGCGGACGATCGTGCGCAACCTCTCGAGCGGGGCGATCGAGATGGCGCCGCTGGGCGGCTCACGCGTCGCCAACAACGTCGCCTACGGCGAGGTCACGGCATATCAGCCCGGTTCGGCCACGCTCGATTTCACGCTTGGTGACCGGGCTGACCCGGTCGAGGTGGCAATCCAGGTCGGGACGCTCCACCTGGCCGACCGCGGCACGATCCGGGTCACGGCGCAGGCCATCGTGCGCCAGGCGCCGCTCGCCTAGCGGCGTCAGCGACCGACTTACAATCGAACCGTGCCCCGCCGGCTGGTCATCCTCGGCGCCACCGGCTCGATCGGAGTCCAGGCGCTCGACGTCGTCGCCCGCAGCGGCGGCGAGCTGAGCGTGGCCGGGCTCAGCGCCGGGAGTGCCTGGGAGCCGCTGCTCGAGCAGGCCCGCGCTCACGGGGTCGGGCGGATCGCGCTCGCCGATGCCGACGCCGCCGCGCGGGCAGCCGAGGCGTGGACGGACGGCCAGGTGCTCGCCGGGCCGAATGGCCTGGTCCAGCTGATCACCGAGTGCGAGTGCGACATGGTGCTGAACGGCATCGTCGGCAGCGCGGGGCTCGTGCCCACCGTGGCGGCGCTCGGCGAGGGAATCGACCTGGCGCTCGCCAACAAGGAATCGCTGGTGGTGGGCGGCGAGCTGGTGATGGCGCTGGCCGAGGCGACGGGCGCAGCGATCATCCCGGTCGACTCAGAGCACTCCGCGATCCACCAGCTGCTCGGGGCCGAGCGCCCCGGCACGGTCGATCGGCTGATCCTGACCGCGTCCGGAGGGCCGTTCCGGGGCCGGACGGCGGCCGAGCTGGAGGAGGTGACCGTCGAGCAGGCGCTCGCGCACCCCACGTGGGCGATGGGCGGCAAGATCACGATCGACTCGGCGACGCTGATGAACAAGGGCCTCGAGCTGATCGAGGCCCACCACCTGTTCGGGACGCCGTACGAGCAGATCGACGTCGTCGTCCACCCGCAGTCGATCATCCACAGTCTGATCCAGCTGTGCGACGGCGCGACGCTCGCGCACCTCGGCTATCCCGACATGCGGGTCCCGATCTCGTACGCCCTGCACCACCCCGACCGGGTCGACGTCCCGGTTCGGCCGCTCGACCTCATCGAGCTGGGAGCGCTGACGTTCGAGGCCGCCGACGCCGACACGTTCGCCTGCCTGCGCCTGGCGCGCGAGGCCGCCCGAGCCGGCGGGACCGCGCCCTGCACGTTGAACGCCGCCAACGAGGTCGCGGTGCACGCGTTCCTGGGCGGCGGGCTGGGCTTCCTGGAGATCGCGGCCGTGATCGAGGAGACGCTGGCCCAGCTCCCATGCCGGCCGGTGCATTCATTCGACTCGCTGGGCGAGGCCGATGCCGAGGCCCGGCGGGTGGCCGGCGAGCTCGTGAGCGAACGGATCACGTCTTAATCAATTCCTTCATCGGATCGCGCACACTCGTTATCGGGACATGTCCTATTTCCTGGCATTCATGGGCTTCGTGGCGCTGATCGTGCTCCACGAGGCCGGGCACTTCACCGCCGCGAAGATGGTGGGAATGCGCGTGGAGCGGTTCTCACTGTTCTTCGGGCCTCTGCTCCTGCGGTTCAAACGTGGCGAGACCGAGTACGGGATCGGCCCGATCCCGCTCGGCGGATACGTCCGCATCAGCGGCATGAACCCGCGCGAGGAGCTCCCGCCCGAGGTCGTGCCCCGCGCCTACTACAACCAGCCGGTTTGGAAGCGGATCTTCGTGATCCTGGCCGGGCCGTTCGTCAACCTGGTGATCGCGTTCGTGATCGTGTGGGCGCTGTTTCTGTCCAACGGGCAGACGGTCGGCAGCACGCGGGTGCAGACCGTGTCGCTGCACGCGCCGGCGACACACGTACTGCGCCCCGGCGACCAGCTCGTCTCGATCGACGGGGTCACCGGGAGTGAGGACAAGCTGCGCAACCAGCTGGCCACCCACGTGTGCGCCGGCACCCAGAGCAACGGCTGCGTCGCGGCCACCCCGGCCCGGATCGTGGTCAAGCGGGACGGTCAGCTGCGCACGTTCGAGATCCGGCCGAAGTACAGCTCCGCCGACCACCGGCCGTTGGTCGGATTCGCGTTCGGCTCCACCCAGCAGTCGATCGGCGCGGTCAACGCCGCTTCGCTCACCGTCACCGGCATGTGGCACGTGACGACCCAGACGGTGTCGGTGCTGGCTCGGATCTTCGAACCGAAGGAGCGCAAGCAGGTCAGCGGTGTGGTCGGCGCCTACGTGGTCACGCAGCAGTCGTTCGCCGCCAGCACGACGATGGCCCTCGAGATCCTCGCCCTGATCTCGCTGTCGCTGGCGGTGGTCAACCTGTTCCCGTTCCTGCCGCTCGACGGCGGCCACGTGTTCTGGGCGGTGGCCGAGAAGGTCCGCGGCAAGCGGATCCCGTTCGAGGTGATGGAACGCGCCGGCGTCGTCGGGTTCGTGCTGATCGTAATGCTGTTCGCGATCGGGCTCAGCAACAACATCTCGACGCTGACCGGCAGCGGCTTCAACGTCCACTGACACTCCCGCGCCCGCCGCGGGTGCTGCGATAGCGTTACCGCTCCGGTAACTGGATCCAGGACGCGGAGGAGATATGGAGAGCAGCACGATCACGGCACCAGCAGGGCGTGCCCAGGATGCCCAGACGCTGACCGAGGCGCTGCGGCGCACGGCGGCCAACCATCCGGAGATCGTCGCCGTCCGCACGCTCGACGAGAGCGTCTCGATGACCTGGGCCGAGCTGCTCGAGCGGGTCGACGCCGTCGCCGGCGGGCTGGCCAAGTTGGGCGTCCGGCGCGGCGACACCGTCGCGATCATGCTCGCCAACCGGCCCGAGTTCCACATCGTCGACCTCGCGGTGGCGATGCTCGGAGCGACCCCGTTCTCGATCTACAACACGTATCCGGCCGAGGAGATCGTCTATCTCTGCACCGACGCGGACACCAAGGTGGCGATCGCAGAGCCGGCGTTCCTGGAGACGATGCTCACGGCGCGCCGGGAGCTGCCCGGCCTCGAGCACATGATCGTGGTCGGCGGCGACGCGCCGCAGGGCACCACCCCGCTGTCGGAGATCGAAGGCTCTGACCCAGACTTCGACGTGGCCGCCGCCGCCGCGGAGATCGCACCCGACGACGTGCTGACGCTGATCTACACCTCGGGCACCACCGGCAAGCCGAAGGGGGTCCAGCTCTCGCACCGCAACATCATGGTCTCGGCGGCCGCGCTCGAGCAGATCATCCCGCTCGAGCCGGGGGGCCGGCTGATCTCGTGGCTGCCCGCGGCGCACATCGCCGAGCGGATGGCCCACCACTACATCCCGGTGATCTATGCCGGCACCGTCACGACCTGCGATAACCCGCGCGAGGTCGTCTCCTACCTGCCCCAGGTCCATCCCACCTGGTTCTTCGCCGTGCCCCGGATCTGAGAGAAGCTGAAGGCCGGCCTCGAGACGATGCAGGCCGCCCAGCCCGAGGAGCAGCGCGCTCCCGTTCAGGCCGCCCTCCAGGCTTCGCTTCGGCGCGTTCGGCTCAGGCAGCGCGGGGAGCCCGTCCCCGAGGAGCTCGAGGCCACGGTGGCCAAGGCCGACGAGGAGATGTTCTCGAAGCTCAGGGCGATGCTCGGGCTCGACCAGCTCGTCGCGGTCAACGTCGGCGCCGCCCCGACCCCCGTCGAGGTGATCGAGTTCTTCCACGCCCTGGGGATCGAACTGGCCGAGCTGTGGGGGATGTCCGAGACGTGCGGGTTCGGCACCTGCAACCGCCCCGGCCAGGTCAAGATCGGCACCGTCGGCCCGCCGTCGCCCGGCGTCGATCTCAGGCTGGCCGAGGACGGCGAGGTGCTGGTCCGCGGACCGTTCGTGATGCTCGGCTACCGCAATCAGCCCGAGAAGACCGCCGAGGCGGTCGACCCGGATGGGTGGCTCCACACCGGCGACATCGGCGAAATCGACGCCGACGGCTTCCTCAAGATCGTCGATCGCAAGAAGGAGCTGATCATCAACGCCGCCGGCAAGAACATGTCCCCGGCGAACATCGAGGCCGAGATCAAGAGCGCGAGCCCGTTGATCGGCCAGGCCGCGGCGATCGGCGACGGCCGCCCCTACAACACCGCGCTGATCGTGCTCGACGCCGACTTCGCCCCCCAGTGGGCCCAGCAACAGGGTCTCGAGGCCAGCTCGCTGGAGGAGCTGAGCCGGGAGCCGAAGATGACCGAGGCGGTGCAGGCCGCGGTCGATCAGGCCAATCAGCACCTGGCCCGCGTCGAGCAGATCAAGAAGTTCATGATCGTGCCCGGTGACTGGGCGCCCGGAGGCGATGAGCTGACGCCGACGATGAAGCTCAAGCGCAAGCCGATCGCCGCCAAGTACGAGGCGCAGATCGAGGCGATGTACTCGGGCTGAGCCGGTCAGCTGCTAGCGCAGCTTGATCTGCACGTGGCGGCTGTAGATCGTGCCCTGTGGCAGGTTCGGATCACCTGACGGGTACTGCCAGACGAGCCGCACCGTGCCCGACGACGGGAATGTCACCCGCGTGTCGAAGTAGCCGCGCTGGTTGGTGACCTTGACCCGCTTGACGGTCCCGAACGACCCCTTGTTGCCACGCTGGAGCTGGATCTGGACGAACTGCGCGTTGTGCGTGTCGGCGGCGGCGAAGTGCGCCGGGCGCACGTCTCCCCAGACCTCGAGGCTGCGCCGGCGCCTGGTTGCGCTCACCGGCAGGTACAGCGGCATCCGATAGGCGGAGTAGGCCGGCTGGAACTTGCCGGCGGCGGTCAACAGGCCGCTGGCGAAGCCGCCCTGGGGAAGCGCGGGGTTCTGCGGCGCGTCGTAGAGCAGGTACTGCATCGTCGAGGCGATCCGGCGCGCGCGCCAGCTCAAGTACTCGGCCCAGTTGATGTAGTACGCGGCGGTCGTCGGCGAGACGAAGCGGCCCTTGTTCGGCGGGTGCGTGATGTAGCCGTACTCGTCGTTGTAAATCGAGAAGTGCTTGCCGGAGCCGTACACGTGGGTCACCTTGTCGAGCTCGCGCTCCATGTTCGGCAGCTCGGAGAAGCTCGCGAAGTTCGCGTCCGTGGAGCGATCCTTGGTCGGCGGCTGGTCCTGCGGGTACGGGTGGTCGGAGAAGCCGCTGGCGTTGAACAGGCCCGGGTTCTGGCCCCGGAACGCCCGGGAGGCCCCCGCGGTGGCCGGGCAGCCCACGGACCGGGCCGCGTTGCCGCGCAGCTCGCGGTTGTTCGCGTCCACGCAGTACAGGGTGCGGATGAACAGCAGCGGCTTGGTCTGGGCGAAGTTGCCCGGCAGCCCGTCGGGATGCTTCCGCGTCGCCTTACCGCTGAGGCCGCGGGCCGCGAGCTCCCCGATCACGATCGTGTCGTGGCCGTGGCCGGTGGCCTGGAACGCCTGCCAGGCGGAGTTCACGAGGCTGCGGTAGATGCCGGGCGCGACCGAGGTCCGCGACCCGTTGATCGCCTGCGGGCCGAGGTCCTCACCGAAGTTGGGTTCGTTCCAGATCGACCAGAAGCTGACGCGCGGCAGCGTCTGGCCGGCGTTCTGAGGATCGGGATAGCTGCCCCCGTAGCGCTTGGCCGCGGCGCGCACGAACTGGCCGAACTTCGTCGCATCCGGGTACCAGGCGCGCTGCTGGTTGCCGACGATCTGCGATGGCCGCGCCTTGTGCTCCGCCCATCGCGGCGAGCCGCCGGTGATCGTGAAGTCGACCGCGATCCCGGCCTGCTTGGCGTCCCGGACGATCGCGTCCCACCTGTCCCACACCCCGTCGGGATAGGACGCCGGATCGGTCGGGTCGAAGTTCGCCGGCTCGTTGCTCGAGTTGTAGTCGGGCGCCATCGCGGACCACGGGAGGAACACCCGGACCATTCCGGCGCCCAGCTTGCGGAACTGCTGGAGCGTGCCCGCCGGATCGGCCAGCATGTGGTCGTCGTCCTCGATGATCGCCACCTGGTTCGACGAGGCCACCGCGGGCGCGGCGGCGCCGAGCAAATGGAGGCCGGCGCAGGCGAGGCCGGTGGCGGCGGTGATCAGGGCTCGGCGGGGGAGGCGCACAGAGATGCAAACAGGTGGGGGGCGACTGAAGTTGCGCCGTCCGGCAGCGCGGATCGCGCCTTGCGATCGATCCCGGTCCGTCGCAGTCGGGCGAGCAGAGTAGCGACCTCGGCGGTCGACATCCCGGATCGAAGCGGCTACTTGAGCGTCAGCGAAACGCTGCGGCTGAAGATCGTCGGGCCGTGCGGATTGGCCCAGCGCAGCCTGACCGTGCCGCTGCCGTCAAACGGCTGGCGCACGTCGAAGTAGCCGTACGGATCGGTGACGCTGACCGTGCGGACGGTTTTGAACGTACTTGCGCCGCCTGGCTGGAACTGGATCTCGACCTTGGCCGGGTGCCCGCTCTGCAGCCCGGCGTAGCGGGCCGGGCGCACGTCTCCCCACACCTCGAGTGAGGCGCCCTTGCTCGACGTGGTGACCGGCATCCAGACCGGGAACCGGAATGCGTCGTAGGTCGGCTTGGGCGCACCGGTGGCGGTCTCGATCCCGGTGGCGAAGTCCCCCGAGGGCGAGTCCTTGAGCAGGTACTGGTCGTAGGAGCGAATGCGCGGGTCGCGCCAGCTCATGTACTCGGCCTGGTTGAGGTAGACCGCGGCCCGGGCGGGCGGGATCGCGCGGATCAGCTTCTCCGGCGGGTTGGTCTTGTAGCCGAACTCGGTCGAGTAGATGTCGAACCGCGTGCTCGATCCGTACACCAGCTGGACACGGTCGAGCGTCCGCTCCAGGTTCGGGAGCGCGGCGAAGTCGGCGTAGTCGGGCTCGAGCGTGTTGGCGAAGTTCGGCGCCTGGTTCTGCGGATAGGGGTGATCGGCGAACCCGGCGGCGTGGAACAGGCCGGGATGCTGAGCGGCGAAATGGGCCGAGTCCGCCGCCGTCGTCGGGCATCCGCGCTGTGCGGCCGCCGTACCGCGCAGCTCGTGGTAGGACGAGTCCACGCAGTACAGGGCCCGCACGAAGCGCAGGGGAACCATCATGTCGAAGTTCCCTGGGTACGGACCGACCGAGCGACCCTGCGGCGCCAGCTCCCCGATCAGGATCGTGTCGCCGCCATGACCGGTGGCCTGCAGCGACGACCACGCCGCGTCGACGATCCGGCGGTAGAAGGCGGGGGAGACCTCGAGCTTGCCTCGGTCGATTGCCTGGGGCGCGAGGTCGATGCCCAGGTTCGGCTCGTTCCAGATCCCCCAGAAGCTGATCCGGGGGAGCTTGCGCCCGGGATGAAGCGGGTCCGGGTAGTGGCCGCTGTAGCGGGTGGCCACGGCGTGAACGAACTTGCCGAAATCGCTGGCGGACGGCTTCCACACGCCGACCGGGCCGGGCGGCTCGCCCGGCTGCGTGGCCCACACCGGCGCCGGCGCCGCGAGCGTGTAGTCGAGCCCGACGCCGCGCGCGTGTGCCTCGCGATCGATCTCGTCGTAGACCGCCCAGCCTGACTCGGGATACGCGGCGGGGTTGGTGGCGTCGAAGTTCGGTGGCGGGGTGCGGGAGGTCGGATCGGGCGCCAGGGGTGGCCGGCTGCCGAGCGCGCCCCACGGGATGTAGACCCGGACTCGATCGACGCCGAGGCGCCGGAACAGGTCGAGCGTGCCGGCGGGATCGGCCTCGAGCTCGGTGTCGGACTCGAAGATCGTCTCGAGCGGGTGGTGGCGAGCCGTCGGGGTGCGGCTGGCGTGGCTCGAGCCCCCGCAGCCGGCCACGGCCAGCGTCAGCAGGGCCGCCGCGGGCAGCGCGAGGAGACCCGCGGTTCGGATGTTCCTCCGGCAGCGGAGCAAGCGCATGACACTACAATCCCGGCCCCATGCTCAGCCCAGCCCGGAAGGGCTCTGTTGTCGTGGCGGCTGACGCTTCGCCCGCATGGGCTAGCCGGATCCCGATCGATTTGCTGCTGGTCGTGGGGCTGACGGCGCTCGGCGCCGTGCTGCGGTTCGCCACGCTCACCAGCCAAAGCTATTGGTTCGACGAGGCGCAGGCCGCGCACGAGATGCAGCTCTCGTTCGGGGCGCTGATGCACACGATCGGCGCCCAGGAAACGAGCCCGCCGCTGTATTTCGTCGTTGGCTGGCTGTGGGCGAAGCTGTTCGGAACAGGCGAGGCGGGCCTGCGATCGCTGTCGGCACTCGCCGGCACCGCGCTGATCCCGGTCACGTACCTGTGCGGCCGTGCGCTCGTCACGCGCCGCGCCGGCGTCGTGGCCGCCGGCCTGGCCGCGATCAGCCCGTTCCTCATCTGGTACTCCCAGGAGGCGCGCGAGTACATGCTCCTCGCGCTGCTGTGCGGGGTCTCGCTGCTGTTCTTCGCGCGCTCGCTTCGCGACCCGTCAGCGCGAAATTTGGCCTGGTGGGCGGTGGCCTCGGGGCTCGCGCTGCTCACCCACTTCTTCGCCGGCTTCCTGGTGGCGCCCGAGGCGGCGTGGCTGCTGGGGGCGCTGTGGCGCACCCGCCGCCGGGCCGTGCTGACGGCCGTTGCGGCCGTGGTGGTCGTCGAGGTCGCGCTGATCCCGCTCGCGGTGAGCGACGTGGGACACCCGCTCGGGTGGCTCACGCAGTTCCCGCTGGCGACGCGGATCAAGCAGGTCCCGGTCACGTTCGCGGCGGGCACGCTGTACCGCAGCACGATGGTCAACTGGGGACTGCTCGGCGCCGCCGTGCTGGTGGCGGTGCTGATCGTGCTCCTGGTGGCGGGCGCGGACCGTGACGAGCTGCGCGGCGCCGGAATCGCGGCTGCGCTGGCGGCGTTCGTGCTGATCGTCCCGCTGCTCGCGGCGCTCGTCGGCCACGACTTCTACATCGCACGGGCGCTGATTCCGGCGTGGGCTCCACTGGCGGTCGTGATCGGGGCGGCCTGCACCGCGTCGCGGGCCCGCCTGCCCGGCGCCGCCCTGGCCGCGGTGCTGGCGGTGTCGTTCATCGCCGCCTCGATCCGGATCTCCGACCATCCCCAGTACCAGCGCCCGAACTGGCGCGGCGTGGCCACCGCACTCGGAGCCGCCAGCGGCCAGCGCGCAATCGTGATCGCCGACGCCCAGCTCGCCACCGACCCGCTCGAGATCTACCTGCCGCGGGTGCCCTGGGGCGGCGGTGGATCGGCTCCCGTGACCGTGTCCGAGGTCGACGTCGTGGGCAGTCCGTACTCCGCCGCCGTCGCGCGCGGGTCGGCCGGCGCGGTGCTCGTCTCGAGGCGTGTGGTCGACGGTTACCTGGTCAGGCGGTTCCGGCTGGCGCAGCCGTGGAGGCTCACGCCCGACCAGATCGGGACCCGCGCCGCGACCCTGTCCGGCTCGCCCTCGGCGGCGCCCGCGGTTCTGATCCAGCACGCCTCTTGACCGTCGACTGGTCGTAACCGGCAATGAAAGGGGGCTCCGGGGCGGGTCGGGGCGGCGCTGCGAGTTTTCACGACCACAGCTCGACAATTCCGGCGCCCGCCGGAGCGAGTGTCGAGTTACGCGCGCCATACAGCCAGAGCTCGTCACGGCCGGCGAGATCTGGCGCGAATGTCGACTTATGGTCGCGACCGCCCCCGAACCCTCCTCCTCATTGCTGCCGTTACAAGCAGCACGCCCAACCCAGGCTGCGGCCGAAGGGGCGCATCGGGTGCCAACTCGCCGCCGCGCCGGCCCTGGGCGGGTTGCTACGCTGGCCCGCCCGGGCCCTTCCTTCGCCCCGGACCTGTCAGTGATGCGTTCTCACCGTCTGTCTGCGCTGGTCTGCGGGCTGGTCGCGCTCGCGATCAGCCTCGGCGTCGCCATGCCCGCCTCGGCCGCCAGTGGGTCGGCCGCGATCGCCGACTGCAACTCGCACAACACGCTCACTCACACCTACTCGGTCTCGCAGCTCGAGTCCGCGCTCAACACGATGCCGGCCGACGTTTCCGAGTACACGGACTGCAAGGACGTGATCACCCGGGCGCTGCTCATCCAGCAGGGCAAGATCAAGGGCAAGGCGAGCTCGGGCGGCGGCTCCTCGAGCGGGTCGTTCCTGCCGACGCCGGTGATCATCGTGCTCGTCGTGCTGCTGCTCGCCGCCGCGACCTTCGGGGCGCTGGCGCTCCGGCGCCGCCGCGGCGCCGGAAACCCTGAGGCTCAGCCGCCGAGCGCGGCCCCGTAGGCCGCCACCGTCCGCTCGCCGCACCGCTCCCACGTGAACTCGCCGACGACCGTCGCGCGTGCGGCCGCCGACAGAGCCTCGAGCCGCCCCGAGTCGGCGAGCAGCGCGCCCACCAGCGCGGCCAGCGCGTCCGGATCCCCGGGCGCCACCAGCTCGATTCCGCCTCCGAAGGCCGCGATCTCGGCCGGCCCCGGCTCGCCGCGCGCCCCGATCGCGGGCACGCCGGCGGCCATCGCCTCAACGTAGGCGACGCCGAACGCCTCCTCGGTCGACGGCATCACGAACAGCCACGCCTCCCGGGCCCGGCGCAGTGCCTCGCCGTGACCAAGCTGGCCGGCGAACTCGACCCGGTCGGCCACGCCCTCGGCGCGGGCCAGCGCCGCCAGAGGCTCCCGCTCGGGGCCGTCGCCGATCACCAGGTAGCGCACGCTTCCGGGGAGTCGGCCCAGGGCCCGGATCACGTCGGCGTGGCGCTTACGGGCGACAAGGTGCCCGACCGTGACGAGCAGCGGGTCCTCGGACCTCGCCCGCGGCGGGGGCGGGAGGTCGGTGCCGAGGTGGACGACCTCGGTGCGCCGCGCGCCGAACTCCCCCGCCAGCTCCGCGATCCCGGCGCTGTTGGCGAGCACCAGGTCGGCGGCGCTCAGCGCGCGGGTCACGGCCTCGCGGCCCCCCGGTACCCGATCGCGCGCTGTCCACAGGACGTCGCCGCCGTGGACGCTGACCACGAGCGGCAGCCGGGTTCGGCAGCGAATCACCGCGTCGGCTGTCGGCACGGCGTTGTGGGCGTGGATCAGGTCGAACGGTCCGCTCCGGCGCAACGCGCGACGGAGCGCCGGCGCCGCCCAGGCGCCCCAGCGGGCGTAGGAGCGGCCGCGCGGCGGCGACACGTAGCGAACGTAGTGGACGGGGATCCCATCGGGCTGCGTCTCCCTGGGTTGGCTGAGCAGCCGGCGGAACTCCTCAGGGCTGAAGGCGCTGGCCGGCGGCACAAGCCGATGGAGCACGAACGCGGTTACGTCCGCGCCCGCGTCGCGCGCGGCCACCGTCTGCCGGTGGGCCCAGATGCCGAGCACCGGATCGGAGGCGCGCGGGTAGAACTCGGCGACGACGGCGACGCGCATCGGCGGCATGATGGCGAGGTGATCCTGTTCCTGCACAACCGCTACCGGACGACCGGGGGAGAGGAGCGGTCGGTCGAGGATCTGCTGTGGCTCGTGCGCGAGCACCTCGGGGAGGACGCCGAGCTGATCGAGCGGGACTCGGCGGTGCTCGGCCGCACGCGGGCGGCCGCAGGGCTCGTCGGCGGCGGCTTGGAACCCGACGAGGTGGCACGCGCCGTGCGCCGCACGGGAGCCCGCGTGGTTCACGCCCACAACCTGAACCCGTCGTTCGGCTGGCGAGCGCTGGCCGCGGCGCGCGAGGCCGGCGCGCGCGTGGTGGTCCACCTGCACCAGTACCGGCTCGTGTGCGCGATCGGCGTGTGCTTCACCCGCGGCGAGGAGTGCACTCGCTGCCACGGCCGCAACACGCTCCCCGGCGTCGTCCTCGGGTGCCGGGGCAACCGGCTGGAGGCGCTCGCCTACGGCGCCGGCCTTGCGCTGTGGCAGCGACGGCTCGCCTCCCAAGCCGACGCGTTCGTGGTGCCGAGCGCGTTCACGATGCGCCGACTGCACGAGCTCGGCGCTCCGGTCGATTCGGCCCGCGTGATCGCGCCGGTGGTCAGGGAGTTCGCCGACGGGGCGCCGGCCGGGGGCGGTGAGTTCGCCCTCGTCGTCTCCCGGCTCGCCCCCGAGAAGGGAATCGAGGTGGCGATCGAGGCGTGCCGGATCGCCGAGATGCCGCTGGTGGTGGCGGGCGACGGGCCCGAGCGCGCGCGCCTG